>NZ_JBHVMH010000004.1:0-325263 GCF_042797035.1 Cellulosimicrobium sp. NPDC057862
GATCTGGCTGGACCGGTACAACCTGGAACGACCCCACACCGGCATCGGCGGCCTACGCCCCATCGACCGCGTGAACAACGTCCCGGGTCAGTACAGCTAGCGCGCGGTGCCGTCCTGCGGGCCCGTGCCCCACGGCGGTGCCTCGCCCGCGGACGCGACCTCCTCGACGATCTCGTCCGCAGGCGCCTCGACCGCGTCCTCGACGGGACCGGCGACGTCGCTCGCGGCGGCCGTCGCGTCCGGGCCGTCCTGGGCGTGCAGCGCCCGCGTCCGCAGCAGGCTCGCGACGGTGGTGACGGCGAGCGCACCGATGATCACGACGAGCGACAGCCAGATCGGGACGGTCGGCACGGCGTCGAGGTGCTCCCCGCCGTTGAGGAACGGCAACGTGTTCTCGTGCAGCGCCTCGAGGATCAGCTTCACGCCGATGAACCCGAGGATCACCGCGAGACCGATCGGCAGGTAGACGAGCCGCTCGAGCAGGCCGCCCAGGAGGAAGTAGAGCTGGCGCAGGCCCATGAGGGCGAAGACGTTCGTCGTGAAGACGATGAACGGGTCCTGGGTGAGCCCGAAGATCGCGGGGATCGAGTCGAACGCGAAGAGCAGGTCGGTGCTGCCGATCGCGAGGAACACGATGACGAGCGGCGTGAAGACCCGCTTGCCGTCCTCGATCGTGCGCAGCCGGCCGCCGTCGTACTGCGTGCCCAGCGGCAGCACCTTCCGCAGCGCCCGCACGGCGCGGTTCTCGTGGTACTCCTCGGGCTCGTCCCCGCCGGCCACGAGCTTGATCGCCGTGTAGATGAGGAAGGCACCGAAGAGGTAGAACACCCACACGAACTGCGCGATGATCGCCGCGCCCGCGAGGATGAACGCCCCGCGCAGCACGAGCGCGACGATGATGCCCACCATCAGGACGCGCTGCTGCTGGTCTCGCGGGACCGCGAACCGCGCCATGATGATGACGAACACGAAGAGGTTGTCCACGGAGAGGCTGTACTCCGTCAGCCACCCCGCGTAGAACTCCCCGGCCGGTGCCGCACCGCCGACCGCGCCCACGATCGCCCCGAAGACGAGGGCGAGCGCGACGTAGAAGCCGACCCACAACGCGCTCTCGCGCATCGAGGGGACGTGCGGGCGACGCCCCACGACGAACAGGTCGACGAGGAGCAGCACCGCGAGCGCCGACAGCGACGCCCACTCGAACCAGACGGGAAGCTCGTGAACCATCAGCGTGAGCCCTCCGAGCTCTCGACGGAGCGCCGACGGTCGGCACGGTCCTTGGCGAGGCTCGCGACCGTGGTGATCGTGAGCACGACGACGATGAACCCGAGCGACAGCGCCGTCGAGATCTCCGGGATGGCGGTGATGTGCTCACCGCCGTTGATGAACGGCACCTCGTTCTTGTGCAGCGCGTGGATGAGCAGCTTGACCCCGATGAAGCCGAGGATCGCCGCGAGGCCGTACGCGAGGTAGACGAGGCGGTCGAGGAGGCCGTCGATGAGGAAGTAGAGCTGGCGCAGGCCGAGCAGCGAGAACGCGTTGGCGGCGAACACGAGGTAGGTCTCCTGCGTGAGCCCGAAGATCGCGGGGATCGAGTCGACCGCGAAGAGGAGGTCCGCGCTGCCGATCGCGATCATCACGATGAGCATCGGGGTGATGTAGCGCTTCCCGTCGATCTTCGTCGTCATCTTGTCCTCGACGTACGTCTCCGTCGTCGGGAACAGGCGGCGGGTCAGCTTGAGCGCACCGTTCTCGTGGAACTCCTCGTCGTGGCCCGAGCCCGCCTTGACCTGCGTCCACGCGGTGTAGAGCAGGAACGCGCCGAAGATGTAGAAGATCCAGCTGAAGTTCTCGATGAGGGCCGCGCCGAGGAAGATGAAGATCGTCCGCAGGACCAGCGCGATGGTGATGCCGATGAGCAGCACCTTCTGCTGGTAGAGCCGCGGGACGCGGAAGCTCGTCATGATGAGGACGAACACGAAGAGGTTGTCGACCGACAGGCTCTTCTCGGTGATGTAGCCGGCGAAGTACTCACCGCCGTACGTCGAGCCCCAGACCGCCCAGACGATCCCGCCGAAGGCGACCGCGACGGCGACATAGCCCGCGGACCACCAGGTGGCCTCGCGCAGGCTCGGGGCGTGGGGCGTGCGCACGTGCCCGACGTAGTCGACGGCGAGCATCGCAAGGATCACGCCGACGGTGACGAGCCAGACCCAGACGGGGACGTCCATGCAGAAACCTCCGGTACGTAGCACTGAGTACCGAAGGTCTCTTCCGCCACGCACCGCCACGCGCACCCGCACGGGACGCGGGCTGGTGGTTGCGGGACCGGTGACACCGGGCCGACGACTGCGCCGGCCGTGATGACGACATCACCGTGTGGGAATACTCCCCCTCGCTGAGGAGCCAGCATAGGCCATGGCTCCTCCTGACGTGACAACACCGTGCCACCGTGGACTGTTCCTCGGTGGCCCGTGAGCGGCGCGCCCGTCGTCTCAGCGGCGGCCCCTCAGGCGGTCGCGGCCTGCATCTGCCGCAGCTCCTTCTTGAGTCCCGAGATCTCGTCGCGCAGCCGGGCGGCGAGCTCGAACTGGAGCTCGCCCGCGGCCGCGTGCATCTGGTCGCTCAGCTCCTGGATGAGCTCGGCCAGGTCGCTCGCCGCCGCGCCGGCGAGCCGGTTGCCCGACGACGCGCCCTCCTTGGGCCCGCCGGGCACCGGTGCCTTGCCCTTCGCGCCCTTGCCCGGCTGCCGGTACCCGCCCGCCAGGAGCTCGGCCGTGTCGACGTCCTCGCGCGCGAGCATGTCCGTCACGTCGGAGATCCGCTTGCGCAGCGGCGTCGGGTCGACCCCGTGCTCCGTGTTGTACGCGATCTGGCGCTCGCGCCGGCGTTCGGTCTCCTCGATCGCCGCGGCCATCGCCGGGGTGATCTTGTCCGCGTACATGTGCACCTGCCCGGAGACGTTGCGGGCCGCGCGGCCGATCGTCTGGATGAGGGACTTGGGCGACCGCAGGAAGCCCTCCTTGTCGGCGTCGAGGATCGCGACGAGCGACACCTCGGGCAGGTCGAGGCCCTCGCGCAGGAGGTTGATCCCGACGAGGACGTCGTACTCACCGAGGCGCAGCTCGCGCAGCAGCTCGACGCGCCGCAGGGTGTCGACCTCCGAGTGCAGGTACCGCACCCGCACGTCCTTCTCGAGCAGGTAGTCGGTGAGGTCCTCCGCCATCTTCTTGGTGAGGGTCGTGACGAGGACGCGCTCGTTCCGCTCGACCCGCTCGCGGATCTCGTGCAGCAGGTCGTCGATCTGCCCCGTGGTCGGCTTGACGAGCACCTCCGGGTCGACGAGGCCGGTCGGCCGGATGATCTGCTCGACCACGCCGTCCGCCATCGAGAGCTCGTAGTCGCCGGGGGTCGCCGACAGGTAGACGGTCTGGCCGATCCGCTCGACGAACTCCTCCCAGCGCAGGGGGCGGTTGTCCATCGCGCTCGGCAGGCGGAACCCGTGGTCGACGAGGCTGCGCTTGCGCGACATGTCGCCCTCGAACATCGCGCCGATCTGCGGCACGGTCACGTGCGACTCGTCGATGACGAGGAGGAAGTCCTCCGGGAAGTAGTCCAGCAGCGTGTTCGGGGCCGATCCCGCCTCGCGGCCGTCGATGTGCCGCGAGTAGTTCTCGATCCCGGACGCGGTGCCGATCTGGCGCATCATCTCGATGTCGTACGTGGTGCGCATGCGCAGCCGCTGCGCCTCGAGCAGCTTGTTCTGCCGCTCGAGCTCGTCGAGCCGCTCGGCGAGCTCGGCCTCGATCGAGGAGATCGCGCGCTCCATGCGCTCCGGCCCCGCGACGTAGTGCGTCGCCGGGAACACGTGGATGCTCGGCTCGGACCGGATCACGTCGCCCGTGAGAGGGTGCAAGGTCTGGATGCTCTCGATCTCGTCGCCGAAGAACTCGATGCGGACCGCGAGCTCCTCGTACACCGGGATGATCTCGACCGTGTCCCCGCGCACGCGGAACGTGCCGCGCGTGAACGCCATGTCGTTGCGCGTGTACTGCATGGTCACGAACTGCCGCAGCAGGTCGTCGCGCTCGACCTGCATGCCGACGTCGAGCCGGACCATGCGGTCGACGTACTCCTGCGGCGTGCCGAGGCCGTAGATGCACGACACCGACGCGACCACGACGACGTCGCGCCGGGTGAGCAGCGAGCTGGTCGCGGAGTGCCGCAGGCGCTCGACCTCGTCGTTGATGGACGAGTCCTTCTCGATGTAGGTGTCCGTCTGCGCGATGTACGCCTCGGGCTGGTAGTAGTCGTAGTACGAGACGAAGTACTCGACCGCGTTGTTGGGCAGCAGCTCCCGGAACTCCGTCGCGAGCTGCGCCGCGAGGGTCTTGTTGGGCGCCATGACCAGCGTCGGGCGCTGGAGCTCCTCGATGAGCCACGCCGTCGTGGCCGACTTGCCCGTCCCGGTCGCGCCGAGGAGCACGACGTCCTTCTCCCCCGCGCGGATGCGCTGCGAGAGGTCCGCGATCGCCGTCGGCTGGTCGCCGGACGGCTGGTACTCGGAGATGACCTCGAACGGGGTGGTCGCACGCTGGAGATCGGTCACGGGACGCATGAGTCCACGGTACGTCGAGCCACCCACACGAACCCTTCCGCGCGCGGTCGACGCACCCCCTCGGAGCCACGACCGGAAATCACCCCGACGTAATTTGGAAGGTGTCATTCGGAACCTCTAGGGTCGCCTCGACCCTGCCGCTCCCCGACGCCCGTGGAGCAGCCTGACCGCACGGACCACGGGCGACGGAGTCCGCCAGCAGTAAGTCAGCGCCGCTAGCGAACCCTCGACCTGGAGCCGACACCATGCGCCTTCACCCCGCGCGCCCCCGCGGAATCCCCCTGCTCGCCCTCACCGCGCTCACCCTGACGACCGTCGGCCTCGCCGCGCCCGCGACCGCTGAGCCGCTGGCTGCCGCGCCGACGGTCACCGCCGACGACGTCTGCACCGCGGACCCGTCCACGCGACCGGTCGGTGTGTACGAGCTCACCGCCGTGGAGGACGCGGGCGTCGGCATCTGGGCGGGGGGCGGCCTCACCGTCACGACGGCGACAGAGCTCGAGGGCCGCGTCGTCGTGGGCGGGGACGCCGACCTCTCGGGAGCCGGGAGCCTCAACGTGGGGACCGCGGGGGGCGGCGGCTCGGCCATCACCCCGGCCGGCGGGACCGACATGCTCGTCGTCGGGGGCGACCTCGCGACCGCGACGAACACCCAGGTGGGCTTCCACGCGTCGAGCGGCGGCAACGTCGTCGTCGGGGGCGAGATCACCGGCGCGACCCCGAGCACCGAGAGCCGCAACGCCCCGGGCCGCCCGGGCACCGTCACGCAGGGCGTCGGCCGCGAGGCCGCCCTGCGCCCCTACACCGCGCTCCCCGGGCTCGTCACGGGCATCGCGACCGACGCCGCCGACGGCGCCGTCGCCGCCGCACCGGAGGGCGGCGTCCTGACGGTCGCGGCGGGCGGACGGTACACGCTCACCGCCGCCCAGGCGTCTACCCTGACCACGCTGTACGTCACCGGGAGCGGTCCGGTGCTCCTCACCGTCACCGGGTCCTCGGTGGACGTGCCGGGGCTCAAGCACGTGGAGTACGGCGGCGAGCGCGTCTACCAGAACAGCCAGTACCTCTCCGCGCACTTCCTGTGGAGCTTCCCGGACGCGACGCAGGTGACGCTCGGCACGAACGACCAGTTCCCCGGGACGGTCGTCGTGCCGCGCACGGACGCGACCCTCACCGTCGCGACGTCGACCAACGGGCGCATCCTGTCCAACGGCGCCGTGGAGTACACCGGGGGCGCCGGGATCGAGCACCACAACTACCCGTTCGCCGGACCGTGCGAGTCGACGCCGTTCGTCGAGGAGCCCAAGCCGGAGCCGTCGCCGGAGGGTCCCCACCCGGGCGAGGGCGTGACCACGCCGCCGACGACCACCGAGGAGACCCCTGCCACCGAGGAGCCGGGCGAGCCTTCCGCTGAGGCGACCCCCGCAGCCGAGACCCCGACCCCCGGCCCCGACGCGACCCCCGTGTCCGCCGAGCAAGGTGCCGGCACGCCGGAGAGCGGCCTCGCGACGACGGGCGCCTCGGTCGTCGTGCTGGCCGTGGTCGCCGCGCTGCTGCTCGCCGGAGGCGCGACGATCCTCGTCGTGGCACGCCGGCGCGCGACGCGCTGACGCTCGGGGCACGAGCACGCACCGAGGGCCCGGCAGGACGACCTGCCGGGCCCTCGGCGTCACTGCGCCCGGCTCAGCTCTCCGTGCCGCCCGCGAGGACCGGCTCGGAGGTGCCGAGGAGCGCGTGCCGCACGACTGCGGCCACGGCCGCGACCTGGTCCTCGATCGGGACCACGTCAGCGTCGGGGACGTGGACGAATCCGGCGCGCCGCCCCGGCCCGGCACCCCAGTGGTGCATGAGGGCGTAGAAGACGTCGTTGCACACATAGGTCCCCGCGGTGCTCGACACGGCCACCGGCACACCCGCCGCGCGGATCGCCGCGAGCGACGCCTTGAGCGGGAGCGTCGACCAGTACCCGACCGGCCCTCCCTCGGCGACGGGGACGTCGACCGGACGGTCGCCGACGTTGTCGGGGATGCGCGCGTCGCGCACGTTCACCGCGACCCGTTCGAGGCGCACACCCGGCGCACCGCCCGCCAGGCCGAGCGCCACGACGACGTCGGGCTCGTGCTCACGGATCGCCGCGTCGAGCACCGGCCACGCCCCGGCGAAGGTCACGGGGAGCCGGACAGCGACTACCCGCTCGCCCACGAGCTCCTCCCCGCGCTCGGCGAGTCGCGCGGCAGCCTCCCACGACGGGTTCGTGAGGGCGCCGTCGAACGGCTCGAACCCGCTGACGACGACGGTCACGCCTCGTGCTCCTCGATCTCGGCCTGGACCTCGGCGTCGACCTCGGCGCAGACCCGCACCCAGAGCTCGTCGACCTGCTCGCGCAGCGCCTCCGGCGAGCCGGAACCGTCGAGGGTCACGTCCGCCGCGGCGAGCCGCGCCGCGTCGTCCGCCTGGGCGGCGAGACGCGCACGGGCCTCGTCCTCGCTCAGCCCGCGCCCCTCGACGAGCCGGGCCACCCGCACGTCCGCAGGCGTGTGCACGACCACGACGCAGTGGAAGCGCGCGGGGTCGCCCGTCTCGACGAGGAGCGGGATGTCGTGCACGACGACGGCGCGCGGGTCGGCCGCGCCGGCCGCCGCCTCGTGCTCGGCCGCGAGCCGGCGCACCTCCGGGTGGACGATGGCGTTGAGGCGTGCGCGCGCGGCGTCGTCTCCGAACACGACGCGACCGAGCGCGGCGCGGTCGAGCGCGCCGTCGGCGTCGAGGACGCCCGGCCCGAACGCCTCGACGACCTCGTCGAGGCCGACCGTCCCGGGCGCGACCGCGTCGCGGGAGAGCGCGTCGTAGTCCACGACGACGGCGCCGAGCTCGGCGAAGCGTGCGAGCGCGACGGACTTCCCCGCCGCGATTCCTCCGGTCAGGCCGATGCGAAACATGCGCCCCATCCTGCCAGCCGGTGGGCGACCTCGCGCCGGGACCGCTCAGCCCGGTGGGAGGGCTCAGCCGTGCGCGCCGGCGCCGTCCGCCGGTCGGTCGCCGGCGCGCGCACCGTCCCGCTGCTCGCCCGCGACGGCACGCAGGAGCCGCAGGAGCTCGGCACGCTCGGCGGCGTCGAGGCGCGCGAGGAGCGTGCCGGCGCTCGACGAACGCTCCGCTCCCACCTGAGCGACGACCTCGCGCCCCTGCGGGGTGAGCTCGACGAGCGTCGCTCTGCGGTCGTGCGGGTCGGGGGTGCGTCGGACGAGCCCGGCCTGCTCGGCGTCGTCGACCTTGGACGTCACCGAGCGCGGGGCGACGTCCAGCGCGGACGCGACCGCACCGAGCCGGCAGGGCTCGTCGCAGCGGGCGAGGAACCGCAGCATCCGGTACTGGCCGGGCGTGGTTCCCGCCGGCTGGGCACGCTCGCTCGCCTCGCGTCGCACGCTCCGGAGCGCCGCGTGCAGGAGCGCGAGGAACTCTCCCGCCTCGTCCGTGGAGGCCGGGCCACCGACCACGCCCGGTGCGGGGCGCGCGCTCGCATCGCTCGTCACGAGGCCGAGCGTACCCGGCAGGACGGGGTCTTGTTGAGATCACTCATTGTGAGTTAAACTCACTATCGTTGTCGCGCGAGCGGTCCACGCGACCGAGCCCCCAGCCGGCCGCGCCGGCCGGCGCCACGCCGCCGCGGACGACCGCGCCCCTCCCCACCCTCGGAGGCCCCATGTCTTTCACCTCACCTCTCCCCGGCTCCGGCGGCGGGCGCGGCATGCGCTCGTTCCGCCAGGACTCCTCCGTCGCGTCCCGTCGGCTGCACCGCGGCACGATCCGACGCGTCCTCACGTTCGCCCGGCCCTACCGCCGCCAGCTCGCGGCCTTCCTCGTGCTCATCTCGATCGACGCCGCTGCGGGCGCGGCCACGCCGCTGCTGTTCCAGCGGATCATCGACGACGGTATCACCGCGGGCGACGTCGGCGTCGTCGTCAGCCTGTCCCTCGTCGCCGCCGGCCTGGCCGTGCTCTCGGGCGCGCTCGGCGTCGCCCAGCGCTGGTTCTCCTCGCGCATCGGCGAGGGCCTCATCGTCGACCTGCGCACGGCCGTCTTCGACCACGTGCAGCGCATGCCGCTCGCCTTCTTCAGCCGGACCCGCACCGGCGCGCTCGTCCAGCGGCTCAACGGCGACGTCCTCGGCGCGCAGCAGGCCTTCACGTCGACGCTCTCCAACGTCTTCTCGAACCTCCTCACCGTCGTGTTCGTCCTCGCCGCGATGCTCTCCATGTCCTGGCAGCTCACCCTCCTCGCCCTGACGTTGCTGCCCGCGTTCGTGCTCCCGGCCCGCTGGGTCGGCAAGCGCCTCGCCGCGATCACGCGCGAGAGCTACGAGCTCAACGCCGAGGCGGCGCAGACCATGAACGAGCGGTTCAACGTCGCGGGCGCCCACCTCGTCAAGGTCTTCGGCGACCCCGCCCGCGAGTCGTCCCGGTTCGCCGCCCAAGCCGGCCGCGTGCGCGACATCGGCGTGAAGCAGGCCATGTACGGCACGGTCTTCCGCGTCGGGCTCACCGTCGTCGCCTCCGTCGCCGTCGCGATCGTCTACGGGCTCGGCGGCGTCATGGCGATCTCGGGCTCGCTGACGGTCGGCACGGTCGTCGCGCTCACCGCCTACCTCGGGCGCCTCTACGGACCGCTGACCGCCATGTCCAACGTCCAGGTCGACGTCATGACCGCCCTCGTGAGCTTCGAGCGCGTGCTCGAGGTGCTCGACCTCGAGCCGACCGTGACGGACGCGCCCGACGCCGACGACCTCGCCGACGACCTGGAGAAGGCCGGCGCGAGCCTCGAGCTCGACGGCGTGACGTTCCGCTACCCGGGCGCCGCCGAGGTCTCCCTCGCCTCGCTCGAGTCCGTCGCCGTCGAGGGGGCCGACCCCACGACCGACACGCTGCGCGACGTCTCCTTCTCCGTCCCCGCGGGGGCGATGGTCGCGCTCGTCGGATCGTCCGGCGCGGGCAAGACGACCGTGTCGCAGCTCGTCACGCGCATGTACGACCCGACCTCGGGGCACGTGCGGATCGCTGGGCGCGACCTGCGCGAGGTCACGCAGGAGAGCCTGCACGACGCCGTCGGCGTGGTCACGCAGGAGGCCCACCTCTTCCACGACTCGATCGCCGAGAACCTCCGGTACGCCAAGCCGGACGCGACGGACGCCGAGCTCGAGGCCGCGCTGCGGCGCGCCCACGTGTGGGACGTCGTCGCGGCGCTGCCGTCAGGGATGGACACCGTCGTCGGCGACCGTGGCTACCGGATGTCCGGCGGGGAGCGTCAGCGCCTGGCCATCGCGCGCGTGTTCCTCAAGGCGCCGCGGCTCGTCGTCCTCGACGAGGCGACGGCGCACCTCGACTCCGGTTCCGAGGCCGCGGTCCAGGCCGCGCTCGCCGAGGCGCTGCGCGGACGGACGTCGCTCGTCATCGCGCACCGACTCTCGACGGTCCGCGAGGCGGACCTCATCGTCGTCCTCGACGCGGGACGCGTCGTCGAGACGGGCACGCACACCGAGCTGCTCGCTCGCGACGGCCGGTACGCCGAGCTGTACCACACCCAGTTCGCCGACTCCCCGGTGCCCGTGGCCTGACGCCGAGCATGCGGTTGCTGACCACCGAACATGGGGTTGCCGCCCGTCCTGGGTCCAGGACGGGCGGCAACCCCGTGTTCGGCGGGGCAGGGTCGGTTGCCGGGCACGGCGAAGGGCCCGCCACCCCTTCGGGTGGCGGGCCCTTCTGCGACCTGCGACGTCTCCGCCGGAACGGCGGAGGGCGTCAGGAGATCAGTTGCCGGTGAGCTTCTCGCGGAGCGCGGCGAGCGCCTCGTCCGACGCGAGCGTGCCCGTGGCCTCGGCGGCCGGGGCCGACGAGTAGGACGTGCTGCTCGAGGACGACGAGCTCGAGGAGCCCGAGTCGCCCGACGCGGCGTCGAAGTCGGCCTTGACGGCCTCGGCGACCTGCTTGCGGTGCGCCTCCCAGCGCTCGTGCGCCTTGGCGTACTCCGCCTCCCAGGCCTCGCGCTGCGTCTCGAAGCCCTCGAGCCACTCGTTGGTCTCCGGGTCGAAGCCCTCGGGGTACTTGTAGTTCCCCTGCTCGTCGTACTCGGCGGCCATGCCGTAGAGCGCGGGGTCGAAGTCGTCCGACTCCGGGTCCACGCCCTCGTTGGCCTGCTTGAGCGAGAGCGAGATGCGGCGACGCTCGAGGTCGATGTCGATGACCTTGACGAAGACCTCGTCACCGACGTTGACGACCTGCTCCGGCAGCTCGACGTGGCGCACGGCCAGCTCCGAGATGTGCACGAGGCCCTCGATGCCGTCCTCGACGCGCACGAACGCACCGAACGGGACGAGCTTGGTGACCTTGCCCGGCACGACCTGACCGATCGCGTGGGTCCGGGCGAACGTCTGCCACGGGTCCTCCTGCGTCGCCTTGAGCGACAGCGAGACGCGCTCGCGGTCGAAGTCGACGTCCAGGACCTCGACCGTGACCTCCTGGCCGACCTCGACGACCTCGGAGGGGTGGTCGATGTGCTTCCAGGAGAGCTCGGAGACGTGCACGAGACCGTCGACGCCGCCGAGGTCCACGAACGCACCGAAGTTGACGATCGAGGAGACGACACCGGGGCGCACCTGGCCCTTCTGCAGCGTCTGCAGGAAGGTGGAGCGGACCTCGGACTGCGTCTGCTCGAGCCAGGCACGGCGCGAGAGCACGACGTTGTTGCGGTTCTTGTCGAGCTCGATGATCTTCGCCTCGATCTCCTTGCCGACGTACGGCTGGAGGTCGCGGACGCGACGCATCTCCACGAGGGAGGCCGGGAGGAAGCCACGGAGGCCGATGTCGAGGATGAGACCACCCTTGACGACCTCGATGACGGTGCCGGTGACGACGCCGTCCTCCTCCTTGATCTTCTCGATCGTGCCCCAGGCGCGCTCGTACTGCGCACGCTTCTTGGACAGGATCAGACGGCCTTCCTTGTCCTCCTTCTGGAGGACGAGGGCCTCGACCGCGTCGCCGACGTTGACGACCTCACCGGGGTCCACGTCGTGCTTGATGGACAGCTCGCGGGAGGGGATGACGCCCTCGGTCTTGTAGCCGATGTCGAGGAGGACCTCGTCGCGGTCCACCTTGACGATCGTGCCTTCGACGATGTCGCCGTCGTTGAAGTACTTGATGGTCGCGTCAACGGCGGCGAGGAAGTCCTCCTCGGTGCCGATGTCGTTGACGGCAACCTGGGGTGCGGACTTCGCGGGGGTAGAGATGGTCATTGAGTTCGATGCTCCGATGCGGACAGGTGTAGTCGAGCGGGTAGGGTTCTCGGCGCGCCGCTGCCGCTGCCCCGTGGACGTCATGGTTGGCGTCGAGTTCGGGACGAAGGCAGGCGCAACGCACCGCCGTCCACCTTATCCGGGTGTCACCCCGGTGGTCAACGCGAGGACGGACGCCGCTGCGTCCTGCGCCCGGCCGCCTCAGGCGAGCACGCGCGCGACGCGGAGCAGCTCCTCGGGCACGCGCTTGGGCCGCCCGGCCACCTCCGCCAGCGACACGAGCTCCACGCGCTCCCCGCGCAGCGCCGTCATCACGCCCGACGTCCCCGCGCTCACCGCGTCGACCGCGGCGACGCCGAACCGGCTGCCGAGGATGCGGTCGGTGGGCGTCGGCTCCCCGCCGCGCTGCACGTGCCCCAGCACGGTGAGGCGCGTGTCGAACCCCGTGCGCTCCGCGATCTCCGCGCTCACGCGCTCGCCGATCGACCCCGCGACGATCTCGCCGAAGCGGCCGAGCTGCTGCGTGAACTCCATCGACGAGCCCTCGCGCGGGACGGCGCCCTCGGCGACGACGACGATCGAGAAGTTCGCGTGCGCCCGGTGCCGGTGCCGCAGGAACTTCACGAGCTGGTCGATGTCGAAGGGCTCCTCCGGCGCGAGGACGACCTCCGCGCCACCGGCGATGCCGGAGTTCACCGCGATCCAGCCGGCGTGGCGTCCCATGACCTCGACGACCATAACGCGGTTGTGGCTCTCCGCCGTGGTGTGCACGCGGTCGAGGGCCTCGGTCGCGATGTTCACCGCGGTGTGGAACCCGATGGACAGGTCGGTGCCCTCGACGTCGTTGTCGATCGTCTTGGGGATCGCGACGATCTTGACGCCCGCCTCGGCGACGCGGCTCGCGGCGTGCAGCGTGCCGTCGCCGCCGATGCAGATGAGCGCGTCGAGGTGCTCCGCCTCGACCGTCGCGAGGACGGCGTCCATGCTGCCGTCCTCCTCGCGCGGGTGGAACCGCGCCGTGCCGAGCAGCGTCCCGCCGACCGGGAGCACGTTGCGGATGTCCTGACGGCCGAGCGGGTGCACGTCACCGTCGACCACCCCGCGCCACCCGTTGCGGAAGCCGATGATGGTGTGCCCGTACTCCCCCGTCCCCTGCTTGACCACGGCCCGGATCGCCGCGTTCAGGCCGGGGCAGTCACCTCCGCCGGTGAGAAGTCCGATGCGCACCTGTTCCTCCGTCTCGTCGTCGCGTCGCGCGTCCTCGCGCGCGTGCCCGGCGTCGACGGAGGTGCCGACCTCCGCGGCACCGCGTCGCCCTCAACCCTAGTCAACCCGGCGGCGTGGGTCACCGTCCGTCCCGGTCCTCGGGCACGCCGACGACCAAGGTCCCGCGAGTCCGGGCCGTGCGGCGCGCGACGGCGCCCCGGGCACCGTCACGCCGGGAGAATGGCCGCATGAGCGCGACCCCTCCCCCCGTGCCACCTCGGACCTCCGCCCCGGACGACGTCTCCCCGCCCGGTCCGACGGCCGACGCCGGCTACCGGGAGGTGCCCCCTGCCGAGGGCGGGCGCGCCGGGCGCGGGTGGTGGGACGCGAACGCCGCCGAGTACCTGGACGAGCACGGGGCGTTCCTCGGCGCGGCGGACTTCTGCTGGTGCCCCGAGGGGCTGCGCGAGCGCGACGCCCGGCTGCTCGGCGACGTGGCGGGACTCCGCGTGCTCGAGGTCGGCGCCGGCGCGGCCCAGTGCTCGCGCTGGCTCGCCACGCAGGGGGCCCACGTGGTCGCGACGGACGTCTCCCGGGGGATGCTCGCCGCGGGGACGGCGCTCGACCGGGCCACCGGTGTCCGGGTCCCGGCGGTGCAGGCGGACGCACGCCGCCTGCCGTTCGCGGACGACGTCTTCGACGTCGCGTTCACGTCGTTCGGCGCGATCCCGTTCGTCCCCGACGCGGACGCGATCCATCGCGAGGTCGCGCGCGTCCTGCGGCCCGCTGGCACGTGGACGTTCTCGGTGACGCACCCCACGCGCTGGGCCTTCCCCGACGACCCGAGCGAGCACGGGCTGACCGCGAACCGCTCGTACTTCGACCGCAGGCCCTACGTCGAGACGGACGACGCCGGCCGTGTCGTCTACGCCGAGTACCACCGCACGCTGGGCGACCACGTGCGCGAGGTGGTCGCCGCCGGTCTCGAGGTGCTCGACGTCGTCGAGCCGGAGTGGCCCGCCGACAACTCACAGGTGTGGGGCGGGTGGGGCCCGGTGCGTGGCGCCTACCTGCCCGGGACGGCGATCTTCCGCACGCGCCGCCCGGGCTGACGCCGCGGGGTCAGTGCCCCGCGTCGTGCCACGTCGCGCCGATGCCGACCGAGACGTCGAGCGGCACGTCGAGGTCCGCCGCCGCGCCCATCTGCGTGCGCAGCACGTCCTCGACGACGTCCCGCTCGCCCGGCGCGACCTCGACCACGAGCTCGTCGTGCACCTGGAGGAGCAGGCGCGAGCGCAGGCCGCGCTCGTCGATCGCGCGCTGCACGTTGAGCATCGCGACCTTGATGATGTCGGCCGCGCTGCCCTGGATGGGCGCGTTGAGAGCCATGCGCTCCGCCATCTGGCGCCGCTGCCGGTTGTCGCTCGTCAGGTCCGGGAGGTAGCGGCGGCGGCCGAGGATCGTCGCGGTGTAGCCGGTCGCGCGCGCCTCGTCGACGACACCCGTCAGGTAGTCGCGGACGCCGCCGAAGCGCTCGAAGTAGTCGTCCATGAGCTTCTGCGCCTCGCCCACCTCGATGGTGAGCTGCTGGGACAGCCCGAAGGCGGACAGACCGTACGCCAGCCCGTACGACATCGCCTTGATCTTGGACCGCATCGCGGGCGTGACCTCGGACGCCGGCACCTCGAAGACCCGCGAGCCGACGTAGGAGTGCAGGTCCTCTCCCGAGCGGAACGCCTCGATGAGCCCCTCGTCACCGGAGAGGTGCGCCATGATGCGCATCTCGATCTGGCTGTAGTCGGCGGTCATGAGCGTCTCGTAGCCCTCGCCGACGACGAAGGCGCGCCGGATGCGCCGGCCCGCCTCGGTGCGGATCGGGATGTTCTGGAGGTTCGGGTCCGTCGAGCTGAGACGTCCCGTCGCCGCGATCGTCTGCTGGAACGTCGTGTGGATGCGGCCGTCGTCCGCGACCGACTTGAGCAGACCCTCGACGGTCTGGCGCAGGCGTGAGGCGTCGCGGTGCGCGAGCAGGTGCTCGAGGAACGGGTGCTGCGTCTTGACGAACAGGTCCGCGAGCGCCGACGCGTCGGTCGTGTACCCCGTCTTGATCTTCTTCGTCTTGGGCATGCCGAGCTGGTCGAACAGGACCTCCTGGAGCTGCTTCGGCGAGCCCAGGTTCACCTCGCGCCCGATGACCGCGTACGCCTCGGCCGCGGCCGTCGCGACGAGGTCGCCGAAGTGCTGCTCGAGCTCGCGCAGGTACTCGACGTCCGCCGCGATACCGCGCTGCTCCATGCGTGCGAGCACCTGGGAGAGCGGGAGCTCGAGGTCGGTGAGGAGCGTCGTCGCGCCGCGGTCCTCGAGCTCGCCCACGAGGACGTCGCCGAGCTGGGCGACGGCGAGCGCGCGCACCGCGTCGCGTTCCTGCTCGCCGCTGCCGTCGAGCGAGAGGTCGAGCGCGCCCTGCGCGTCGTTGCCCGCCTCGGTGTCGGGGCGCAGCTCGCGGTGCAGGTGCCGCACGACGAGGTCGCCGAGGTCGTAGCCGCGCTGGTCGGGGTGGCACAGGTAGGCCGCGAGCTCGGTGTCGAACGTGACGCCCGCGAGGTCGTAGCCACGCGCCGCGAGCTCGTGCCACGCGGCCTTCGCGCCGTGCACGACCTTCGGCCGCTCCGGGTCCGCGAGCCACGTGGCCAGCGCCTCGTCGTCGGCGCCCGCGACGTCGGCGAGCTCGAGCGCGACGGCCGCCCCGGCGTCGTCGGACACGGCGAGCCCCCACGCGTCCCCGCCGCCCGGCACCGCCTTGCCGGCCACCTCGACCCCGAGGCGCCCGGCACCGTGCTCGCCGAGCCACGCGCCGAGGCCGCCGGGCAGGACGTCGGCGAGCTCGACGTCGAACCCGGCCTCCGTCTCGACCTCGCCCTCGGGCGCGATCGCGAAGAGCCGGTCGCGCAGGACGCGGAACTCGAGCGCGTCGAGGACGCGGTGCGCGGCCTCGCGGTCCCAGGGGCGCGTCACGAGGTCGTCCGGCCCGAGAGGCAGCTCGAGGTCGCGCAGGAGCGCGTTGAGCTGCCGGTTGAGGCGGACCTGGTCGAGGTGCGCGCGCAGGTTCTCCCCCGCCTTGCCCTTGATCTCGTCCGCGTGCTCGAGCAGCCCGTCGAGGTCCCCGTACGCCGTGATCCACTTCGCGGCGGTCTTCGGACCGACGCCCGGGATGCCCGGCAGGTTGTCCGACGTCTCGCCCACGAGCGCGGCGAGGTCCGGGTAGCGCTCGGGCGGCACGCCGTACTTCTCGACGACCGCGGCGCTGTCCATGCGCGCGAGCTCGGAGACGCCCTTCTTGGGGTAGAGCACCGTGACGTCGGGGCCGACGAGCTGGAACGAGTCGCGGTCGCCCGAGCAGACGAGGACCTCCATCCCGGCGTCCGCGCCCTGCGTGGCGAGCGTCGCGAAGATGTCGTCCGCCTCGTAGCCCTCGCGCTCGAGCGTCGGGATGTGCAGCGTCTCGAGGATCTCCTTGATGAGCGGGACCTGACCGCGGAACGGCTCGGGCGAGGACTCGCGCGTGCCCTTGTAGCTCGGGAGGATCTCGGTGCGGAACGACTGGCGACCCGCGTCGAACGCGACCGCGACGTGCGTCGGCTCCTCGTCCCGCAGGAGGTTGATGAGCATCGACGTGAACCCGTACACCGCGTTCGTGTGCTGCCCCGTGGTCGTCGAGAAGTTCTCCGCCGGGAGCGCGAAGAACGCGCGGTAGGCCATGGAGTGTCCGTCGATGAGCAGGAGGCGAGGTCGCGCGGAGGTCGTCACGGGTGCCAACCTACAGTCCATGACCGACACGCACGGCCCCGACCGGGCCACCGACCCCACCGCGCCCGCGCCCTCCGCGACGGAGGCCGCCGAGGCCCCGCGCCACGCCTACGAGGCCATGGGCCTGCGCACCGCGGGCACGCTCATCGAGCGCATGGGCATCGAGCTGGAGGAGGTGAGCGCCGAGCGCGTCACCGCCCGCATGCCCGTCGCGGGCAACACCCAGCCCGCCGGGCTGCTGCACGGTGGCGCGTCGGTGGTGCTCGCCGAGACGCTCGGGTCGATCGCCGCGCAGCTCCACGGCGGGCCCGGGCGCGCCGCCGTGGGGATCGAGGTCAACGCGACGCACCACCGAGGGGTGCGCGACGGCTGGGTCCACGGGGAGGCCGTCGCGGTGCACCGGGGCCGCACGACGGCGAGCTACGAGATCGTGGTGTCCGACGACGAGGGGCGTCGCGTGTGCACGGCACGCCTCACGTGCATGATCCTCGGCCTGGACTGACCAGGACGCCTCGGCGCCCAGCGGCCGGTCCTGGCCGGCGGACCGCCGTCGCTCAGCCCGGCAGGGTCTCGCGGGCCTCGACCGGCGTCACCACGCCGCTGCGGCTGCGGTACTCCGCCTGGAACTCCCGCAGGTCGACGGGGCCGGACATCGTCTCGGTCCGGGCGCGACGGCGGCGCGCGATGAGGTCCTCGAGCGACCTGGTGCCCCGGCGGGTAGGCGTGAGGTCGGTCGCGAGGCGGCGCTGGAGCACCGCCGTCGACACGACACGGTGACCCGCGACGGGACCGAAGCCGAGCCGCGCCAGGAAGCGCTGGACGCCGCGCGAACCGGGGATCGGCACCGAGTAGACGTGCGTCGCGCCCGAGGCGGCGGCGAGGTCGGCGGTGGCGCTGAGCAGCGCGTGGCCCACGCCGCGGCGGCGCGCGTCCTCGCCGACGTAGACGGCCTCGACGTACAGGCTGGGCTCGTCCGCGAACAGGTGCGGGTCGAGCACCCGCGCCAGCACGAACCCGACGGGGCGGCCGTCGTGCAGGGCGACGAGGACGTTGCCGCCGGGCAGGGTCAGCAGCACCGACAGGTGCCGGACCAGGCGGTCCTCGTCGGGCGCGCAGATCTGGGCGCCGGACGCCGACTCGCGGCGGGCCTCCGAGCACAGCACAGCGATCCCCGGCAGGTCGTCACCGACCGCGGGCCTGACCTCCACTGCTGGGCGCACTGCGCTCCTCCTCGTTCGTACCGTGGGACCGACGGCACCGAGGGACGTGGGGCGTGAGATGGTTCCACGTCGCTCGGACGGCGCCGTCGGCCGTCGACTGAGCACTACGTGGCGACCGCGTGTCCACCGCCCCGGGAACTACTGGACGCCAGTCCAAGACGATAGCCCGCCCGGAGCGCCGTGACAAAGGTCCTGATCAGGACCCCGGCCACGGCCGATCGGTCGCCGATGCGGGCTCAGGCGCCGCCGACCTGCTCGATGACGGCGTCCGCGACCTCGCGCATGGTGAGGCGACGGTCCATCGACGTCTTCTGGATCCAGCGGAACGACTCCGGCTCCGACAGGCCCATCTTCGTCATGAGCAGGCCCTTGGCCCGGTCGACCCGCTTGCGCGTCTCGAAACGCTCCGCCAGGTCGGCGACCTCGGACTCGAGCGCCGTGATCTGCGAGTAGCGCGAGATCGCGATCTCGACCGCGGGCAGCAGGTCCGCCGGCGTGAACGGCTTGACGACGTAGGCCATGGCCCCCGCGTCGCGCGCCCGCTCGACGAGCTCCGCCTGCGAGAACGCCGTCAGCAGGACGACGGGCGCGGCGTGGGCCTTGCCGATCTGCTCAGCGGCGGAGATGCCGTCGAGCTCGGGCATCTTCACGTCCATGACGACGACGTCGGGCTTGAGCTCGAGCGCCAGCTTCACCGCCGTCGCGCCGTCGCCGGCCTCGCCGACGACGTCGAACCCGGCGTCGCGCAGCGTCTCGACCACGTCGAGGCGGATCAGGGCCTCGTCCTCGGCGACGACCGCGCGACGCGCGGGACGGCCCGACGGGGCGGGGGTCGCGGCGGGCTCGGGCTCGATCATCGGGGGCAGGTCGAGCGGCTGCTTGTCCTCGGGCTGCGCTGTCTGGTCACTCACGGGGTTCACTGTAGTGCGCCGCACCCCCTGCCGCCCCCGCGTTTCGCCCTCGGAGGAGTGTGATTCTCGTGAAGGCGCACGGGTGTGGTTCGATGGTGCACGCGCTGCGGACCGGTCGCACCGGTGCCGACGCGCACCGCCCCGGTAGCCCAACCGGCAGAGGCGTTCGGCTCAAACCCGATCCAGTGTGGGTTCGAATCCCACCCGGGGCACCCTCTACCTCCTGACCTCGTCCCGGCGTCGTGACGCGCAGGAAACCGCAGGAAACACCCTCGACACACCTCGCTCGTACCGTCCCGAGCAGGGCACGTTCCTCGCGCCCGGGACGGAGGTGACGGTGCTCGAGCACGTGGACCCGTTCGTGGGGACGGGTGCGACCGATCTCCCGACTCCGACCGGCCTCGCCGCGACGTGGTGGTCCCCCAAGCCGCTCGTCGGCAACACCCATCCCGGCGCGACGCACCCGCTCGGCATGGTGTCCGCCTGCGCCTACTCGGGCGCCTATCCCACGGGATACGGCCGCTACGACATCGGGACGGAGGGGTTGCCGGACGCGCTGTTCGACCGTCCGGTCGCCTCGGGCTTCACCCACTTCCAGCAGTCCGGCACGGGCGCGATCCGCAAGTACTACAACTACGTGCGCGTGACGCCCATGCTCGAGCCGCTCGACGCGCTCGGCCGGCACTGGGACCTGCTCGACGAGGAGGCCTCCCCCGGGTACTACGCCGCAACGCTCGGCAACGGGGTCCGGTGCGAGGTCACGGTCGGGCCCAAGAGCGCCGTCCACCGCTACACGTTTCCCGCGCACCCCGACGCGCGCCTCGTCGTCGACCTCTCGCTCGGCGGCCTGGCGATCCCGTACGGCGCGACCGTCCCGCTCCGCGCCCACCTCGCGACGCTCGGGCCGGGCACGGCCGCCGGCGAGATCGTCGTCGAGGGTGCGCCGCTCGCCGTCCACCTCGAGTGCGACGCGCACCCGTGGCGGCAGATGCTCTGGTACGACCGCCGGCTCATGCCCGGCAGCACCCGCCTGGACTTCGCGGACATCCGGCCGACGACGCTGCGCCCCTTCGGCCTCCTCTGGGCGGGCCCGACGACGGCCGGACAGGTCGTCGAGGTCAGGCTCGGCTTCTCGCTGCGCGGGCCCGAGCAGGCGCGGGCGAACCTCCGTGCTGACTGCGGACCCGGCCCCGCGGCGTTCGCTCCTCGCCGCGGGGGCACCGCGACGACCTGGGCGCAGCACCTCGACCGGGTCGAGGTCGAGTGCCCCGACCCGGCGCGCCGCACGGTCTTCGCGACGGCGCTCTACCACGCGCTGCTCAAGCCGTGCCTCGCCCCGGACGAGAGCCCGTTCTGGCCGGGCGACACACCGTTCACCTTCGACGTGTCGACGATGTGGGACATCTACCGGACCCAGCTCCCGCTCCTCACGACCCTCTGGCCGGACCGCGCCGTCGAGCTCGCGACCGCGCTCCTGCACATCTGCGAGGAGGAGGGGAACTTCCCGATCGGGTACCGGATGGCCCGCGGTGCCGACCGGTTCTCACGCCAGGCGAGCGCGCTCGCACACACGTTCCTCGCCGACCTGTGCGCCCTCGACGTCCCCGGCATCGACTGGGACTGGGCGCTCGTGCACCTGCACGACGACCTGCGCCGGACCTACGGCGAGGACTACCTCCTCCACGGCGTCACGCACCCGATCAGCCACACGCTCGACCTCGCGTTCGGCTACTGGTGCACCGCGCGCGTGGCACGCCGCGTCGGAGACCACGCGCTCGCCGAGGAGCTCGCGCTGCGGGCGCGCGGCTGGACCGCGGCGTTCGACCCCGCCACCGGGCTCCTGCGCGACTCCACCTTCTACGAGGGCGGCCGGTGGAACTACTCCTTCCGCCTGGTGCACGACATGGCGGCCAGGATCGCGCTCGCAGGCGGCGACGACGCGTTCGTCGCGCTGCTCGACCGGTTCTTCGGGTTCGGCGCCCCGCCCGTCACCCAACCCGGGGAACGGCCCGGCGCCGCCGAGATGGCCGCCGGGTACGCGCTGCACCGGTTCGAGGGCCTCAACAACGAGCCCGACATGGAGGCCCCCTGGGCCTACCACTACGCGGGCCGCCCGGACCGGACCGCCGAGGTGGTGCACGCCGCGGTCCACCAGCGCTTCAGCACGGGCCCCGGTGGCCTCCCGGGCAACGACGACTCGGGGGCGCTCAGCTCCTGGTACGTCTGGGCCTCGCTCGGCCTGTTCCCGGTCGCCGGGCAGGGGCTCTTCCTCGTCAACGCGCCCTCGTTCGCCGAGTCCCGCCTCCGCGTCCCCGGCGGGACGCTGACGATCGAGACCACCGGCTTCGTCGAGCCCGGGCCGGGCACACCACCGCAGTTCGTGCGCGCCGCGTGGCTCGACGGCCGTCCGCTCGACCGCACCTGGCTCCCCGCGACGCGCGTGCGCGGCGGCGGGCGCCTCCTCCTCGAGCTCGGTCCGCACCCCACCGACTGGGGCACCGCGCCCGAGCACCGGCCGCCGTCGTACCCCGACGGGAGCCCCGCACATCACCCGACCGACCAGACCTCGGAGACGTCATGACCACCACGCCGCGCCAGTCGCCCGCCCGCCGCCTCGTCGTCGTCGTCCGCGCCGACCCCGTGATCTGCGGGCACTCCGGCGAGGCCCGCAACCTCGCCGAGGCCGCCCTGCACCGCGGCTTCACCGAGGTGCGGATCGTCACCTGGCCCGTCGAGCGGCTCGAGGCCGCCGGGCTCCCCCTCAAGCCGCTCGACTCCGTCCTCCCGTACAGCGCGGGCATCACGGTCGAGCGGCCCGAGCCCGTCGGGGACTACAAGGTGCCCGACGGCCGGTACCTCGCCGGGCTCACGGGTCGCCTCGTCGAGCTCTTCACCGACGGCGTCCCCACGGTCTGCCTCTCGCTCTATCTCAGCCCGCACGCGACCGCCGTGTCCGACGCCGTCCGCGTGGCGCGCAGCACCGGGCTCCCGGTCGAGGTCGCCACGATCGCCGAGGCCGTCGGTTCCGACGTGACGAACGTGGTGCGCTCGTGCGTCGAGGAGGGGCGCTTCGGCGCCGCCGCGCACGTCCTGTCCGGGTACCTCGCGAGCGACCTGTGCGTCGCCGTCTCCCGGTACACGCGCGACCTCGTCGTGGCCTGCGCCCAGGAGATCGACGACCGGCACGGGACGTTCTTCGCGGAGCAGTGCGCCGAGCGCGTGCAGATCTCCTACCCGGCGATCGACACGAGCGCCTACACCGACCTCGACGCCACCATCACGCACGAGGTGCTCGTGCACCGCGGCATCGCCGACCGCCCGTACGTGCTCTTCCTGTCCCGGCTCGCGGCGGCGAAGGGCGTCGACGACCTCATCGACGGCTTCGCGTCGTCCGCCCGGGCAGCGGGTGCGCGCCTCGTCGTCGCCGGACGCGGTCCGGCGGAGGCCGACCTGCGTGCGCGCGCCGCCGCGAGCGGCGCGGCCGACCGAATCGTGTTCCTCGACGACGTCGACGACGCGACCAAGCCGCACCTCATGGCTGGCAGCGCCGCGTTCGTCCTGCCGAGCAAGCCACGCCCCGAGTTCGTCGAGACGTTCGGCATCGCGCTCGCCGAGGCGATGCTCGCGGGCGGCGGGCCCGTCATCACCACGGACACGGGCGGCATCGGCGAGGCCGTCGGGCCGCACGCGTCGATCGTCCCGACCCGCTCCCCCGCGTCGATCGCCGCGGCGCTCGACGAGGCCCTCGCCCTCGACGCCGACGCCCGGCACGCCACGGCCCAGGCGGCCCGGGCGTACGCGCTGCAGTTCGACCGGGCCGCCGTGCTCGACGCGATGCTCGCCCGCCTCGCGACGTCGCCCACGGCCCCGCACTGGGTCAGCGACCTGCGGCCGGTGCGGGTCTGAGAGCTCCAGGCCCAGGGGTGACAGGGGCGGCGTCCGACGG
Organism: Cellulosimicrobium sp. NPDC057862; assembly: GCF_042797035.1. NCBI lineage: Bacteria > Bacillati > Actinomycetota > Actinomycetes > Micrococcales > Promicromonosporaceae > Cellulosimicrobium > Cellulosimicrobium sp. NPDC057862. The sequence continues at coordinate 22,994 of NZ_JBHVMH010000004.1, forward strand.
ACCGTACCGCGCGACGAGGTCCCGGAACGACGCGGCGGCGACCGCTCGCGCGGCCGCACGGTCGCCGTCGCGCCGGTCCCCCGCCGCGGACGCGAGGGCCAGCTCGTCGGACACGAACCGCACGAGCGGGGCGGGCACCGCGCCCGCGCCCATCTCGCGGGAGACCGCCTTGAGTGCGACCAGGTCCGACGCCGCGCGCACCACGTCGTCCGGCGCCCCGCCGTCCACGAGGAGGGTCGCGAGATCCATCGGCGGCACGGCCACGTCCGGTCGCACCCGCAGCCACCGGAGCGTCGCGGCGGGCCGGACGGTGTAGAACACCTTCTTCAGCGGCACCTCCGGGACGGTCCACCACCGGTCCCGCTGCCCGAGCGCGACGTGGAGGTAGTGCCTCCGCAGCGCGTCACGGTCGACGACGTGCGCCGCGAGCGCCAGCAGCTCCGCCCGGAACTCGGCGTCGCCCCGGTACACGATCGGCGACCGCAGCCACTCCAGCAGCGTCGCGTTCCCCCGCACGAGCAGACGCACGGCCTTGAGCAGGTCCCACCCGTTCACGTCGAGCACCGCGTCCAGCGGCGTCTCGACGACGTCGCGCCGCGGCCACGGGTCCAGGTAGTCCGCCTGCGACCGCACGTACACGAACCGGCAGTCGTAGTCCGAGTCGGGCGACGGGAACCCCCACGCACGGCTCCCGCTCTCCACCGCGAGCGGGATCGCGACCCGCTCGTCGCGCTCGACGGCGTCCAGCCGCGCGTCGACCCGACGCACGACCGCAGGGTCCAGGGAGTCCGGCACGGCACGCATCCCGCGAGGGTAGGCGGACCGAGAACCTCGTGTCGTGCACTTTCCGACACGGTGCGGGTCGGAGGGTGACGTCACCCGGGAGCGGGGCCGGAGAGGAGGAGGGCGCGGGTCGTGGTGGGGGCTGGTCCGAGGGAGACTCCGGAGTGAGCTTGCGAACGCAGGAGAATCCCGACCGACGGTGCGGGAGGCCGCGAGGCACGGGCGGCCGGAGGGTAGACCCGCGCCCTCCTCCTCGGAGCGCCTCGCGAAGGCGACCGAGTGAGCCCGCCCCGGAACGCCGGACGGCGGCGCCCCCACGAGAGGGGCGCCGCCGTGCGACGTCGTGCGCGGTCTACGCCCTCAGGGGCGCTCTCGCGTCAGGCGCGCGTGTCGGAGTGGTCGCCGATCTTGTGCACGAGGATCGAGTTCGTCGTACCCGGCTGGCCCACGGGGGCGCCGGAGACGACGACCACGAGGTCGCCGACCTCGGCGAGGCCGTTGGCCTGGAGGGTCGTGTCGACCTGGCCGACCATCGCGTCGGTGTTCTCCACCTCGGGCACCTGGTACGTCTGGGTGCCCCACGTGAGCGACAGGACGTTGCGCACGTGCTCGCGCGGCGTGAAGGCGAGCAGCGGGATGGACGAGCGCAGGCGCGACATGCGGCGCGCGGAGTCGCCCGACTGCGTGAACGTCGCGAGGTACTTCGCGCCGAGGATCTCGCCGATCTCGGCGGCGGCGCGCGTGATGGCGCCACCGCGCGTGTGCGGGGTCGAGCCGAGCGGCGCGATGCGCTCGCGGCCGGCCTCCTCCGTGGCCTCGATGATGCGGGCCATGGTCTGCACCGTGAGGATCGGGTACTCGCCCACGCTGGTCTCGCCCGAGAGCATGACCGCGTCGGCGCCGTCGAGGACGGCGTTGGCGCAGTCGGACGCCTCGGCGCGCGTCGGGCGCGGCGAGTTCGTCATGGACTCGAGCACCTGCGTCGCGACGATGACGGGCTTGGCGTTACGACGCGCGAGCTCGACGATGCGCTTCTGGACGAGCGGGACCTGCTCGAGCGGGAGCTCGACCGCGAGGTCGCCGCGCGCCACCATGACGCCGTCGAACGCGTCGACGATCTCGGCGAGGTTGTCGACGGCCTGCGGCTTCTCGATCTTGGCGACGACGGGGACCGTGCGGCCCTCCTCGTCCATGATCCGCTTGACGTCCTCGAAGTCCTTCGCGGACCGCACGAAGGACAGCGCGATGATGTCCGCGCCGAGCTTGAGCGCCCAGCGCAGGTCGTCCTGGTCCTTCTCGGACAGCGCCGGCACGGAGACCGCGACGCCCGGGAGGTTCAGGCCCTTGTTGTTCGACACCGGGCCGGCGACCTCGACGCGCGTGACGACGCGCGGGCCCTCGACGGCGGTGACGCGGACGAGCACCTTGCCGTCGTCGATGAGGATCGGGTCGCCGACGCGCGCGTCGCCGGGCAGGCCCTTGTGCGTCGTGGAGACGAGCTCCTTGGTGCCGACGACGTCCTCGGTCGTGATCGTGAAGGTGTCACCCTCCTCGAGCCAGTGCTTCTCGTCGCCGCCGAAGCGGCCCAGGCGGATCTTCGGCCCCTGGAGGTCGACGAGCACCGCCACGGACCGGCCCGACTCGGCGGCGGCCTCGCGCACGCCGTGGTAGACGGCCGCGTGCTCCTCGGCGCTGCCGTGGCTGCGGTTGATCCGCGCCACGTCCATCCCGGCGTCGACGAGCGCGCGGAGCTGCTCCTTCGACTCGGTCGCGGGTCCGATGGTGCAGACGATCTTTGCTCTGCGCATATCTCCAGCCTCTAGTCTTCCGACCGGCCGGGGGCCGGTCGTCGCGGGGTGCCCCTCCCTAGGATGCCCCGCTCATCGTCCCGGCGCCGGACACCCGACGTCGGGGTGCACGTCAAGCGCGCAAGGACACGGTGTTCGCGCGCACGGGCGCGGGCAGCTCGGTCCCTCCCTGAAGGTAGGCGTCGACGGAAGCCGCCGCCGCCCGACCCTCGGCGATCGCCCACACGATCAGCGACTGCCCACGACCCGCGTCGCCGGCCACGAAGACCCCCGGCAGCGACGACGCGAAGTCGTCGCCGCGCGCCACGAGGCCGCGGCTCGTGAGGTCCGTGCCGGCCTGGGTCGTGATGGTCGCCGTCTCCGGCCCGGTGAAGCCCATCGCGACGAGCACGAGGTCCGCGGGGATCTCGCGCTCGGTGCCCTCCTTGGGCACGCGACGGCCGTCGGGCAGGTACTCGGTCTCCGCGACGCGCAGCGCGCGCACGGCTCCGTTCTCGTCACCGAGGAACTCGACGGTCGACGCGAGGAACTCGCGCTCGCCGCCCTCCTCGTGGGACGAGGACACCTCGAACACGATGGGGTCCGTCGGCCACGGCTGGGTCGCGGACCGCTCGAGCGGCGGCTGCTTGCCGATCGCGAGCGTCGTCACGCTCGCCGCGCCCTGGCGCAGCGAGGTGCCGAGGCAGTCCGACCCGGTGTCGCCGCCACCGATGACGATGACGTGCTTGCCCGTGGCCGTGATCTGGTCGGCGACCTCGCGCCCGGCCACGACGGCGTTCGCCTGGTGCAGGAAGTCCATGGCGAAGTGGATGCCGTCGAGCTCGCGGCCGGGGATCGACAGGTCGCGCGGGACGGTCGCACCCGTGGCGACCACGACGGCGTCGTACCGCGCGCGCAGGTCGTCCCACGTGATGTCGACGCCGATCTCGACGCCCGGGCGGAAGCGCGTGCCCTCGGCCTCCATCTGCGCGACGCGCCGGTCGATGTGCAGCTTCTCGAGCTTGAAGTCCGGGATGCCGTAGCGCAGGAGGCCGCCGATCGCGTCGTCCCGCTCGTACACGGCGACGGTGTGGCCGGCGCGCGTGAGCTGCTGCGCCGCGGCGAGCCCGGCGGGACCGGAACCCACGACGGCGACCGTCGACCCCGTGAGGCGCTGCGGCACCTGCGGCGTCACCAGACCGCGGGCGAACGCCTCGTCGATGATCGAGACCTCGACGTTCTTGATCGTCACGGCCGGCTGGTTGATGCCGAGCACGCAGCTCGACTCGCACGGTGCCGGGCACACGCGACCGGTGAACTCCGGGAAGTTGTTCGTCTCGTGCAGGCGGTCGATCGCGTCGGCCCACTGGTCGCGGTAGACGAGGTCGTTCCACTCGGGGATGAGGTTGCCGAGGGGGCACCCCTGGTGGCAGAACGGGATGCCGCAGTCCATGCAGCGTCCCGCCTGCTCCTTGAGGAAGACCTGGCCCTCCTCGAGGTGCGCGTGCACGTCCTTCCAGTCTCGCAGGCGCACGGCGACCGGGCGGTTGGGCGGGAGCTCGCGCTCCCGCACCTTCAGGAATCCGCGGGGGTCAGCCACGGGCCACCTCCAAGATCTGGTCCCAGACGCCCGGGGCCGCGGGGTCGAGCCCGGCCGACTCGGCCTTCTCGAGCGCCGAGCGCATGCGGGCGAAGTCGGTCGGCAGCACGCGCGTGAAGCGCTGGACGGCCGCGGGGAAGTCCTCGAGGAGCTCGGCCGCGAGCGGCGACCCCGTCTCCTCGTGGTGACGCCGCACGAGCTGCTCGACGAGCGCCACCTCGCCGTCCTCGAGCGGGCTCAGGCCGAGCTCGCCCGTTGCGAGCGCGCTCGTGTTCACGGCGCCCTCCCGCAGGTCGAGCACGTACGCGGTGCCGCCGGACATGCCGGCGCCGAAGTTGCGGCCCGTCGGACCGAGCACCAGCACCGTGCCACCGGTCATGTACTCGCACCCGTGGTCGCCCACGCCCTCGACGACGAGCGTCGCGCCCGAGTTGCGCACGCCGAACCGCTCCCCGACGCGACCGCGCAGGAAGATCTCGCCGGACGTCGCGCCGTAGCCGATGACGTTGCCCGCCACGACGTTGCTCGACCCGGTGAGGACCGCGTTGCGGTCCGGGCGCACGACGATCCGCCCGCCCGACAGGCCCTTGCCGACGTAGTCGTTCGCGTCGCCGAACAGACGCAGCGTGACGCCGCGCGGGAGGAACGCGCCGAGCGACTGGCCGGCGGACCCGGTGAGGGTCACGTCGATCGTGTCGTCGGGCAGGCCCTCGCCGCGGAACCGCTTGGTCACCTCGTGGCCGAGCATCGTGCCCACGGTGCGGTTGACGTTGCGCACCGGCAGGGAGATGCGGACCGGCTCGCGCCGCTCGAGCGCGTCCTCGGCGAGGGCGACGAGCTGGTTGTCGAGCGCCTTCTCGAGGCCGTGGTCCTGCGTCGTGGTGTTGCGCAGCGACGCACCTTCGACCGGCACCGGCCGCTCGAGCACGGGCCCGAGGTCGAGCCCCTGGGCCTTCCAGTGGTCGACCGCCTTGCGCGTGTCGAGGAGCTCGACGCGGCCGATGGCCTCCTCGATGCTCCGGAAGCCGAGGCGCGCGAGGTACTCGCGCACCTCCTCGGCGATGAACTCGAAGAAGTTCACGACGAACTCCGGCTTGCCCGTGAACCGGGCCCGGAGCTCGGGGTTCTGCGTCGCGACGCCCACCGGGCACGTGTCCAGGTGGCACACCCGCATCATGACGCAGCCCGACACGACCATGGGGGCGGTCGCGAAGCCGAACTCCTCGGCACCGAGCAGCGCCGCCACGACCACGTCGCGGCCGGTCTTCATCTGGCCGTCGACCTGGACGACGATGCGGTCGCGCAGGTTGTTGAGCACGAGCGTCTGCTGGGTCTCGGCGAGGCCGATCTCCCACGGCGTGCCCGCGTGCTTGAGCGACGTCAGCGGGCTCGCGCCCGTGCCGCCGTCGTGACCCGAGATGAGGACGACGTCCGCGTGCGCCTTGGACACGCCCGTCGCGACCGTCCCGACGCCGAACTCGGAGACGAGCTTGACGTGGATGCGCGCCGCCGGGTTCGCGTTCTTCGCGTCGTGGATGAGCTGCGCGAGGTCCTCGATCGAGTAGATGTCGTGGTGCGGCGGCGGCGAGATGAGCCCGACGCCCGGCGTCGAGTGCCGGGTCTTGGCGACCCACGGGTACACCTTGTGGCCCGGGAGCTGACCGCCCTCGCCGGGCTTGGCGCCCTGGGCGAGCTTGATCTGGATGTCGTCCGCGTTCGTCAGGTACTCGCTCGTGACGCCGAAGCGCCCCGACGCGATCTGCTTGACCTTGGAGCGGCGCTCCGGGTCGTACAGGCGCTCCGGGTCCTCGCCCCCTTCGCCGGTGTTCGACCGGCCGCCGAGGCGGTTCATCGCGACCGCGAGGGTCTCGTGCGCCTCAGCCGAGATCGACCCGTAGGACATGGCGCCCGTGTTGAAGCGCTTGACGATCTCGCTCACCGGCTCGACCTCGTCGAGCGGGACCGCGGGGCGCTCGCCCTCGCGCAGCGCGAGGAGGCCGCGCAGCGTCATGAGCCGCGAGGACTGCTCGTCCACGCGGTGCGTGTACTGCCGGAAGATGTCGAACCGGCGCTCGCGCGTGGCGTGCTGGAGACGGAAGACCGTCTCCGGGTCGAACAGGTGCTCCTCGCTGTCGCGGCGCCACTGGTACTCGCCGCCCGTCGTGAGGCGGACGTGCGGGCGGTGGTTGCCGGACTTGGGGTACGCGTCGACGTGCCGCGCCGCGACCTCGGCCGCGACGACGTCGAGCCCGATGCCGCTGAGGCGCGACGTCGTGCCCGTGAAGAACGCCTGGACGAGGTCGTGGGACAGACCCACCGCCTCGAACACCTGGGCGCCGCGGTACGAGGAGATGGTCGAGATGCCCATCTTGCTCATGACCTTGAGCACGCCCTTGCCGAGCCCCTTGATGAGGTTCGCGACGGCCTTCGCCGGGTCGACCGTGAGGTAGCCGCGCCGCGCGAGGTCCTCGACCGTCTCCATGGCGAGGTACGGGTTCACCGCGGCGGCGCCGTAGCCGATGAGCAGCGCGACGTGGTGCACCTCGCGCACGTCGCCGGCCTCGACGACGAGCGACACCTGGGTGCGCGTGTGCCGGCGCAGCAGGTGGTGGTGCACCGCGCTCGACAGGAGCAGCGACGGGATCGGGGCGTGCTCGGCGTCCGAGTCGCGGTCCGACAGCACGATGAAGCTCGCGCCGGCGGCGACGTGCGCGTCGACCTCGGCGAAGATCTCCTCGAGCCGGGCGAGCAGCGACTCGCCGCCGCCCGCGACGCGGTACAGGCCCTTGATCGTCACCGCGCGGAAGATGCCGGCGAGCTTCGGGTCCTTGTCGACGCGGATGATCTTGGCGAGCTGGTCGTTGTCGAGCACGGGGAACGGCAGCATGAGCTTGCGCGCGTGCTCGGGCGTGTCGACGAGGAGGTTCGGCTCCGGGCCGATCGCACCGCCGATGGACGTGACGAGCTCCTCGCGGATCGCGTCGAGCGGCGGGTTCGTCACCTGCGCGAACATCTGCGTGAAGTAGTCGAACAGCAGGCGCGGGCGCTTCGCCAGGACGGCGATGGGCGTGTCCGTGCCCATCGCGCCCAGCGGCTCCGCCCCCGTGTTCGCCATCGGGGTGAGGATGACCTTGAGCTCCTCCTGCGTGTACCCGAAGGCGCGCTGGCGGCGCTCGACGGACGCGGGGCTGTGCGCGACGTGCTCGCGCTCGGGGAGCTGATCGAGGTAGACCGCGTTCTCCGCGACCCACTGCGCGTACGGACGCTGCGCGGCGAGCTGGGACTTGATCTCCTCGTCCTCGATGATCCGGCCCTGGCCGGTGTCGACAAGGAACATGCGCCCCGGCTCGAGGCGGCCCTTGCGGACGATCGTCGCGGGGTCGAGGTCGAGCACGCCCGCCTCGCTCGCGAGCACGACGAGGCCGTCCTCGGTCACCCAGTAGCGCCCCGGGCGCAGGCCGTTGCGGTCCAGGACCGCCCCGATGAGGGTGCCGTCCGTGAAGTTCAGGCACGCCGGCCCGTCCCACGGCTCCATGAGCGTCGAGTGGTACTCGTAGAACGCGCGGAGCTCCGGGTCCATGTCGGCGTGGTTCTCCCACGCCTCCGGGATCATCATGAGCACGGCGTGCGGCAGCGAGCGGCCGGACAGGTGCAGGAGCTCGAGCACCTCGTCGAAGCTCGCCGAGTCGCTCGACCCCTCCGAGCACACGGGCAGGAGCGGCGCGAGGTCGCCGACGGCGTCGCTCGCGAGGGTACCCTCGCGCGCCGCCATCCAGTTGCGGTTGCCGCGCACCGTGTTGATCTCGCCGTTGTGCGCGATCATCCGGAACGGCTGCGCGAGCGGCCACGACGGGAACGTGTTCGTCGAGAACCGCGAGTGCACGAGCGCGATCTCGCTCGCGTACCGCGGGTCGGACAGGTCCGGGAAGAACGGCTCGAGCTGCGCCGTCGTGAGCATGCCCTTGTACGTGAGGGTCCGTGCCGAGAGCGAGGCGAAGAACAGGCCGAGCTCGTTCTCAGCCCGCTTGCGCAGGCGGTACGTGCGGCGGTCGAGCTCCACCCCGGACAGCTCGCGCGCGGGGTCCGCGACGACGACCTGGCGGAACAGCGGCATGGACGCGCGGGCGCTCGGGCCGACGAGGTCGGCGGTCACGGGCACGTCGCGCCACGCGAGGACCTCGAGCTTCTCCTCGGCCGCGATCGCCTCGACGCTGCGGGCCGCCTCCGCGGCCGCGCCGGCGTCCTGCGGGAGGAAGGCCATGCCGATGGCGTAGTGCCCGGCGGGCGGGAGCTCCGCGTCGACCACGTCGCGCACGAACGCGTCGGGGATCTGCGTGAGGATCCCGGCGCCGTCGCCGCTGTTCTCCTCGGCGCCGACGGCGCCGCGGTGGTCGAGGTTGAGCAGGGCCGTCAGGCCCGCGTCAACGATGTCGCGTCCGGGCGTGCCGCGGAGCGTCGCCACGAAGGCGACGCCGCACGCGTCGTGCTCGGCGGCGGGGTCGTACAGACCGGATGCCGTGGGAGGGGCGGACAGGGCGGGTGCCCGGTGCGCGTCCCGATACTGCGGCGTGGTCATCAACACCGTCCTCACAGGCGCCCGACCGAGACGGCCGGGCTGGTTCCAGCTGGGGGATTCGGGACGTCGTCGGCCCTATGGACATGACAGAACCCACCGGGCGGTCGCCCGGCGGATTCGCCTATGAATGACGGATGCTCAGCGACCGGGGTCTGGTCGCGCGGCATCTGCCTGCTCGGACTCCTCCGAGTCGTCGGAGTCCTCGGTCGTCGAGGGGTCCTCGTCGTCGGTCGACTCCTCGACCGGCTCCTCGGACCCCGTGGTGGACGCCTCGTCCGGAGCGTCGAGGGACACCGTCTCCTCGCGCCCGGGGTGGCGACGCCCGACAACGATAAACGCAATCAACGCACCGACGCCGACCAGGATCGAGGTCCAGACGTTCAGCCGGAGGCCGAGGACGAGCTCTGCCTCGTCGATGCGCAGCATCTCGATCCACACACGACCGAGCGTGTAGACGAAGACGTAGAGCCAGAATACCCGACCATGACCCAGCCGGAACCGACGGTCCAGGTAGATCAGGAGCAGGGCAGCACCGATGTTCCAGACCATCTCGTAGAGGAACGTCGGGTGGAACAAGGTGCCCGGCGGATAGCCCGCCGCGGCGGCCACGGAGTCGTCGACGCGCAGCCCCCAGGGCAGCGTCGTGGGCCCGCCGAAGAGCTCCTGGTTGAACCAGTTGCCGAGGCGGCCCACGGCCTGCGCGAGCAGCAGCCCGGGCGCGAGGGCGTCGGCGAACGCGGGGAAGCTCACGCGCTGGCGGCGGCACCCGATGTACGCGCCGACCGCACCGAGCGCGACCGCGCCCCAGATGCCGAGGCCGCCCTCCCACACGTAGAGGGCGCGGACCGGGTCGCCGTTCGGACCCCAGTACGGGTCCGGGGTCGAGAAGACGTGGTAGAGCCGACCGCCCACGATGCCGAACGGGACGGCCCAGAAGGCGATCTCGAGGACGTCGTCCGCCTCTCCCCCGCGCTCCACCCAGCGGCGGCGCGTGAGCCACAGGGCCACGGCGATGCCCGCGAGGATCGCGAGCGCGTACGCCCGGATCGGGAACGGCCCGACGTACCACGTGTGCTGCGGGGGGCTCGGGATCGCCGCGGGCAGGGCGCCCGCGGCCTCCACGAGCTGCCCGACGGCGAGCGCGGCGCTCATGCGACCACCTCTCCGGACGTCGTCGTGGCGGCCGGGACGTCGTCGCCGGCCCCTTCCCGCCCCGAGCGCACGCCCGCGGCAAGCCCCGCCGCGACGGTCTTCAGAGCGGCGATCCGCTCGTCCCACGGCGCGTCGGCCAGCAGGGGGCGGACGAACGCGGAGCCGACGATGACGCCGTCGGCGTAGCGCCCGACCTCGGCGGCCTGCTCGCCGTTGGACACGCCGAGCCCGACGCACACGAGGTCGGCCCCGGCCGCGCGCGTGTCTGCCACCAGCCGTGCCGCCTGCGGCCCGACGGCCGCCCGCACGCCCGTGACGCCCATCGTCGAGGCCGCGTAGACGAACCCGCGCGACGCGCGCGCCGTGAGCCGCAGCCGCTCGGCGGTCGAGCTCGGCGCGACAAGGAAGACGCGGTCCAGGCCGTGCGCCTCCGAGGCGTCCAACCAGGCGCGGCCCTCGTCGGGGATGAGGTCCGGCGTGATGAGTCCGGCGCCCCCGACGGCGGCGAGGTCGCGCGCGAACGCGTCGACGCCGTAGCGCAGGACCGGGTTCCAGTAGGTCATGACGAGCACGGGCACCCGCCCGCCCGTCCGCTCCGTGACGGCCGCCACGACGCGGAAGACGTCAGCGACGCGCACTCCGGCGTCGAGCGCGGTCTGGGCCGCGGCCTGGATGACCGGGCCGTCCATCACCGGGTCGGTGTACGGGATGCCGAGCTCCAGCACGTCCACGCCCGACTCGACGAGCGCGAGCGCCGCCTCGATCGAGCGATCCACGGTCGGGAAGCCGACCGGCAGGTAGCCCACGAGCCCGGCGCGGCCCTCCGCGCGGAGCTCGAGCAGGCGACGCGCCGTGAGCGACGTCGTCCCCGCGGTCGGCGCCCCGGGGGCGTCCTTGGTCTGTGCCGCGCTCACAGCTGTCCCTCCGTGCCCGTCGCCGTCTCGGCGATCGCGTCGTCGTCCACGAGGTCGAACCACCGGGCGGCGGTCGCGACGTCCTTGTCCCCGCGCCCCGAGAGGTTCACCAGGATCACGTGGTCCGTGCGGCCGGCCTCGGCAGCCCGGCGGCCGACCCGCAGCGCGCCCGCGAGCGCGTGCGCCGACTCGATCGCGGGGATGATGCCCTCCGTGCGGCACAGCAGGCGGAACGCCTCCATGGCCTCGGTGTCGGTCACGGGCTCGTAGGTCGCGCGACCGAGGTCGTGCAGCCACGAGTGCGCCGGGCCGACGCTCGGGTAGTCCAGCCCCGCCGAGACGGAGTGGCTGGGGAGGGTCTGGCCGTCGTCGTCCTGGAGCAGGTACGAGCGCGCGCCGTGCAGGACGCCCGGGGCGCCGCCGCTGAAGCGGGCCGCGTGCCGACCGGTCTCCACGCCCTCGCCCCCGGCCTCGAAGCCGTAGAGCTCGACCGCGTCGTCGTCGAGGAACGCGTTGAACAGGCCGAGCGCGTTGGACCCGCCGCCGACGCACGCCGCGAGCGCGTCCGGCAGGCGACCGATGCGGTCGAGGATCTGCGTGCGCGCCTCCTCACCGATGACGCGGTGGAACTCGCGCACCATCTCGGGGAACGGGTGCGGGCCGGTCACGGTGCCGAGGAGGTAGTGGGTCGTGTCGACGTTCGCGACCCAGTCGCGCAGCGCCTCGTTGATCGCGTCCTTGAGCGTGCGCTGCCCGATCGTCACGGGGACGACCTCCGCACCGAGCAGGCGCATGCGGGCCACGTTGAGCGCCTGGCGCTGCGTGTCCTCCTCGCCCATGTACACGACGCACTCGAGGTCGAGCAGGGCCGCGGCCGTCGCCGTCGCGACGCCGTGCTGGCCCGCCCCGGTCTCGGCGATCACGCGCGTCTTGCCCATGCGCTTGACGAGCAGCGCCTGGCCGAGCACGTTGTTGATCTTGTGCGAGCCGGTGTGGTTGAGGTCCTCGCGCTTGAGGAAGACGCGCGAGCCGCCCGCGTGCTGGGCGAAGCGCGGCACCTCCGTGAGCGGGCTCGGACGCCCGGTGTACTCGCGCTGGAGACGCGCGAGCTCGTTCACGAACGCCGGGTCGTCGAGCGCCTTGCGGTACTCGGTCTCCAGCTCGTCCAGCGCGGCGATGAGCGCCTCGGGGACGAACCGTCCGCCGAACTCGCCGAAGTAGGGACCCTCCTGGGTCGCGAGGGAGCGCGTCAGGTCGGCGCGCACGGAGTGCTCGGTGCTCCGGGAGGTGGTCGAAGGTGTCGAGTCGGGCACGGGGCCGGTCCTCCTGCGTGGTGGGGTGTGCTGGGCCGGGGCGCGGCGCCTGCGGCGTGACGGACGGTGCCGTCGTGCCTCAGGGCCGCACGGACCACAGCGACGGGTGCGAACCGGCCGCGACGAGGTCCGCGACGGACGAGCGCGGGGCGTCGTCGGTCACGAGCGCCTCGCCGACGAGCACCGCGTGCGCACCGGAGCGGGCGTAGTCCATGACGTCGTGCGGGCCGCGGACGCCGGACTCGGCGACGCGGACGACCTCGTCCGGGATGGCGGGCGCGAGACGCGCGAACGTCGTGCGGTCCACGTCGAGGGTCTTGAGGTCGCGCGAGTTCACGCCCACGACGCGCGCACCGGCGTCGAGCGCCCGTGAGACCTCGTCCAGCGTGTGCACCTCGACGAGCGCGGTCATGCCGAGCGAGTGGACGCGCTCGACGAGCGACGTGAGGACCGTCTGCTCGAGCGCGGCGACGATGAGGAGGACGATGTCGGCGCCGTGCGCCCGCGCCTCCCACACCTGGTACGGCGTCACGACGAAGTCCTTGCGGAGCACGGGCACGTCGACACGGGCGCGCACGGCGTCGAGGTCGGCGAGGCTCCCGTTGAACCGCCGCTGCTCGGTGAGCACGGAGATCGCGGCGGCGCCGCCCTTCTCGTACTCCCCCGCGAGCTCGGCCGGGTCGGAGATCGCGGCGAGCGCGCCCTTGCTGGGGCTCGAGCGCTTCACCTCGGCGATGACCGCGACGGCGTCGTCCGCCTTGAGGCGGCTCACGACCTCCAGCGCGCCGTGGACGCGGGACGCACGTTCCTTCAGCTCGTCGAGCGAGGTCGCCGCCTGACGTACCGCGAGGTCCTCGCGCACGCCCGCGACGATGTCGTCCAGAACCGTCATCGTCCCACCACTCCCCGTGTCGTCCCGCCCCCCGGCCGGGCCGGTCGGCCATCGTGCACCCACAGGTTCGGGCCGACCCGTTGACAGGGAGGTACCTGCCATCGTAGAGCCGACCCCGAGTGACGATGACCACGGCCCAGCCCCCGAGACGGTCGCCGCGGCGTCGCCCGACCGCCTCAACCCGCGACCGGGCCGAGCCACGGGACGAGGGCGGGCACGTTCCGCAGGACGCCGAACAGCACGAGGACACCCAGCGAGGCCCACGCGAGCCAGGCCGGGAGGCGGGGAGCCGGGCGCCCGCGCCAGGCCCGGACGAGCCACGTGCCCCACAGCGCGACGAGCAGCGGCGCGACGACGACCCACAGGGGGTTCATGGACCAGGCCGCGGCGAGGTCGAGGTGCACGAGGTCATGGGTGGCGCGCAGGCCGCCGCACCCCGGGCACGCGAGGCCGGTCAGCGCGAGCAGGGGGCACGTGACGTAGTGCCCCGGGCGGTTCGGGTCGACGGTACCGACGTAGGCCGTCGCCGCCGCGACGAGCGCGCCGACCGCGAGGGGTGCCTGCGCCGCGCGCGGGACCCGTCGACGTCGCACGGCCTCGGACGTCACGTGCGCACCCGTCAGTACTGGTCCGGGATCGTGCCGACCCAGGCGAAGAAGGCAGGGAAGAAGAGGAGGAGCAGGAGGACACCGACGACCGACAGCCCGATCGCGACCCAGCCGAGGATGATCCCCGCCGTCGCCATGCCGTCGTTGTCCGCCTGCCCCTCTGCGACCGCGCGCTTCGCGGCGTTGCCGACGATCACCGCCGGGATGCCCGTGAAGAAGCCGCAGCTCAGCACGAACGCGGCGATCCCCAGCACCAGCGACCAGATGGCCAGGCCGTTCTTGGGGTAGTACGGCGGCGCTCCGTAGGCGCCGGCCGGGTACTGCTGGCCGGGGTACTGCTGGCCCGGGTACTGCTGGCCGGGATACTCCTGGCCGGGGTACTGCCCGGCGGGGTACTGCGGCTGCGCCGCGTAGGGCATCCCCGCGGGGTCGCCCGTCGGGGGCTGCGGGCCGCCGGGCGCCGACGAGCCGTACGGCGCCTGCGACCCGTCCGGCGGGCCTGCGGGGTCGTACGGGCCGGGTCCCGGCGGCTGCGTCACCGCGTGGCCCGCTTCTGGCCGTAGCCCGCGTTCCGCAGCACGAGCCCGCCGATCAGCGCGACGGCCACGACGCCCATGCCGACCCAGAACAGCCAGACGGCGGCGACGACCACCCCGATCGCGGCCACGAGGGCCCCGACCATGATGCCGATCATCGTGAACCAGGCGGCGACGGTGTGGCCGTGGTTGGTGGGCGGAGCCGCGGGCGGCAGGTAGGCGATCTCGGTGGTCTGCTGGTTCTCGGCCATGAGGGTCGTGCCTTTCGTCAAGATGTGGTCAGAGCCTATCGGACCGGGCCGGTGCCCGTCCCCCGCGCGGTCGAGCGCCGCGGCGACGCGAGAGGGGTGTCCGCGCTGCTCAGCGGTCCGTGGGGTCCTCGCCGCGGGACAGCGCGTCCCACGCGTCGTGGTCGGTGAGGTCGTCGGGCGAGGCGGGCTCCGTGGCACCGGACGGGTCCGAGGGTCCTTCGGGCGCCGTCGTCCCCGCTGCCGCCGAGGCGGCGGGAGGCGTCGCGCCGGTCGCGCGCTCGTGCCGCGTCGACGCGCCGGCCCACGACCGCGAGCCGACGGCGACCCACACCACAGCGAGCACCGTGAGGACGCCGAGCGTCGCGGCGAGCCAGGGCGCGACGGTCAGGTCGACCGGTGCGGTGAGCTCCGTGACGCCCGTCGCGTCCGCGACGGCCGACCGCGCGCTCGGCTCCGGGTCGAGCGCGACGCCGAGCGCGGAGACGGTCGCGACGACGCCGCTCGCGGCGGCGACGGCGAGCACGACCCACCGGCCCACGCGGCCGACGAGCCCCAGCGCGAGCGCGGCGGCGACGAGCACGAGCGCCGACGCGCTCACCCCGGGCGCAGCCGACGTCCCGGCGACGGTCACCTCGACCTGCGGGTCGAGCGCCGTCGCGCCGGTCGTGCTCAGCCAGGTCGGCATGGCCGTCGCGAGGGTCGCACCCCCGAGCAGGAGCAGGACCCAGATCGCGGTGCGCCGGCTCGGCCCGGCCGGGCGGCTCACGCGAGCCCCCGCAGCCGCGCGGCGACCTGGACGGCCCGGACCGCGGCGGCGGCCTTGTTGCGCGACTCCGCGTACTCGAGCGCCGGCACCGAGTCGGCGACGATACCGCCGCCGGCCTGGACGCTCGCCCGACCGTCGCGGATCAGCGCGGTCCGGATCGCGATGGCCATGTCCATGTTCCCGTCGAAGTCGAAGTACCCCGCGGTCCCACCGTAGATCCCGCGCGACGCGGGCTCGAGCTCGTCGATGAGGGCGATCGCGCGGGGCTTGGGCGCACCCGAGAGCGTGCCGGCGGGGAACGTCGCGCGGAAGGCGTCGAGCGCGGTCGCGCCGTCGCGCAGCGTCCCGACGACCGTCGAGCACAGGTGCATGATGTGGCTGAACCGCTTGGTCGCCATGAACTCGACGACCTCGACCGACGTCGGCTCGCACACCTTGACGAGGTCGTTGCGCGACAGGTCCACGAGCATGATGTGCTCGGCGAGCTCCTTGGGGTCCTGGAGGAGCTCCTCCCCGAGCGCCACGTCCTCCTCCGGCGTCGCGCCGCGCGGGCGCGAGCCGGCGATCGGGAACGTCGTGACCCGGCCGTCCTCGACCTTCACGAGGGTCTCCGGGCTGGACCCGACGACCGCGAAGTCCCGTCCGTCCGCGTCCGTGAGCTGGAAGTAGTACATGTACGGGCTCGGGTTGATCGTCCGCAGCGCGCGGTACACGTCGAGCGGGTCCGCCGGGCAGTCGAGGTCCAGGCGCTGGGACAGCACCACCTGGAACACCTCGCCCTCGCGGATCGCGTCCTTGCCGGCGACGACCGACGCCTCGAACTCCTCGCGTGTCGAGCGGAACTCGAGCGCGGGCTCGGCGACGTCCGGCGCCACGACCGACGCGACGTGCGCGCCGCCGGCGACCAGCCGGGCCTGCATCGTGTCCAGCCGCGCCACGGCGTCCGCGTAGGCCTCGTCGACGCGCTCGTCCGTGTCGTCGAAGTTGATCGCGTTGGCGACGAGCCACACGCTGCCCTCCGCGTGGTCGACGACCGCGAGGTCCGTCGCGAGGCACAACGTCAGCTCGGGCACGCCCAGCTCGTCGGGCGCGTCCGACGGCAGGGTCGGCTCCCAGTGCCGGATGACGTCCCAGCCGATCGCGCCCGCGAGCCCGCCGGTGAGCGGCGGCAGGCCTTCGACCGCCGGCGTCCGGAGCACGTCGAGCGTCGCCTCGAGCACCTCCACGACGTCTCCCTCCAGCGGGACGCCCGCGGGCACGTCGCCGGACCACACCGCCCGGCCGTCCCGCGCCGTGAGCGTCGCTCGGGAGGCCACCCCGACGAACGAGTACCGCGCCCAGCGGCCGTCCGACTCCGCAGACTCCAGGACGAACGTGCCCGGCCGGCCCTGCGCCAGCGTGCGGTACAGACCGACGGGCGTGACGTCGTCGGCGAGCAGGCGCCGGACCACCGGGACTACCCGTCGGGACGTGGCCTGCGCGCGGAAGCCGTCGAGCACGGGCCACGTCTCGCCCCACGCGGGACCGCCCGCGGGGACGGTGGTGGTCTCGGCCGGGTCGACGGTCGCGCTCACTGGTTCTCCTCCTCAGGATCGGGGTCGGGCGTGGTCGAGGGGTCGGCGGTGCCGGGCGGCAGGTCGCCGACGACGGCGCCCAGGTCTCCCCCGGCCTCGAAGCAGGTGCGCGTGCCGGTGTGGCACGCGGCCCCGACCTGGTGGACGCGCACGAGCAGCGCGTCCCCGTCGCAGTCGAGGGCGACCGAGCGCACGACCTGCACGTGGCCCGAGGTGTCGCCCTTGCGCCAGTACTCCTGGCGGGACCGGCTCCAGAACGTGACGCGTCCTGTCGTCAGCGTCCGGTGGAGCGCCTCGTCGTCCATCCAGCCGAGCATGAGCACGTCACCCGTGTCGTGCTGCTGGACGATCGCGGCGACCAGGCCTGCGTCGTCGCGCTTGAGCCGGGCGGCGATCTCGGGGTCGAGCGCGGTGCGGTTCGACGTGTCGGTCGTGGGGCCGGTCGTGGAGTCGGGCACCCGAGAATCCTGCCAGACGCCGGGGCGACCTCGGTCCCCCGTCTCGCCGCCGTCCCGCCACCGTCTCGAGCCGTCGCACCAGGTCCGCACGCGCCTCAGCGGGTCTGGGAGACCCAGGCGTCGTGCATGCGGGCGTAGACGCCGCCGGCGCGCGCGAGGTCGTCGTGGTGGCCGACCTCGACGACGTGGCCCGCGTCCACCACGACGACGAGGTCGGCCGCCTCGGCCGTGGAGAGCCGGTGGGCGATGGTCAGGGTGGAGCGGCCCGCGGTGAGGGACGCGAGCGCCCGGGCGATGCGGACCTCGGTGGCGGGGTCGACGGCGGACGTCGCCTCGTCGAGGACGAGCAGGTCGGCCTCGGCGAGGTAGGCCCGCACCAGTGCGACGAGCTGCCGCTCCCCCGCGGAGAGCGACTCGCCGCGCTGACCGACCGGGGAGTCGAGACCGTCCGGCAGGTCCGCGACCCAGTCGGTGAGCCCGAGCCGCTCGACGGCGGCCTCGATCCGGGCACGGCGAGCGGCGTCGGGTTCCTGCTCGGCGGCGCCGCGCAGCCCGTACGCCACGTTGTCGGCGAGCGTGCCGTCGAAGAGGAAGCCCTCCTGGGGCACGAGCACGACGCGCTCGCGCAACGACGCGACGGCGAGGTCGCGCAGGTCGGTGCCGTCGAGCAGCACGCGCCCCGCGGTCGGGTCCATGAGCCGGGTGACGAGCTTGGCGATCGTCGTCTTCCCGGAGCCGGTCGCGCCCACCACGGCGACGGACGCCCGCGCCGGGAGGTCGAGGTCGACGTCGTGCAGCACCTCGGGACCGCCGGGGTAGGCGAACCGCACGCCCTCGAGCCGCACGTGGGCGGGCCCGCGGGGGCTGCGCGCGCCGTCGGCGCCCTTGTCGACGACCTCGACGGGCGTCTCCAGCACCGCGAGGACGCGTCGCCAGCCGGCGACGGCGTTCTGGAGCTCGTTGAGGATCTCGGTCGCCATCTGCACGGGGCCCGTGAAGAGCTGGACGAGGAAGAGGAACGCGAGGAGCTGGCCGACCGAGATGTCGCCCGCCACCCCGAGGTAGGACCCGACCACGACGACCACGGCGAGCACGAGGTTCGCCACGAGCACGCCGCTCGAGAAGACGACGGCGACGAGCTTCTGCGCCCGGACCATCGCCCGCCGCGTCGCGTCGACGGCGGCGTCGATGCGACGCGCGGTGCGGGCGCCCGCGCCGTACGCGCGGATGGTCTCGGCGCCGACGATCGACTCGGAGATCGCGCCGAGCATGCCCCCGACGCGCGCCCGAACCTGCGTGTACGCGTCGTTGACGCGCGCCTGCGCGGGGCGCAGGACGAGGAACAGCGGGACGAAGCACGCCCAGACCACGAGCGTGAGCTGCCACGAGTAGACGGCCATGAGGACCGTCGCGACGCCGATCTGCAGCACCGAGACGAGCAGCATGATGCCGCCCCACTGGACGAAGAGCGAGATGGTGTCGACGTCGCTCGTCACGCGCGAGACGAGCGACCCGCGCCGCTCGGTGTTCTGCGTGAGCACGGAGAGGTCGTGCACGTGCCGGAACGCCCGCACGCGCAGACCGGCGAGGCCGGCCTCGGTCGAGCGGAACAGCCGGACGTTGACGAAGGCCGAGCAGAGGCCCGCGAGGACGATGACGACCGCGGCCGCGCCGACGAGCACGGCGACGCGCGTCGTGTCCGGGCCGCCGTCGGCGAGCACGCCGGTGTCGACGGTCTGCTGGACGGTCACCGGGACGACGACGCGGCCCAGCGCGGCCGCGACCGCGAGCCCGAGCGTGATCCAGATCCCGTCGAGGATCTGCGGCGAGACCTGGACGCCTCGGCGCAGGGTGGCGAGGACGCCCAGCGAGCTCGCGGAGGCGATACGGGCCTCGGCCGCCCGGCCCGGCGCGCCAGCCGGCGCCGACCGCTCCGTGGTGGTGGTCCGGCTCACTCCTCCAGCGCCCCCGTCTCGACGTGCCGCACGACGTCGTCCTCCTCGAACTCTTCCCGCCGCTCGAGGTCGTCGCCCCGACGGTCCTCGTCGTGCCCGTCACGGCCGTCCTCGGCCGCCTCCCGCGCGGTGTCGTCGGTGGCGTCGGCGCGTTCTTGCTCGCGCCGCTCGGCCTCGCGCGCGTACGCGGTCGCGAGCTCGCGGTACCCTGCGTCGCGCGCGAGCAGCTCGTCGTGCGTCCCGACGTCGACCACACGGCCGGACTCCACGTGCACGACGACGTCCGCGAGCGCGACGCTCGACATGCGGTACGCCACCATGACGACGGTCGGGCGGTCCGCCCCCTCGCGGGCGAGGCCCGCGAGGATCTGCTGCTCGACGCGCGGGTCGACCGCGGACGTCGCGTCGTCGAGGACGAGCAGGCGCGGACGGCGCACCAGGGCGCGCGCGATGGCGAGCCGCTGGCGCTGGCCGCCGGACAGGTTCGCCCCGCGCTCCCCGAGCGGCGCGTCCAGGCCTTCCGGCAGTCGCGCGACGACGTCGTCCACGCGCGCCAGGCGCAGCGCCTCCCAGACCTGGTCGTCGTCCGGGCCCGGGTCGCCGTCGTCGACGAGCGTGACGTTCGCCCGCACGGAGTCCTCGAAGACGAAGGCCTGCTGGGCCACGAGGGCGACCTGGGACGTCAGGTCGGTCTCGCGCACCTCGCGCACGTCGGTGCCGTCGAGCACGACGCGTCCGCGCGTGGGGTCGGAGAGCCGGGCGAGCAGCGACACGAGCGTCGTCTTGCCCGCGCCCGTGGGGCCGACGACCGCGACCGTGGTCCCGGGATCGACCTGGAGGTCGATCCCGTCGAGCAGGGTGATCACGCGTCCGCCCGCGCGGACGTCCACGCCGACGCCCTCGAGGTGCACGCCCAGTCCCGAGCCCCCACCGGGGAGCCCGCCGGTTCCGGGGCGCAGCACCCCGCCGGCGTCGACGACGCGGCTGATGCGCTCGTAGCCGACGAGCGCGCGAGGGAGCTCGCCGAGCACCCACCCGAACGCCCGGACGGGCACGGCCATGACCGTGAGGAGGTAGGCGGCCGTGACGATGTCGCCCGCCGCGACGCCGCCCGAGGTGAGCCGGACGGTCCCGACGGCCAGCACGAGGAGCGTGCCGAGCGACGGGAGCAGCTCGATGACCGGGTCGAAGAACGCGCGGACGACACCGACCCGGACGTTTGCGGCGCGCAGCTCGTCCGTGCGCTCGGCGAAGCGACGCTCCTCGCGGTCCGCGGTCCCGAGCGACGTGACGAGCAGTGCGGCCTCGAAGCTCTCGTGCGCGACGTCCGACACCTCGGCCCGGAGCTGCTGCGCGCGCGTGATCGCGGGCGACATGTAGCGCTGGAACACGATGTTCACAGCGATCGCGACCGGGATGACGACGAGCGCGGCGCACGCGAGCCAGACGTCCACGCGGAAGAGCATCACCGCGGCGACGCCGATCATGACGACGACACCGAGCGCGAACGGGAGCGGGTTGAACACGCCCGTCGCCGCCTCGACGTCGGAGTTCGCGTTGGAGAGGAGCTGCCCGGCGGGGTGCGAGCGGTGCCACGACATGGGCAGGCGCAGGTACTGGCGCGTCACGGCTGTGCGGTGCCGGGCCTGGAGCGCGGCGTACCCGTTGCCCGCGAAGATGCGGCGCGCGGCCACGCTCGCCGCGAGCGAGACCGCGATGCCGGCGAGGACGAGCCCCGCGACCCAGATGCGGCCGCGCGCGGCCTCGTCGCCGGCGAGCGCCGGGACGACGACCTCGTCCGTCGCGGTGCCGATCGCGCTGCTCACGGCGACGGTGAGCGCCCCGAAGAGCGCGGAGGACCCGATGGCCAGCGCGTACGTGCGCGGCTCGTCGCGGATGCCGCGGCCCATGAGGGCGAGCGACCGGCGTACGCGCGACCCGGTCAGGGCGTGCGGCCGCCTGACGGTCGGCTCGTCGGGGAGCTGGTCCCGGGGCGGGTCGGGCCGGTCCGTCGGGGCCGGCAGGTCGGTCGGGGCGGGCTGGGCGTCGGCGCCGGTGGGGCGCGTCCTGCTGCCGGGCACGGGACGGTCCTCGTCTTTCGTTCAGGGGGTTGCACGATCCTCTCATGCACCCCTGACACGCCCCGACGGATCTCCGTCACCCGGCCGCGGCCCTGCGGGGACGGCGGTCACGCGGGAGGGTGCCTCAACGCACCTCGACGCCCTGAGCGCGCATCGCGTCCTTGACCTGGGCGACCGTCAGGGCCCCGAAGTGGAAGACGCTCGCCGCGAGGACCGCGTCGGCCCCGGCGCGGGCGGCGGCCACGAAGTGCTCGGGCGTCCCCGCCCCGCCGCTCGCGACGAGCGGGACCCGGACCTCGGAGCGCACCGCCGCGAGCATCTCGAGGTCGAAGCCCGCGGTCGTGCCGTCGGCGTCCATGGAGTTGAGGAGGATCTCGCCGGCCCCGAGCCCCGCGGCGCGCGCGGCCCACTCCACGGCGTCGATGCCCGTCCCCCGGCGCCCGCCGTGGGTCGTGACCTCGTACCCGGACTCCGTGCGGACGTCGCCCGTCGTGCGCCGCGCGTCGACGGACAGCACGAGCACCTGGCTGCCGAAGCGGTCGGCGATCTCGGCGATGAGCTCGGGGCGGGCGATCGCCGCCGTGTTGACCCCCACCTTGTCCGCACCGGCGCGCAGGAGGCGGTCCACGTCTTCCGCCGAGCGCACGCCGCCGCCGACGGTGAGCGGGACGAAGACCTGCTCGGCGGTGCGCCGCACGACGTCGTACGTCGTCTCCCGGTTCCCCGAGGACGCCGAGACGTCGAGGAACGTCAGCTCGTCCGCGCCCTCGGCGTCGTACCGGGAGGCGAGCTCGACGGGGTCGCCCGCGTCGCGCAGGTTCTCGAAGTTCACGCCCTTGACGACGCGACCCGCGTCGACGTCGAGGCAGGGGATCACGCGGATCGCGACGGTCATGAGGACTCTCCTTGGTCGGCCGGCGCGTCGCCGGTCGTGTCGGTGCCGGCGCCGTCGGTGCCGCCCTCGGCGGCCTCCTCCGCGGTCACCGGGAACTGTGCGTCGAGGATGTCCACGACGTAGACGAGGGTCTCGCCCGCGAGCGGGTTGGCCGTCTCGCCGTAGGCGAGGTCCGGCGGGACGACGAGCAGCACCTGGCTGCCGACCGACTGCTCGAGGAGGCCCTGCTCCCACCCCTCGATGACCTCCCCGATCCCGATCATGATCGACAGCGGCGCGGTGCCGTCCGGCCAGGTCGAGTCGAAGACCTCGCCGTCGGACCAGCGCACGCCCGTGTACCGGACCGTGACGACCTGACCGACCTCGACCTGGCGACCGTCGCCGCGGATCAGCGGCTGCACGACGAGCCCCGCGGGCGCGGCCGTCTCGGGCGGCACCGTGACGCTCGGCGCACCGTCCTCGGCGAGGGTCACGGTCGGCAGGCCCTCGACGGGTGCGACCGCCTCGCCCGTCGCACGGGTCGGGAGCACGTCCACGACCAGCGCGACGGGGACGCCGTCGTCCTCCTCGAGCCGCAGGAGGCGCGCACCCACCCGCTGGCCGCGCAGGAGGTCGCGCAGGTCGCGCCCGATCGACTCGTCCGTCAGCGCCCGCCAGCGCGGGGCGTCGGTGTACGTGTTCTGGAGGACCGTCCCGTCGCTCACGTCCTGCGCGTAGAGGTTGAGGAGGAGCGGACCGCCGTCGACGAGCTCGGCCCCCGCGCCAGGCCACACGACCTCCGAGGTCGCCTCGGGGACGTCCAGCGGTGCGCGGTACTGGAGCTCCGGCGGTGCGCCCGACGAGCCGATCACCGAGAGGTCGGTGTTCAGCGGCGTCGGGGTCGCGTCCTCCGGCTCCGTGCACGCGGCGAGGACGAGTGTCGCGACGAGCGCCACGAGCAGCGCGAGAGCCGCCCGGACCGCGGACGCACGACGACGGACGGGCCGCGCGCCCCGCACGGGGCGCCCGGCCGCGAGGGCCAGGTTCGTCACATCACGTCCCGCGTCACATCGACTCGATGAGGCGTTCCACGCGCTCGTCGACGTTCCGGAACGGGTCCTTGCACAGGACCGTGCGCTGCGCCTGGTCGTTGAGCTTGAGGTGCACCCAGTCGACCGTGTAGTCCCGGCGCGCCTCCTGCGCGGCACGCACGAAGTCGCCGCGCAGCTTGGCGCGCGTCGTCTGCGGCGGGACCGCCGTCGACTCGAACACCTCGAGGTCCGTCGTGACGCGCTCGACCATGCCGCGCGCGGCGAGGAGGTTGTAGAGCCCCTCGGTGCGCGAGATGTCGTGGTACGCGAGGTCCAGGCGC
Organism: Cellulosimicrobium sp. NPDC057862; assembly: GCF_042797035.1. NCBI lineage: Bacteria > Bacillati > Actinomycetota > Actinomycetes > Micrococcales > Promicromonosporaceae > Cellulosimicrobium > Cellulosimicrobium sp. NPDC057862. The sequence goes on from NZ_JBHVMH010000004.1 coordinate 46,486, forward strand.
GCGATCCGCGGGTCGTCGAGCTCGAGCCCGTGCTTGGCCTGGTAGCGCTGGATCAGCCGGTACTTGATGACCCAGTCGAGCTCGCGGTCGACCAGCGAGAGGTCGCCCGTCTCGAGCGCGCGCAGCCCTCGCTCCCACAGGTCGAGGACCTGCTTGACGACCGGCGTCGGCGAGACGTCCTGCTCGACGAACTCCTTGACGCGCTGGAGGTACTCGCCCTGGAGGTCGATCGCGGTGACCGTGCGACCGCTCGCGAGCTGGACGGGCTGCTTGCCGGTCATGTCGTGGCTGATCTCGCGGATCGACCGGATCGGGTTCTCGAGCGCCAGGTCGCGCATGGGCACGCCCGCCTCGACCATGCGCAGGATGAGGTCGGTCGAGCCGACCTTGAGCATCGTCGTCGTCTCCGCCATGGACGAGTCGCCGACGATGACGTGCAGGCGTCGGTAGCTCTCGGCGTCGGCGTGGGGCTCGTCGCGCGTGTTGATGATCGGGCGGGACCGCGTCGTCGCGCTGGAGACCGCCTCCCAGATGTGGTCGGCGCGCTGCGACAGGCAGTACACCGCGCCGCGCGGGGTTGCGAGGACCTTGCCCGCGCCCGTGAGCACCTGGCGGGTGATGAGGAACGGGACGAGCACGTCGGACAGGCGCGAGAAGTCGCCCTGGCGGCGCACGAGGTAGTTCTCGTGGCACCCGTACGAGTTGCCCGCCGAGTCGGTGTTGTTCTTGAAGAGGTGGATCCGCCCGGGCAGGCCCTCGTGCTCGAGGCGCTGCTGCGCGTCCGCGACGAGGCCCTCGAGGATCCGTTCCCCGCCGCGGTCGTACGCGACGAGCTGGTGCACGTCGTCGCACTCGGCCGTCGCGTACTCGGGGTGCGAGCCGACGTCGAGGTACAGGCGAGACCCGTTGCGCAGGAACACGTTGGACGAGCGCCCCCACGCGACCACCTTGCGGAACAGGTAGCGCGCCACCTCGTCCGCCGACAGCCCCCGGCCGTCGTCGGACGCGCACGTCACGCCGTACTCCGTCTCCAGCCCGAAGATCCTGCGGTCCATCGCGGTCCTACCCCTCGTCCGTCGCGGGGCCGGTGCCTGTCGCGCCGCCCGTGCCGTCGGTCGCGGCGTCGGCGGCCGCCGTCGGCCCGTCGCCGTCCGCGAGGAGGTCCTCGAGCGCGCTCCCCGAGATCCGGCGGAACGCGCGCCGCGGACGGGTGCGGTCCAGGACCGCGACCTCGAGCTGCGCGGCCGGGATGGTCCGCACCTCCTCCCCGTCGCCGCCCGCACCGAGCGCGCGCACGGCGAGCCGCAGCACGTCGGCCAGGCCGAGACCGGGCTCCCACGCGTCCTGGAGCACGCGACCGAGCTGGTCGGCCTGCCCTCCCATGACGACGACGCCCTGCTCGTCGGCGACGGAGCCGTCGTAGGAGATCCGGTAGAGCTGGTCCTGCACCGCGGTACGCCCGACCTCCGCGACGACGAGCTCGACCTCGAGCGGCTTGGACTCCGTGGTGAACACCGTGCCGAGCGTCTGGGCGTACGCGTTCGCGAGCCCGCGCGCGTTGACGTCGGTGCGGTCGTAGGAGTAGCCCCGCAGGTCCGCGTAGCGCACGCCCGCGACCCGCAGGTTCTCGAACTCGTTGTACTTGCCGACCGCGGCGAACGCGATGCGGTCGTAGATCTCCGAGATCTTGTGCAGCGCGCGCGACGGGTTCTCCGTGGCGAACGCGATCCCGTCCTCGTACGCGAGGACGACGACGGACCGGCCGCGCGCGATGCCCTTGCGCGCGAAGTCCGCCCGGTCCTTCATGAGCTGCTCGGGCGAGACGTAGAAGGGCATGTTCACTCGGCGTCACCTCCCGACGCGGGGCCCTGCGACAGGTCCTGCGGCTGGTCGTGGGGCACGGCCTCGGCGTTCGTGACGGCGGGGCGGCGGCGCGGCACACCCGTGCCGGACCGCTCGGCCACGATCTGCTCGACGACGGCCGCGAGCTCGTCGTCGGGGACGCGCTCGTACCCGGCCTGCGTCACGACCGCGACGACGGGCCAGATGCGACGCACCGGGTCGGGGCCGCCCGTGGCCGAGTCGTCGTCGGCGGCGTCGTACAGGGCCTCGACCGCGACCCGCACCGAGGCCTCACGGTCGAGCTCGGTGCGCCAGAGCTTCTTCAACGAGCTCCGCGCGAACACCGACCCGGAGCCCACCGAGTGGTAGGCGCGCTCCTCGTACCGGCCGCCGGTCACGTCATAGGAGAAGATGCGTCCGCCGCCGCGGTCGAGGTCGAACCCGGCGAACAGCGGGACCACCGCGAGCCCCTGCATCGCGAGGCCGAGGTTCTGCCGGATCATCGTCGACAGGCGGTTGGCCTTGCCGTCCAGCGAGAGCAGGGAGCCCTCGATCTTCTCGTAGTGCTCGAGCTCGAGCTGGAACAGGCGCACGAGCTCGACGGCGATGCCCGCGGTCCCCGCGATCCCGACCGCCGAGAACTCGTCGGCCGGGAAGACCTTCTCGATCTCGCGGTTCGCGATCATCGAGCCCATCGTCGCGCGGCGGTCGCCGGCCATGACGACGCCGCCCGCGACGCCCTCGGCGCCGAACGTGAGCGCCACGATCGTCGTCGCGTGCGGCGCGTCGGGCGCGACGCCCGCGGACGTGTGCCCGGCGGCGCGGCGCGACGGCAGGAGGTCGGGCGCGTGCCCGGAGAGGAAGTCCAGGAAGGACGACGACCCGGGGGTCGTGAACGCGTCGGGCAGGCGCCCTGGCTGGTCCGTGCTCATCGGGTTGCCGTCACCCTTCCTACTCGCCGCCCTTCTGGACGAAGCCCCGGACGAAGGACTCCGCGTTCGTCTCCAGCACCTCGTCGATCTCCTCGAGGAGCGCGTCGACCTCCGCGTCGCGCGACTGCGCCTGCGGCGCGACCGGGACCTCGGGGCCCTCGGGCTCGTCGTCGGGACGTCGGTCCTCGTGCGACGCGTGGGTGCGTTCGGTACCCGCCATGGCTGCCTCCTCGTCCGTCGGCACGGTCCCGCGCCGACGCTCTGTCCGTTCCAACCCGGTCGGGGCTCGCGCCCTTCCCGGCCCTGCTCGCACGCGGCGCCCGTTCCGCGAGGGGCGGGGCGCCGTCGTACGTCCAGCCTAGTCGCCGCCGCTCACGACGGGCCTGCCAGACCCGCCAGGAGCGCCGCCGCGTCCGGGCTTGCCTCGAGCAGCGCGCCGATGTGCGCCCGCGTCCCCCGCAGCGGGTCCATCATCGGGACCCGCTGGAGCGACGGCGCGCCGGGCACGTCGAAGATCACGGAGTCCCAGCTCGCGGCAGAGACCTGGTCGCCGTAGCGCGCCATCACCTCGCCGCGGAAGAACGCCCGCGTGTCCTCCGGGGCGTGGTGCACGGCGGCGCCGACCTCGCGCTCCGTGACGACCCGGTCGACCGCGCCCGCCGCGAGGAGCCGGTGGTAGATGCCGCGCTCGGGGCGCACGTCGGACCACTGGAGGTCCATCGCCGCCAGCCGCGGGTGGCCCCACTCGAGGCCGTCGCGCTCGCGCAGGCGGTCGAGGAGCCGCAGCTTCGCGACCCACTCGACGTCGCGCGCGCACGCGTCGCGGTCCGTCCCGAGGCGGTCGAGCACGGAGGCCCACCGGGCGAGCACGTCGCGCGTCGGGGCGTCGACCCCCTCGGCGCCGGCGAGCCGCTCGGACGCCTCCGCGGCCACCGCGAGGTACTCGCGCTGCACCTCCAGCGCGGTCAGCTCGCGCCCGTCGGCGAGGGTCAGGCGTGCGGTGAGGTCGAGGTCGCGGCTGACCCGCTGCACGTCCCCGACCGGGTCTGCCAGCCGCAGCGCGGCCAGCCGCGCCCGCACCTGCGGCCCCAGCTCCTCGAGGTGCTCGACGACGAACAGCACGAGCGACGTCGTGCCCGTCTTGAGGTACGTCGCGGTCTCGAGCATGTTCGCGTCGCCGATGATGAGGTGCAGCCGGCGCCAGCGCTGCCGGTCGGCGTGGGGCTCGTCGCGCGTGTTGACGATCGGGCGGCGCAGCGTGGTCTCCAGCCCGACCTCGGCCTCGACGTAGTCCGCGCGCTGCGAGATCTGGAAGCCGTGCTCCTCACCGGTCGGGCCGAGGCCGACGCGGCCCGAGCCGGCGAAGACCTGCCGGGTCACGAGGAACGGGGTGAGCATCTCCACGAGCACCCCGAACGGGACGTCCCGGTCCACGAGGAAGTTCTCGTGCGTGCCGTAGCTCGCGCCCTTGCCGTCGACGTTGTTCTTGTAGAGCACGACGGACCCGCCCGGCACCTGGTCCAGCTCGCGCGACGCCGCGAGCATCACCCGCTCCCCCGCCACGTCCCAGCACACGACGTCGTGCGGCACCGTGACCTCGGGAGACGAGTACTCCGGGTGCGCGTGGTCGACGTAGAGCCGGGCACCGTTCGTGAGGATGACGTTCGCCGCGCTCGGGTCGTCGTACTCCTCCGTCGTGGGCCGCGCGACCTCCTGGAACGAGGCCTCGGTCTGCTCCCCCGCGCCGGGCTCCGCCACCGGCCCCGACGGCGCGGGCCGGGACGGGTCGTCGGTGAGCAGCGACGGGTGGGCCGAGGCCCGCGGGACGTGGAAGCCCCGCGCGTCCTGGAGCGGGTCCTCGTCGTCGTAGTCCCAGCGCGCCCGGCCGCGCGCTCCGTCGCTGCGCGCGGCGAGCGCCCGATAGGTGGTGACGACCTGGCTCGACATCAGCATCGGGTTCGCCATCGGCTTCCCCGGCTGCAGGACGCCGTACTCGGTCTCGATCCCCATGACCCGTCGAACGCTCACGCGCTCACCCTATGTCGGTCCGCCGACGGCGCGCGGTCCGTGTCCACCGACGACGGAGCCCTCCCACGGAGCGGCGAGACCCCGCCGGTGCGGCGGCCCGCGCGTGCAGGTCGCCGCCCGGACGGGGTCTCGGGGCGTCGGTCGGGTGGTCCTACAGGTACTGGCCGGTGTTGGTCACCGTGTCGATGGTGCGCGGGGAGCCGCCCTCGCCCTTCTTCTGGACGATCGTGCGGATGAAGACGATGCGCTCGCCCTTCTTGCCGCTGATGCGCGCCCAGTCGTCCGGGTTGGTGGTGTTGGGCAGGTCCTCGTTCTCCTTGAACTCGTCGACGCACGCCGAGAGGAGGTGGTCGACGCGGATGCCGCGCTGGCCGGTGGCGAGGAAGTCCTTGATCGCGGACTTCTTGGCCCGGTCGACGACGTTCTGGATCATCGCGCCGGAGTTGAAGTCCTTGAAGTACAGGACCTCCTTGTCGCCGCTCGCGTAGGTGACCTCGAGGAACTGGTTCTCGTCCTCCTCGGAGTACATGCGCTCGACCACGGACCGGATCATCGCGTCGAGGGCCTCGCGCTGGTTGCCGCCGTGCTCGGCGAGATCGGCCGCGTGGATCGGCAGGTCCTCGGTGAGGTACTTGGCGAAGATCTCCTTCGCCCCCTCGGCGTCGGGCCGCTCGATCTTGATCTTCACGTCGAGGCGGCCCGGCCGCAGGATCGCGGGGTCGATCATGTCCTCGCGGTTCGAGGCGCCGATGACGATGACGTTGTCGAGCCGCTCGACGCCGTCGATCTCGGCGAGGAGCTGGGGCACGATCGTCGTCTCGACGTCGGACGACAAGCCGGTGCCGCGCGTGCGGAACAGCGACTCCATCTCGTCGAAGAACACGACGACCGGGGTGCCCTGCGACGCCTTCTCGCGCGCCCGGGCGAAGATCAGGCGGATGTGCCGCTCGGTCTCGCCGACGTACTTGTTGAGCAGCTCGGGGCCCTTGACGTTGAGGAAGTAGCTGCGCGCCGCGCCCGAGCCCGCCTCGACCTCCTCGCCGCGCGCCCGCGCGACGGTGTGCGCGAGCGAGTTCGCGACGGCCTTGGCGATGAGCGTCTTGCCGCACCCGGGCGGGCCGTACAGGAGGACGCCCTTGGGCGGGTGCAGCCCGTGCTCGCGGAAGAGGTCCGGGTGCGTGAACGGGAGCTCCACCGCGTCGCGGATCTGCTCGATCTGCGGGCCGAGGCCGCCGATGTCCTCGTACTCGATGTCCGGGACCTCCTCGAGGACGAGCTCCTCGACCTCGGACTTGGGGATCACCTCGAACACGAACCCGCTGCGCGTGTCGATCGTCAGCGAGTCCCCGACGCGCAGCGACGTGTGCGCGACAGAGCCGGCGAGGCGCACCACGCGCTCCTCGTCGGCGCGGCCGACGACGAGCACGCGGTCGGCGTCGAGGATCTCCTTCGCGGTGACGATCTCGCCCGTGCGCTCGTACCCGCCCGCCGCGACGACGGTCATCGCCTCGTTGAGCTTGACCTCCTGGCCGGGGCGAAGCCGTTCCACGTCGAGGCTCGGGCTGGCTCCGACGTGCATCTTGCGCCCCGCGGCGGACACGTCGACCGACCCGTCTGGGTGCGCGGCGAGGAACACCGCGTACGTGCCGGGGGGCTTGGCGAGGTCGTCGATCTGCCTCTTGAGGTCGAGGATCTGGTCCCGCGCAGCTCTCAGCGCCTCGGCGAGCCTCTCGTTCTTCGCGGACAGCAGCGCGAGCTCTCGCGCGCTGCTCTGCGGGGCCTCGTCGCTACGGCCGAATGTCTCGCTCATCGGGTGTTCCCCTCTCGCCGGCGGCTCGCCCGACCGCGTGCTGGACGGCGGACGGCGGACCCGCGAGGGCACCCGTGCCGACCACCGTCCGGCGGTCGGGTGTAGACCTTAGGCACAATCCTCGCCCGAGCACACGGACGACACCCAGCGTGAGACGACCGGGTCCCGATCGTTACCGGACCGTCATGCCTCCGACACGTCGGACGAGTGCTCGTCCTGCGAGGAGCCCGGGGTGGCGGCCTGCTCCGGGCCCTGGCCGACGTCGCGCCGCACGCGGCGGATCTTCTTCTCCGAGACCGGACGCTCGCCGAGCTCCTCGGGCGACCACTGCTCGGCGTCGGTGGGGTACGCGCCCTTGGCGGGGCGGCGCTTGCGCTCCGGCGGCGCGACGCCGTCGGCCAGCCGGCGAGCGGTGAGCAGGAAGCCCGTGTGCCCGATCATGCGGTGCTGCGGGCGCACGGCGAGGCCCTCGAGGTGCCAGCCGCGCACCATGGACTCCCAGGCGACCGGCTCGGCGTAGCGCCCGTCGGCACGCAGGTCCTCCGCGAGGCGCGAGAGCTGCGTCGTCGTGGCCACGTAGCAGACGAGCACGCCGCCGGGGACGAGCGCGCGGGCGACGACGTCGAGGTTCTCCCACGGCGCGAGCATGTCGAGCACGACGCGGTCCACGGTGCCGTCCTCGGCGACGGTCGGCAGGACGTCGGCGAGGTCGCCGACGGACAGCGTCCAGGCGGGGTGCGCGCCCCCGAAGAAGGTCTCGACGTTGCCGCGCGCGATGGCCGCGAAGTCGTCGCGGCGCTCGATCGAGTGCAGCTCGCCCGCGTCGCCGACGGCGCGCAGGAGCGACATGGTCAGCGCGCCCGACCCGACGCCCGCCTCGACGACGCGCGCGCCGGGGAAGATGTCCGCCATCGCGACGATCTGCCCCGCGTCCTTGGGGTAGACGACCGCCGCGCCGCGCGGCATGGACAGCACGTAGTCCGCGAGCAGCGGGCGCAGCGCGAGGTACTCGATCTCGGCCGTGTTGCGGATCACGCTCCCCTCGGGCTGCCCGATGAGGTCGTCGTGGCGCAGGTAGCCCTTGTGCGTGTGGAAGGTCGCGCCCGGCGCGAGCGTGATGGTGTGCAGGCGTCCGCGGGGATCCGTGAGCTGCACCTTGTCGCCCACGCGCAGCGGGCCGCGGCGCTCGTCCGCGCCCGTGGCCACCGGGCGGTCCGGGGTGGTGCCCGCGGGCGCGGGAGCGCCGTCCGGTCCGGAGGGCATCGTCTGGGGGCCGGGCGTGGCGGCGGGCTCGGAGGTCACGGGCGACCATCCTACGGGCCGGTCGGCCACGCCCCGCGGCAGGCCGCCGGACCGCCCGCCCGGGCGCGCGGTCAGGCCCAGGTCAGCGACCGCGCTGCGCGTCCCGCAGCGCGCTCACGACGCGGGCGACCTCGAGCGCCCCGACGACCCGGCCGCCGTCGGTCACGGCGACGACCGCGGCGTCCCGGCCGACCCGCGCGAGCACGGCGAGCATGTCCTGGCCCTGGAGGTGCGCGTCGATCGTCGCGCCCGCGGGCAGCGGGACCGCGACGGCGCCCACGGGCGTCGTCTCGGCGGCGTCCGGCGGCACGGCAGCAGCGGCGGCGGGGTCCGCGTACCCGACGGGTCGTCCCGTCCCGTCGACGAGGACGGCGAGCACGTGCGGGCCGCCCGCGAGCGCCACCGCGTGGCCCACGGCCCCGACGCTCGCCGTCGACGGCACCGCGACGGCCGGCCGGGCGAGCCCGCGGACGGACAGCCCGGAGACCGCCTCGCGCGAACGCCCCACCGTGATCGCCTGCCCGGCGCCGCTCCAGAGGAAGGCGCCGATGAGCGCCGCCCACGCGACGGTCCACAGGTCCGGCTGCCGCCCGAGGGTGAGCGGCCACACGAGGGCCCACGCGACGACGCCCACGGCGACGGCGCGCCCGACCCAGCCCGCCGCGACCGTGCCCTTGGTGCGCGAGCCCGTCGCGGCCCACACGGCCGACTCGAGGATCTGGCCGCCGTCGAGCGGCAGGCCGGGCAGGAGGTTGAAGAACCCGGCGAACGCGTTGGCGAACGCCCCCGCGTAGAGCAGCAGGGCGGGCACGGTGAACGTGGGCTGGGCCAGGAACGCCACCCAGAACACGACCGCGAGCGCCAGGTTGGTCAGTGGCCCGACCACGGAGATGAGGAACCCGTCGAGCGGCCGCGCCGACGTCCCGGAGTACGCCGTGTGGCCGCCCCACAGCGTCACCGCGAGCTCCGTGACGTGCTGGCCCCGGGCGCGCGCGACGAGCGCGTGCGCCACCTCGTGCAGGAACACGGACGCGAAGAGCAGGAGCACGAACGCGAACGAGACGAGGTACACCTCGGCGCCGAGGTGCGGGGCGAGGTTGTCCACGGTCGGCTTGAAGAGGACCGTGAGGATCACGGCGGCGAGGAACCACGACGGCGTGAGGATCACGGGAGCGCCGGCCACCCGGCCGATGACCCACCCCTTCGTGCGCGGGCCTGCCGGCGCGGGCGTGCGGGGGGCTCGGGGCTCTGGTCCGTCCACCCCGGAAGCCTATGCGGTCGCGAGCTCTCCTCGACGACGGCGCACGAGCGGGCCGGCGGTCAACCGACCGATCGGAGGACGCCCGCGAGCTCCTCGCGCGAGTGGATCCCGAGCCTCGTGTACACCTTGCGCAGGTGGTACTCGACCGTCTTGGGACTCAGGAAGAGCGCGGCCGCGGTCTCCCGGGTCGTCCGCCCGTCCACGAGCAGGAGGCAGACCTGCAGCTCCTGCGGCGTGAGGGCGCCGCGCCCGACGCCCTCGCGAGGCGCCACCTTCTCCCCGGTCGCCTCGAGCTCGGTCCGGGCGTTCGCCGCCCACCGGACGGCGCCGAGGTCGTCGAAGCCGGTCAGCGCGGCCCGCAGGTGCACCCGAGCGTCCACGCGTCGGCCGACCCGGCGCAGCCGCATCCCGTACGCGAGCTGCGTCCTGGCGCGCTCGAAGAGGTCACGGGTCTGACCGTGGCGGCCGAGAGCCGACTCGAAGTGGACCGCGAACGCGTCCTCGGGCGCGACGAGGCCGAGCGCCCGGTCGGCACGTCCCCGGGTCCAGGGCCTGCCGCTCGCCCCGGCGGCGGCGGCGAACCGGGTGGCGACCTCGTGGGCCGCGGCGACGCGGCCCGTCCGCAGGAGCGCGTCGACCAGCTCCGGTCCGGGGTGCAGGTCGGGGTCGCGGACGCCGAGCTGCTCGAGCCGGGCGGCGAGGTCGAGGAACCGGGTCGCCGCCTCGTCCGAGCCTCCCTCCGACAGGGCCAGGTCGCCCAGGGCCAGCTCGCACCAGATCTCGCCGAAGTGCATCGACCGGTCGCGGCAGAGCACCGACGCGTCCGCCGCGTGCTCGCGGCACGCGGCGCTCCGGCCCGCGCGGGACTCGAGCCAGGCGAGACCCGCGAGCGCCATGGCGAGCGCCCCGCCCTGGCCGGTCTCCCGCGCCAGCCGGGCGCTCTCGTCGTAGTTGGCCGCGGCCCGGTCCCACGCGCTCGTCGTCGCCTGGTCCCGTGCCACGTGGAAGAGCACGTCGGGCAGTGCGCCCACGCCGACGCGCGTGCGGACCTCGTCGACGAGCGCGCGCAGCTCGGCGCCGGAGCGGGCGTCGCGCAGGAACAGCGGCGCGAGCATCAGCCAGGGCAGGGCGGCGGGGTGCACGAGCGGGTCGACGTCGGCCAGCAGGACGACGGCGTCACGCAGCCGGGAGGTGCTGTCACGCCCCAGCAGCACGCCCGTCGCCCCGGACGCGGCGAGCCCGACCCCGCGGCTCACCGGGTCGGTCACGTCGGGCAGTACGGCCGCGACCCGCTCCTCGACACGGCGCAGCGCGCTCGTGTCGACCAGGTACATGCAGGCGCGCGTGGCCTCGGCGAGGAGGAGGACGCGCTCGTCGACCGGCGCGAGGTCGGCGGCCCGCTCGAGCAGGTCGAGACCGTCGCGCACGGAGCCCGAGCGCACGGCGATCGTGGCGCGCAGCTCGGCGCCAGGGGCGGAGGGCGGCGCGCCCGGCGGCTCCGCCTCGTCCAGCAGCGCGAGGGCATGGTCCGGGAGGCCGCCGGACCATGCCGCGCGTGCGGACGCGACGAGCCGCGACCGGGCCGCCTCGGGGGCCGGGCTCAGCCGTGCGGCGCGCTCGAGCGCCGTCGACGCGACCGTGTACGCCGTGCGTTCCGCCGCTCGCGCCGCGAGCGCGTCGAGGAGCGCCGCGACGTCCTCGTCGAGCCGTGACGTCGCCGCCGCGAGGTGCCAGGCGTACCGGTCCACGTCGACGTCCTGGAGCTCGGCCGCGAGCCCCCGGTGCACCGTGCGCCGGAGCCCTTCGGCGGAGGCGCCGTAGACCACCGAGCGCAGCAGCGGGTGCCGGAACGTGATCCGTCCCTCGTGGGCCGTGAGCAGCCCCGCCCGGGTCGGGCCGTCCAGCCCGGCCGGGTCGAGGTCGAGCCGCCGGCAGATGGCGCGGGTCAGGCGGAGGTCGCCGCCCGACAGCGCCGCGACGAGGGTCACGGCGCGCTCGGGCGCCGTGAGGGCGTCCAGCCGTCGCGCGAACGCGCCCTGGACCCTGGCGGGCAGCGCGTGCGGGAGCTCCGCGACGGCGGCGCCGACAGCCGCCCCGTCCTCGGGCTCGCCCGCCAGCTCCAGCAGGGCGAGCGGGTTCCCGCGCGTCTCGCGGTAGAGCGCGTCGAGCGTGCGCGACGCGCCGTCCGGGTGGGTCGCGGCGAGCAGCTCCGCGGCGGCGTCGGGCGTGAGGCCCGCGAGCTCGAGCACCGGCAGGCCGTGCACGGGCTCCGGGAGCTCTCCGCTGCGACCGGCGACCAGCACCGCGACAGGGTCGTCGCGCACGCGCCGGGCGGCGAACGCGAGCGCGTCGACCGAGGGCCTGTCCGCCCACTGCACGTCGTCCAGGACGACGACGACCGGGCCGTCCTCGGCGTACCTGCTGAGCAGGCTCAGGGTCGCGGCGCCGATCGCGAACCGGTCCCGCCCGCCGCCGCGCCGCACGCTGAGCGCCGCCCCGAGCTCGGCGGCCTGCGGGGCGGGGATGTCGTCGAGCAGGGGAAGAGCGGGCAGCAGCAGCGCGTGGAGTGCGGCGAACGGCAGGTCCTGCTCGACCTCCGCCGGGGTCACGCTGAGGACCCGCACGGCGTCACCGGCCGCGGAGGCCTCGAGCGCGTCGGTCAGCAGCGACGTCTTGCCGACCCCGGGTTCACCCGCGACGCCAGGGCACCGCCGCGGCCGAGACGCGCCGAGGCGAGGAGGCGTCCGACCGTCTCCTGCTCGGCGGCCCTGCCGACGAGTGCCACGACCATGAGTGTAGGGAGGGGTCGACCTCCCCGGGTGGGACGCTCCCGCAGGTGCCGCACGACCAGGGGGGCCACCTGACGCGAGCGGCCGGCGCGGCGACCTACGTTCGCCGGGTCCGGCAGTTCCGCCGGGCAGGACAGCACAGGAGCATCCGATGAGCCACCAGACGAACACCGAGACCAGCCCCGGGCCGGGGGTGCGGCCTGGCGCGTGGCCGAGCACCGACACGACCACGGAGATCAGCGACGCGCGACCGGGCGACACCGGCTCCCCGGCGACCACGCCGACCGAGGCGTCCCCCGCCCTCGACACGGACGCGCTCATGCGCTTCGTGTTCCGCGCGGTCGACGAGGTCGGCGCGACCCTCAACGCCGCGCTCGTCGTCCTCGGCGACAAGCTCGGCTACTATCGCGACCTCGCGGCCCACGGCCCCACGACGCCGTCCGAGCTGGCCGACCGCACCGGGACGGCCGAGCCCTACGCCCGGGAGTGGCTCAACGCCCAGGCCGCGGGCGGCTACGTGACGTACGACCCGCCGTCAGGCCGCTACACGCTGCCGCCCGAGCAGGCGGTCGCACTGACGGTCGAGGACAGCCCCGCCTTCCTGCCGGGTCTCTTCCAGATCGCCCTTGGCACCGTGCACGACGTCGACCACGTGCTCGACGCCGCGCGCAGCGGCGCCGGGTACGGCTGGCACGAGCACGTCTCCGACGTGCACGTCGGGTGCGAGCGGTTCTTCCGCCCGAGCTATCACGCCCACCTCGTCGCTGATTGGCTGCCCGCGCTCGAGGGCGTGGTGGACAAGCTCGAGCGCGGCGCGCTCGTCGCGGACGTCGGGTGCGGTCACGGCGCCTCGACCGTGCTCATGGCCCAGGCGTTCCCGAGCTCGCGCTTCGTGGGCTCCGACTACCACCCGGAGTCCATCGCGGTCGCGCGCCGGCGGGCGGCGGAGGCGGGTGTCGCCGACCGGGTGCGGTTCGAGGTGGCGTCGGCCCAGGACCTCGGCGGGTCGGGCTTCGACCTGGTCACGATGTTCGACTGCCTGCACGACATGGGCGACCCCGTCGGTGCGGCGGAGCAGGTCCGTCGCGCGCTGGCGCCGGACGGCACCTGGATGGTCGTCGAGCCGATGGCCGGGGACCACGTCGAGGACAACCTCAACCCCGTCGGGCGCGCGTACTACGGCTTCTCGACGCTCCTGTGCACGCCGGCGTCGCTGTCGCAGGACGTGGGCCTGGCGCTCGGCACCCAGGCGGGCCCGGCCCGGATCCGGGACGTCGCGACGGCGGGCGGGTTCAGCCGGTTCGCGTCCGTCGCCGAGACACCGTTCCACCGCGTGCTGGAGATCCGGGCCTGACGGACCGGGGCGACGAGGGAACGGGGAGGGATGGGCATGAGCATCGCACCGGAGGACACTGCGGAGATGACGGGTCTACCCGTGCCGCGCCCCGACCCGGCCCCCGTCCGGCCGCCCGACCGGACCGGGGTGGTCGTCCGCGACGGCGTGCCGCTCCCTTGGGCCGTCCACGGGACGACGGGTCCGGCGGTCCTGCTCCTGCCGACCTGGTCGCTCGTGCCGTCCCGCTTCTGGAAGGCCCAGGTGCCGTTCCTCGCGCGACGCTTCCGCGTCGTGACCTTCGACGGTCGTGGGAGCGGGGACGCCGGGCGACCCGAGGGCGCCGCCGCGTACACCGACGAGCAGTACGCGGCGGACGCCGCCGCCGTGCTGGACGACACCGGGACGCGGGCCGCCGTCGTCGTCGGGTACTCGTGCGGGGCGGCCTGGGCGGTCCACCTCGCCGCGACCCACCCGGGACGCGTGCAGGGGATCGTCGCGATCGCTCCCTCGTGCGGACTCGCCGTGGCCGCCCCGGAGCGCGAGCGGTACGCCTGGGACGCACGGCACGACACCACCGAGGGCTGGGCCAAGTACAGCAAGGCGTACTGGCTCGGCGGGGGCTACGACGACTACGTCGACTTCTTCGCCCGGAAGATGTTCACCGAGCCGCACTCCACGAAGCAGGTGGAGGACGTCGTGCGCTGGGCGCACGAGATCTCCCCGCAGACCCTCGCCGACACCACCGCCGGCCGGCTGGGCCTCGAGGGAGCCGTGCGCACCCCGCTCGAGCCGCTGTGCGCGCGGGTGTCCTGCCCCGTCCTCGTCGTGCACGGGACGCACGACGCCGTCCGGCCGGCCGCGATCGGCGAACGCCTCGCCGCGCTCACCGGCGGGGAGCTCGTCCTCGTCGACGGCGGCGGGCACGGTCTGCCGGCCCGCGACCCGGTCCGGACGAACCTCCTCCTCCAGGACTTCGTCGAGCGGACGGTCCCCGACGAGGTCGTCCCGCGGCCCCGCCGCCGCACCTGGACACGCGCGCCGAGCCGTCACCGCCGCGCGCTCTACCTCTCGTCCCCGATCGGGCTCGGGCACGCGCGCCGCGACCTCGCCGTCGCCCGCGCGCTGCGCGACCACCACCCGGACCTCGAGGTCGACTGGCTCACCCAGCACCCGGTGACCCGCCTGCTCGCCGACGCCGGGGAGCGGGTGCACCCCGCCTCGGCCTGGCTCGCGAACGAGTCCGCCCACGTCGAGGACGAGTCCGCCGACCACGACCTGCACGCCTTCGAGGCGATCCGCCGGATGGACGCGATCATGGTGAACAACTTCATGGTCTTCGCCGACGTCGTGGACGAGGGCCGCTACGACCTCGTCGTCGGCGACGAGGCCTGGGACGTCGACCACTTCCTGCACGAGAACCCCGAGCTCAAGCGCTTCGCCTTCGCCTGGATGACCGACTTCGTCGGCTGGGTCCCGATGCCCGACGGCGGCTCCGCGGAGGCGGCGCTCACCGCCGACTACAACGCCGAGATGATCGAGCAGCGGGCGCGCTACGGCCGCGTCCGGGACCGCTCGATCTTCGTCGGGAACCCGGCGGACGTCGTCGACCTGCCGTTCGGCCCGGGCCTCCCGGGGATCCGGGAGTGGACGGAGGCGAACTTCGACTTCGCCGGGTACGTCACGGGCTTCGTCCCGCCGTCGGAGACGGAGCGCGAGGCGCTGCGGCGCGACCTCGGCTACGGCCCGGACGACGTGCTGTGCGTGGTCACGGTCGGCGGCTCCGCCGTGGGCACGTCCCTGCTGCGGCACGTGCTCGACGCCGTCCCGGCCGCACGGCGCCTCGTCGACGGGCTGCGCGTCCTGGTCGTGACCGGGCCGAGGATCGACCCCGCGACCTTGCCGAGACGGCGGGGCGTCACGTACCGCGGCTACGTGCCCGACCTGTACCGGCACCTGGCCGCGTGCGACCTCGCGGTCGTGCAGGGCGGCCTGACGACCTGCATGGAGCTCGCCGCCGCCGGCCGCCCGTTCCTCTACGTCCCGCTGCAGCACCACTTCGAGCAGAACGTCCACGTGCGGCACCGGCTCGAGCGCTACGGCGCCGGACGGTGCGTGGAGTACGCCGAGGCGTCCGACCCGGGCGCGCTCGCCGCGGCGATGGCCGCCGAGCTCGTCGGGTCGCGCCACGGCGGCGACGGACGCGCGGTCGCCCGGCAGCGGCTCGCCGTCGAGGCCGACGGCGCCGCGCGGGCCGCCGCGATGCTCGCCGACCTGCTCTGAGCTCGCGGGCGCCGCCGTCCCCCGCGCTATGCGGCGTCGTCGGCCATGAGGTCGACGACCTCGCCGGAGACGAGCCGGGCGAGCAGGTCGAGGTCGACGAGCTCGAGCGACGGCGTCCGGCTCAGTCCCGGCGCCGGCCGGACGGGAACCACGGCCTCCACGCCGAGCGTGGCCGCGCCGGAGGCGCGGGCGGACGCGATGCCCGCCGGCGAGTCCTCGATCGCGACGCAGCGCGCGATGTCGACCCCGAGCCGCTCGGCCGCGAGGAGGTACGGCTCGGGGTCGGGCTTGCCGCGCTCGACCTCGTCCCCGCACACGAGCACCTGGAACGCGTCGTCCGGCGCGAGCTCGGCGACCGGCGCGGCGAGCTCGCGGTACGACATCGTGACGAGCGCGCACGGCACGCCCGCCTGGCGCAGCGCCGTGAGGAGCTCGCGCGCGCCGGGCTGCCACGGGACCTCGGCCCGCACCTGCTCGATGACACGGCCCATGAGGAACGCGACGATCTCGTCGATCGGCAGGTCGACGCCCCCGCGGTCCCGGATGATCCGCGCGGACTCGCGCAGGGGGTTGCCCACGAGGGACATCGCGTCCTCGTGCGTCCACGTCCCCCCGTGCGCGTCGACGAGCTCGTGCTCCGCCGCGATCCAGTAGGGCTCGGTGTCGACGAGCGTCCCGTCCATGTCCCACAGGACGGCCTGCGGGAGGGCGGGATCGGTGGCGGGTCGCGGGGACGTCACGGCAATGGCTCCAAGGACGAGGGGTGGGGTCCGGGCGGGGCACGACGCGGTGCACCCGGCCACTCCACCCTACGTGCGGCTACGCCACGCGCGAACCCGCTCCGCCGTCGTCGGGCCCGGCCGCATAGGCTGGGGCGATGACCGAGAACGCGACCGAGGGCACCCGCCAGACCGTGATGATCGCGGCGTTCGAGGGCTGGAACGACGCGGGGAGCGCCGCCACGGCCGCCCTCCAGCACCTGCACGAGGTGTGGGGGGCCGAGGACGTGGACGAGCTCGACCCCGAGGAGTACCACGACTTCCAGGTGAACCGCCCGGTCGTCACGACCGACGACGAAGGGCTCCGCGAGATCACGTGGCCGACGACGACGATCGCGTCCGCGGTCCTGTCGCCCGGCGGGCGCCGGGTCGTGCTCGTGCACGGCATCGAACCGTCGATGCGGTGGCGCCGGTACTGCCGCGAGCTGCTCGACATCGCGGAGGAGCACGACGTGCGCACGGTCGTCACGCTCGGCGCGCTGCTCGCGGACGTGCCGCACACGCGGCCCATCCCCATGACGGCGACGTCGGAGAGCGTCGGGCTCCAGGCGGTGCTCGACGTCGAGCCGAGCACGTACGAGGGGCCGACGGGCATCGTCGGGGTGCTCCAGCACGCCGCCGCCGAGCGCGGGCTCCAGTCGGTGTCGCTGTGGGCGGCGGTGCCGCACTACGTGGCGCACCCGCCGTCGCCGAAGGCGACGCTCGCGATCCTCGCGCGCATCGAGGAGCTCCTCTCGGAGCCGATCCCGCTCGGAGACCTGCCCGAGGACGCCGAGGCCTGGCAGCACGGCGTCGACGAGCTCGCCGCGGAGGACACCGAGATCGCGGAGTACGTCCAGCAGCTCGAGGAGGCGAAGGACACGGCGGAGCTGCCCGAGGCGAGCGGTGAGGCGATCGCGCGCGAGTTCGAGCGCTACCTGCGCCGCCGCGACCGCGGCAACCCGGGCAAGGGGCCGACCGTCTGACGCAGCCGCGCCGTCGCGGGCGTGCGGCGCCGCGTCAGAGACGCACGCCGAGCAGGGCGTTGACCGCGCGCGCGACGACGCCCGGCGCGCCCTCGTCGTCACCGGACGTGTCGCGCCCGGGACGCAGCGACTCCGCGGCCCACGCGTCGACGGCCGCGAGCGCCGCGGGCGCGTCCAGGTCGGCGGCGAGCGCGGCGCGCACGGCGGCGAGCGTCGCGGTGGCATCGGGACCGCCGTTGCCGGAGACGGCGTCGCGCCAGGTCTCCAGGCGGCGCACGCCGGCGGGCAGGTCGTCGTCGGTCCACTCCCACTCGCCGCGGTAGTGGTGCGCGAGCAGCGCGAGGCGGATCGCCATGGGGTCCACGCCCGTCGCACGCAGCTTCGAGACGAGCACGAGGTTGCCGCGCGACTTGCTCATCTTCTCGCCTTCGTACGCGACGAGGCCGGCGTGGACGTGGGCGCGGGGCGCGCCGCCGCCGGAGAGCATGCGGTCGTGCGACGACGACATCTCGTGGTGCGGGAACAGCAGGTCCGCTCCCCCGCCCTGCACGTCGAACGGCAGGCCGAGCCCGTCGCGCGAGATCACGGCGCACTCGACGTGCCACCCCGGTCGCCCGGTGCCGAGCGCGCCGCCGTCCCACGCGGGCTCGCCCGGGCGCTCACGACGCCAGAGGAGCGGGTCGAGCGCGTCCTTCTTGCCCTCGCGGTCGGGGTCGCCCCCGCGCTCGGCGAAGAGGTGCTGCATGACGTCGCGCGCGAGGCGCGAGACCGACCCGAACGCGGGGTCGGCCGAGAGGTCGGCGTAGACGTCGCCGAGCCCCGGGTCGGTCCCGCCCGCCCCGGGCTCGACCGGCACCCGGTAGGCGAGCCCGGCGTCGAGGAGCTGGGTGACCGCCTCGACGACGGCGGGGATCGTCTCGACGGCGCCCTCGTAGACGTCCGGCGGGACGACGCCGAGCGCCGTCATGTCCTCGGCGAAGAGCGCCGTCTGGTCGACGGCGAGCGCGCGCCAGTCGACGCCGGTCGCGGCGGCGCGCTCGAGCAGCGGGTCGTCGACGTCCGTGACGTTCGACGCGTACCGCACGCGCTGGCCGGCGTCCGTCCACGCGCGCACGAGCAGGTCGAACGCGACGTAGGTGGCCGCGTGGCCGATGTGGGTCGCGTCGTACGGCGTGATGCCGCACACGTAGAGGGTGGCGTCCTCGCCCGAGGCCGCCACGACGAGCTCGCGGGTCGTCGAGTCGTGCACCCGGACCGGGAGGCCTCGTCCGGGGAGCTCGGGGATCTGCGGGGCGGGCCAGCTGTGCACGCGTCAACCTTAGCCGTCGGGACGTCGGCACCGGACCGTCGTCCGGAAGCCGGGCACCCCGCGCACCCGGCCCCGACCGCGCCCGGGCGGCGATCTCGCGCGCCCGGGCAGGTCCGAGCCGGGCGCGGGACAATGCGGACGTGACGAAGCCCACCGACCCCCGAGTCGACGCCCCGCGGGACGGGTCGAGCGACGACGGCCCGCTGCTCCCCGGCGTCCGCGTGCTGGCGGCATGGACCGTGGACCCGGGAGCGGCCGGGGTGCGCGAGATCGACCCCGGCGCGCTCGGGGACGCGCGCGCCGTGGACGACGCGGCCCGCGACCACGAGGACGGCGACCGCGAGGACCGCCCGGCCGCGCGGGGCCCGGCGACGTGGGCGCGGGTCGCCGACCTCGACGCCGTGCTCGACGCCGCGGCCCGGGTCTCGACGGGACCCGGGCCGACGCGCCTCGAGCTGTCCCGGCACGCGCACCATCCCCTCGCGCACGTGCGCCGCCTCGCGGCCGACTGGCTCCTGCTCGTCACGCCGACGGCGTGGTTCACGGAGGTGGACCGTCAGGTACGCACCGGCCAGTTCGCCGCGCTGCTCGGGCCGGGGACCGTCGTCACCGCCGAGGAGGGGGACGCCGACGTGCACGCGACCATGCTCGACAAGCTCGCCGCCCCGGGCGACCCACGGGGCACGCCCGTCCAGCGGATCGTGTCCGCCGCCGTCCTGGCGATCGTGGGCGGGGCGTCGCAGGTCGAGCTCGGCCTGGGAGACGCGGTCGCGGACACGGAGCGGGTCGTGTTCGACCAGCAGCGGGAGGACCCGGTCGAGCGCATCTACGACCTCAAGCGTGAGATCACCGAGGCGCGGCGCGCGCTCATGCCCGTCTCGGCCGAGCTGCCCGAGCTCCTCGACCCCGACGTGCCCGACCATCTCGCGGTGAACCGGCGCATGCTCGAGCGCGTGGTGACGACCGTCGAGCGGATCGACCGTCACCTCGACGCGCACGACGACCTGCTCTCGGACATGCTCCAGGTCCACATGTCCCAGGTGTCGGTGCGCCAGAACGAGGACATGCGCAAGATCTCGGCCTGGGCCGCGATCCTCGTGTACCCGACGATCGTCGCGGGGGTCTACGGCATGAACTTCCGGAACATGCCCGAGCTGCACTGGGCGTTCGGCTACCCGTTCGCGCTCGGGCTCATGGCCGCCGGCTGCCTGGTGCTCTATCGCGTGTTCAAGCGGGTCGGCTGGCTCTGACCGCGGCTCACGGGGTGGACGCGGCGGTCCCCCCGGGCTCGAGCACGCCGGTGAGCAGGAGCAGCACGACGAGCGCCGCGACCACCAGGCGGTAGACCACGAACGGCGTGTAGCTGAACGTCGAGACGATCTTGAGGAACGCGATGATGACGAAGTACCCGACGACGAACGCGACGAGCGTGGCGATGAGGGTCGCTCCCGCGCCGGGCGCGCCGGGCGCCGGCTCGTCCGCGGACTTGAAGAGCTGGTAGAAGCCCGAGCCCATGACCGCGGGGATCGCGAGCAGGAACGAGTAGCGCGCCGCGGCCTCGCGCGTGAACCCCATGAGGAGTCCCGCCGTGATCGTGCCGCCGGACCGGGAGACGCCCGGGACGAGCGCGAGCGCCTGCGCGAACCCGAAGGCGACCGCCTGGCCGGGCGAGAGCTCGCGCAGCGTGCGCCGCTTGGCGCCGATCCGGTCCGCCCAGCCGAGCAGGAGCGCGAAGACGGCGAGCATGAGCGCGGTGAGGTAGAGGTTGCGGAACGTGTTCTCGATCGCGTCCTGGAAGAGCAAGCCGAGGACGACGATCGGGACGGAGCCCAGGGCGATGTACCAGGCCATCGCGGCGTCGTGGTCGTGCCTGCCGAGACGCGCCTTCCAGTCCGTCCCGTGGTCGCCGCGCACGGAGCGCCACCACGCCGCGCAGATCCGCGCGATGTCGCGACGGAAGTACAGGAGGACCGCCGTCTCGGTCCCGATCTGGGTGATCGCCGTGAAGGCGGCCCCCGGGTCCTGCGAGCCGATGAGCTCGCCCACGATGCGCAGGTGCGCGCTCGAGGAGATCGGGAGGAACTCGGTCAGGCCCTGGACGAGGCCGAGGAGGACGGCTTCCCACGCGTTCACGAGCGGCCACGATACCCGCTCGGGCAAGCCCTCTCGGCACCTCGTCGGCGGGTCGGCGCCCCCGGATGAACGCCGGGCGACGGGCGCGTGAACGCCGTCCCGCGTACCTGGCCGGCGGGCCCCGGGGCGCAGGGTGAACCTCGCGGCTCCCGGCGCCCGCCGCGCGCCCCGACGGTCGCGGAGCAGGGTCCGCCGGTACCCTCGGCTCCCATGGAACACCGCCACCTCGGCAGCACCGGCCTGCGCGTGTCCGAGCTCGGCCTCGGCACCATGACGTGGGCCCGGGACACGGACGAGCTCGACGCCGCCGAGCAGCTGCGCGACTTCGTCGACGCGGGCGGGACCCTCGTCGACACCGCCGCCTCGTACGCCGACGGGGACGCCGAGTCGCTGCTCGGGTCGCTGCTGGGGTCGAAGGTCGACCGGCGCGAGGTGCTCCTGTGCACCAAGGCCGGCGTGCGCCGCACGGCGCAGGGCCCGGTCGTCGACGCGTCCCGCGGGGCGCTCCTCGACTCGCTGGACGACTCGCTGTCGCGCCTGGGCACCGACCACGTCGACCTGTTCCTCGTGCACGCGCCCGACCCGAGCACCCCGTTCACCGAGACGCTCTCCGCGCTGCGCCACGCCGTGACGTCCGGGCGCGCGCGCTACGTCGGCCTGTCCAACCACCCCGCGTGGGCGACCGCGCGTGCCGCGACCCTGCTCGGCGGTGCGGACGACGTCGGTCTCGCCGCGGTCGAGCTCGAGTACTCGCTGCTCCAGCGCGGCGCGGAGCGGGAGGTCGTGCCGGCGGCCGAGGCGCTCGGCCTCGGGCTGCTCGCCTGGTCGCCGCTGGGGCGGGGCGTGCTCACGGGCAAGTACCGCCGCTCGCTCCCCGCGGACTCGCGCGGTGCGTCCCCGCACCTGTCCGCGTTCGTCGAGCCCTACCTGGACCAGTCCTCGTCGGGGATCGTCGAGGCCGTCGTCACCGCGGCCGACGGGCTGGGCCGCGCCCCGCTCGACGTCGCGCTGTCGTGGCTCCTCGGCCGCCCCACCGTGGCGAGCGCGATCGTCGGCGCGCGGACCCCCGCCCAGCTCCGGACGTCGCTCGCCGCGACCGACCTCGAGCTGCCCGACGCGGTCCGTGCGGCGCTCGACGACGTGAGCGACCTGGAGGTCGGCTACCCCGAGCGGTGGTGACGCCGGAGCGTCAGCGCGCGCCGTCGGTCTCGAGCTCGCCGGTCAGGACGTCGTCGTCGAGCGTGTCGTCGAGGTCGTCGACCTCGTCCTCCTCCTCGTCGTCGTCCTCGTCGTCCTCGTCGTCCTCCTCCGCGAGGTAGAACGGCGTCGCCTCCCCGTGCACCTGACCGAGGGCCTCGTCATAGACCTCGAAGGCGTCCGCGAGCACGTAGTAGGCGTCGTCGACGGAGGGGTCGTCCTCCCCGCGGCGTGCGGCGACGGCGTTGTAGTGGGCCTCGAGCGCGGCGATGAACCGGTCGAGCGCGGCACGCGGGTCAGCGGTCATACCCTGACGGTAGCGCCGAGAGGGGCACAATGGCACTCGTTAGTCGAGCAGGTTCTTCCCGCCCGGCCGACGACCGAGACAGGCGAGAGAGGACGGTGGCACGTGGAGGAGAGGCCGACGTCACGTCGGCGGTCCGGATGGGCCGCGCACGGCGGGCAGTACGAGTACCGCGTCCTGACGATCGACCGCTCCACGAGCCGGTCGGACGCGAGCAGGCTGCTCACCGACGAGGCCGAGTACGGGCGCTGGGAGCTCGCCCGCACCCGGCTCTACGTCGGGGGCGAGCGCCGCGTCTGGCTGCGCCGCAAGATCATCCGGGTCAGCTCGACCCTGTGACTCCAGGACCATGAGGAGCCCCGGGGGCGCGCCGTCGGGCGTCTTCACCAAATCCCGAACCGGCGCGCCCCCGGGGTTCTTCACGTGCGAGGCGGCGGGGCTGGCCTGGCTCGACGTCGCATGCGGGCCCCGTGTCGCCCGGGTCCTCGACGTGCGCCCGACGGGCCTCGACCTCGAACGCGTCCTGCCTGCCGCGCCGACGCCCGCGGCGGCGCACGCGTTCGGCCGGGCGCTCGCCGTCGTGCACGACGCCGGCGCCCCCGCGTGGGGCGCGCCGCCACCAGGGTGGACGGGCGACGGGTTCTTCGGTCCGCTCGACGACCCGCTGCCGATGCCGACGGGCTCCTGGCCCGACTGGCCGACCTTCTACGCCGAGGCACGCCTGGTCCCGGTCGCACGGCAGGGCCGGGACCGTGGCGCGCTCGACGCCGACGACGTGCACCTGCTCGAGCGGCTCGGCGGGAGCCTTGCGGACCTCGCGCGACCCGCGCTCGACGACTCGCCCGCGCGCGTGCACGGCGACCTGTGGTCGGGCAACGTGCTGTGGTCCCCGCTCGGCCCCGGCCCGGGCGGGCGTCCGGGCGGCGTCGAGGCGGTGCTGATCGACCCCGCCGCGCACGGCGGGCACCGCGAGGCCGATCTGGCGATGCTCGCGCTGTTCGGTGCGCCCTTCCTCGACGAGATCGTCGCCGGGTACGACGCCGCGCACCCGCTCGCGCGCGGGTGGCGGCACCGGGTCGCGCTGCACCAGGTGTACCCGGTCGCCGTGCACGCGGTGCTGTTCGGCGGCGGCTACCGCGCGCAGCTCCGCTCGTCGGTCCGGGCGCTGCTCGGCAACGGCTGAGCGGTCGACCAGGACGGCGTCAGCAGGTGCGCAGCAGGCGGTCCAGCACGCGCACGCCGAAGCGCAGCGAGTCGACCGGGACGCGCTCGTCGACGCCGTGGAACATGCCGGAGAAGTCGAGGTCGCCGGGCAGGCGGAGCGGCGCGAAGCCGTAGCCCGTGATGCCGAGGCGCGCGAGCGACTTGTTGTCCGTGCCGCCTGACAGCGTGTACGGCAGCACTGTCGCCTCGGGATCCTCGGCGAGCAGCGAGTCGACCATCGCGTCGACCAGGTCGCCCTCGAACGGCACCTCGAGCGCGATGTCCCGGTGGATCTCCTCGACCCGCACGTGCTCGCCCGCGAGCGCGCGCAGCGTCGCGAACCCCTCCTCCTCGTGCCCGGGGAGCAGGCGCGCGTCGATCGCCGCCTCGGCCCGACCCGGGATGACGTTGGCCTTGTACCCGGCGGTGAGCTGCGTCGGGTTCGACGTGTGGCGCACCGTCGCCCCGACGAACCGCGACGCGGGGCCGAGCGCGGCGACGAGCGCCGCGACCGACGACGGGTCCTCCGGGTCGTACCGGAGCCCGGTGAGGTCGGCGACGCCCCGGAGCAGCTTGTCGACCGTCGGCGTGAGCGTGTGGGGCCAGTGGTGGGCCCCGATGCGCGCGACCGCCTCCGCGAGCCGCGTCACCGCGTTGTCGTCGTTCACCTGCGACCCGTGGCCCGCACGGCCCTCCGCGACGAGGCGCAGCCACGCGATGCCCTTCTCCGCCGTCTGGAGCAGGTAGGCCCGCCGGCCGCCCACCTCGACCGAGAACCCGCCGACCTCGCTGATCGCCTCGGTCGCGCCCTCGAACAGCTCGGGCCGGTGGTCGACGGCGTAGCGCGCCCCGTACACGCCGCCCGCCTCCTCGTCGGCGAAGAACGCGACCACGACGTCGCGCGCAGGCTTGCGCCCCTCGCGCGCCATCTGGCGCACGACCGCGAGGATCATCGCGTCCATGTCCTTCATGTCGACGGCGCCTCGGCCCCACAGCAGGCCGTCGATCTCCTCGCCCGCGAACGGGTCCACCGACCAGTCCGCCGCCTGCGCCGGCACGACGTCGAGGTGCCCGTGCAGCACGAGCGCCGGCCGCGTCGGGTCCGCGCCCTCCAGGCGCACGACGACGCTCGCCCGTCCGGGCTCTGACTCGAACAGCTCCGGCTCGAGCCCGACCTCATGCAGCAGCCCCATGACGTACTCCGCCGCGCGGCGCTCGCCCGGACCGGTCCCGTCGCCGAAGTTCGACGTGTCGATCCGGAGCAGCTCCCGGCAGATCCGCACCACCTCGTCCTCCGCGCGCGGCACGGCGCCGGAGGTGACGTCGTTCGCCGGGGTGCGGGCGCTGGCCAGGGAGTCCGGGTGAGGAGCGGTCATGGCCACACGCTACCCGCCGCCGTCGTCGCGCCCGACCGGCTCGACGACCCTCCCACATCTCGGACGCCCGTCGCCGGCCGAGCATGCGGTCGCAGCTCGTCCAGCGTCCGGACCGGTCCGCAACCGCATGCTCGGGCCGCGTGGGTCAGTGGCCGTCGTGCGGGGCGGGGTCGGGGCGGCGGGGTCCGGTGCCGTCGCCCGGGAGCGCGTCCGCGTCGTGGTCGGGGTGGGTGGCGCCGTCGGGCACGTCGATGCGGGACGGCGCCTGCTCGCCCGGGGCGACGACGACGAGCTGGCCCATCATGCCGCGGTCCTCGTGCGTGAGGAGGTGGCAGTGGAACATGTACGGGGTGGTCGGGTCGGTCGTGCCCTCGGCGGGGTCGAACCGGACGAGCAGGCGCGTCACGCGCCCCGGCTGCACGTAGACCGTGTCCTGCCACCCGGCGAGGTCCGGACCCGGCGGCTGGCCCGCGACGTCGAGGACGCGGAACTGGACGTCGTGCACGTGGAAGTTGTGCGGGGTGTCGTCGAGCCCGGTGACCTCCCACACCTCGGTCTCGCCGGCCGTGACGACCTCGTCGATCCGCGCCATGTCCATGGAGCGTCCGTTGATGGCGGTCCCGGCGAGCTGGAAGCGGCGGGTGCGCACGGCGTCGGACTCGTCGAGCGCGTCCGCGGGGTCGGTGGCGCCGAGCGTGCCGGGGACGTCGGGGCTCGGCTCGAGCGTGCCGGCCGCGCGGAGCTCGAGGAGGTCGAGCGTGTCGTCGCCGCCCGAGAACCGCTCGAACAGCGGGTTCACGCCCAGCTCGGGCGGGAAGCTGCGCAGGACCGCGCGCTGCCCCGGGGCCAGGGTCACGACGACCTCCGCACGGTCGCCCGGGGAGAGGCGCACGCGCTCGACCGTCCGCGGGGCGGGGAGCAGCCCGCCGTCGGTCCCGACGAGCTGGACCGGGCCGCCGTCGGCGAGGCCGACGTCGTAGACGCGCGAGTCGGAGCCGTTGAGCAGGCGCAGGCGGACGCGCTCGGTCGTCACGCCGAGGTACGGCCCGGGGGTGCCGTTGACGAGGACGGCGTCGCCGAGGGCGCCGACCGGCGACAGGAAGGAGACGGCGTCGTCGAGCCGTCCGTCGGCGTGGAAGCTCTTGTCCTGGAGGATGACGGGGACGTCGTCGACGCCGTACTCGTGGGGCAGGTCGGCGGCGGGGCCGTCGGCCGCGGCCGGGTCGTCGAGGAGGAACATCCCCGCGAGCCCCCGGTACACCTGGCTCGCGGTCTGCCCGTGCAGGTGCGGGTGGTACCAGAGCGTCGCGGCAGGCTGGTCGATCGTCCACGTGGGCGACCACGTCTCGCCCGGCTCGACCATCTGGTGGGGGCCGCCGTCCATCGCGGGCGGCAGGTGCATGCCGTGCCAGTGGAGCGTCGTCGTCTCGTCGAGGGCGTTCGTCACGTCGACGCGCACGCGCTCGCCGCGCGCGGCCCGCAGGGTGGGACCCAGGTAGTCGCCGTTCAGCCCGATCGTCGGGGTGGGGGCGGACGCGCCGAGGTCGGTGACGCCCTCGCGCGCCTCGAGCTCGAAGACGCGCACGCCGTCCTCGACCCGGGACTCCGCGAGCGGCGGGACGGCGAGCGGCCGCGTGAACTCCACGGCTCCCGCGGTGCTCGTCGCGGCCCGCGCCCACGCGACGCCCACGACCGCGACGACCGCCCCGACGAACAGCAGCGCGACGAGCCCGAGCACGACGAGGACGCGCGCCAGCGGGCTGCGCCGCCGTCGCGGACGACGTCCGGGCGGTCCGACAAGTGCCCCGGGGTCCGGGGGGACGGCGGGCGGCGGGGTGGTGTACGTGGTCGTCATCGGGTCTTCTCCAGGGTGGACGACGGCGGGCGGCGGGTGCGGTCCGACGGCGGCCCGGTGGTGCGGGCGACGCTGTCGACGCTAGGGACCGGGCGGTGCCGGGCGCGTCCGCTCGGAAGCGTACGCACGCCCGGAACCGACCCCGAGCGCACGGGGTCGTGGCTCGGGGTGGTGCCGGGGACGGGGCGGTCGCGGAGTCGGGGGGTCGGGGTGGCGCGGAGAGCCGTCGGCCCCTCGGGCCTCAACGGCGTCGGGCCGTGAGGAGACCGAGCGCCACGGCCCCCGCGAGCGCGCCCCAGGCCGCGTTGGTGAGCAGCATCGGGACGATCGCGACGGGGTGCGCGACGGGGCCCTGGAGCTCGCCGGTGAGGACCGGCGAGAGCACGGCGCTGAGGATCAGCGCGAGGACGCCGTAGGCGAGCCCGACGGCCACGCCGGTCGCGAGCGGGTGCGCCGGGCGGGCGAGGACGATCGCGCCGACCCACACGACCGTGAGCACGAGGGTCGTGAGCAGCGGCGCGGCGGGCCGGCCGATCGCCTCGTCGAGGCCGGTGACGCTCAGGAGCGGTCGGACGAGCGCGAGCGCGCCGAGCCCGAGGACGAGCGGCCAGCTCAGCGAGCGGACGGTCTCGCCGAGCGCGGCGCGGGGAGCGGGTGCCGGCGCCACCGACCGTCCGGGCGGAACAGCGGGACCGGGCGGGACCGGACCACCAGGTGGGCCGGACGAAGCGGGCGAGACGGACGACGCGGGTGAGGTCGGGCGGTCCGGTGCGGGGCCGGGAGTCGGGTTCATGCCGTCGACGCTAGGGAGCGGCGGTGCGGCGCCGCGTCCGCCCGGGCGCGCGAGGCGATGCGTCGTCCGACGCCGCGCACGTACGCGTCTCGACGTAGTCGACCCTGACGTGGACCCGCCCCGCGACGGACGCGCGTCGGGGTGGGTCTTCCTAGACTCGGTGAGCGTGACGTCCCCCGACCTCCCCCACGACCGGCCCTCCGGATCGCCGCCCGCGACCCGGCCGTCGCGCCCGTCGCCACCGCCGTGGCTCATCGACGCCCTGCTGGGGTTCGCCGTGTTCGACGTCGTCGCGTTCGCCATCGCGGCCGACGTCGGGGGCACGCGGGCCGACCCGTGGGTCGCGTACCCGATCGCTCTCGTGCTCGGGCTGCTCGTGCTCGGCCGGCGCCGCTTCCCGGTCGGGGTGCTCGTCGCGACCGCGCTCGTGATCTGCGCCTACTACACGCTCGACCTGCCCGCGATCGGCCTCGCCCTGCCCGTCTCGGTCGCCCTGTACTCGGCGGCCGTCGCGGGCCGGCTCGGGTGGGCCGTCGGGGTCGCGGGGGCGCTCGTCGTCGCCTCGACGTACTTCCGGCTCGCCGAGGGCGACGACGTCCGGTACGTCGTCGGCTACGAGCTGGCGACGACCGTGGCGCTCATGGCCGCGGCGATCGCCCTCGGGCACGGGTCGTTCGCCCGTCGGCAGCGCGACGAGCAGCGGCGGCACGCCGACGCGCTGCGCGAGCAGACGCACGAGCTCGAGGCCGCCGACCGGCTCGCGCACGACCGCGAGGCCGTCGCCCGCGACCTGCACGACGTCGTCGGGCACCACCTCGCGGTCGTCTCGTTGCACGCCAACGTCGCGCGCGAGGCCCTGGACGACGTGGACGCCGCCAGCACAGCGGGCTCCGACGCGCTCGCGACCGCGCGGGCCGAGCTCGAGCTCGTCCGGACGGCCACGACGACGGCCCTGGCGGACCTGCGCGCCACGGTGCGCGCGCTGCGCGGGACGGCCGCGCCCGCGGGAATCGCGGACCAGGCGCGCGTCGACCGGCTCGACGACCTCGCGCGCACGGCCCGGGCGGCCGGGCTCGACGTCACCCTGGACGTCGACCTGCCGTCGGGGACGGCCGACGGGACGGCCGCGGGCGCGGCGGCGTACCGGGTCGTCCAGGAGGGCCTGACCAACGTGCTGCGGCACGCCGGGGCCCGCGCCGCCGTCGTCCGCGTGGCGCTGGAGCGCTCGCCCGGTGCACCGGGCGACGTGCTCGCGGTCGAGGTGCGCGACGACGGCCGCGGGGCACGGGGCACGGGCGACGCCACTGACCGTGGCGGGCTCGGGCTGCGCGGCCTGCGCGAGCGCGTCGCGGTCCTGGGCGGCACGGTCGAGACCGCCGCGCCCGACGGTGGCGGGTTCCGGCTGCGGGCGCTCGTGCCGCTCACGCCCGGCGCCACGGTGCGCGGGACGGCTTCGGCGCGGGGCCCGCAGTCCTCGGGCGGGGATGCCGCGTGATCCGCGTCGTGCTGGTCGACGACCAGCCCCTCGTGCGGACCGGCATCCGCGCGCTGCTCGAGCGCGCGGACGACGTCGAGGTCGTCGGCGAGGCCGCCGACGGCCGGGAGGGCGTGGCGCTCGTGCGCCGCGTGCGCCCCGACGTCGTCCTCATGGATCTCCAGATGCCCGTGCTCGACGGGATCGCGGCCACGCGACAGATCGCCCACGACCCGGGCGCCGGCTCCGGGCTACCGGACGGCGCGACGGGCGCGGACGACGCCGCGCACGGGCCGCGGGTCGTCGTCCTCACGACGTTCGACGACGACGCGAACCTCTTCGCGGCGCTGCGGGCCGGGGCGTCGGGCTTCCTGCTCAAGGACGCGAGCCCGGACGAGCTGCGCGCCGCGGTGCGCACGGCCGCCGCGGGCGACGCGCTGCTCTCCCCCGCGGTGACGGCACGCGTCGTCGCGCAGGCGGTGGACGCCGGGCGCCGCGACGACGCGCTCGTCGCCGCGGTCGCCGACCGGCTGACGGACCGCGAGCGCGAGGTGCTCGTGCACGTCGGGCGCGGACTGACCAACGACGAGATCGGGTCGACGCTGTTCATGAGCCCGGCGACGGCCCGCACGCACGTGGGCCGCATCCTCGCCAAGCTGGGCGTGCGGGACCGGGCCGGCCTCGTCGTCGTCGCCTACGAGACCGGCCTGGTCCGCCCGGGCAAACCGCCCAGGTAGAGGCGAGGTCCGCGAGGTAGAGGCGTGATCACCACCACACCGCTACCTCGCGCTACCACGGCTCTACCTCGCGACGGGAGGGGCCCACACCTCAGGCGTCGAGGCCGCGGCGGGCAAGGAGCGGCGCGATGTCGGCGTCGCGGCCGCGCAGCTCGCGGAACGAGAGGAGCGGGTCCTGCGAGCCGCCGCGCGCGAGCAGGACGCGGCGGAAGCGCTCGCCGTTCTCGCGCGACAGGCCGCCGTTCTCGCGGTACCACTCGACGGTGTCGGCGTCGAGCACCTCGGACCAGATGTAGGAGTAGTACCCGGCCGCGTACCCGCCGCCGAACACGTGGTTGTAGTACGTGGTGCGGTAGCGCGGCGGGACCGGCGCGAACGCGACGCCCGCCACGTCGAGCGCAGCGGCCTCGAAGGGCACGACGTCCGCCTCGGAGGACGGGACGCCCTCGGGACCGACCTGGTGCCAGGCCTGGTCGAGCAGCGCCGCGGCGAGGTACTCGGTCGTCCCGAAGCCCTCGTTGAACTGGCGCGAGGCGAGCATGGTGTCGACCCACTCGGCCGGCATCGGCTCGCCCGTCACGTGGTGCACCGCGTACGAGCGCAGGATCGACGGCTCCCACGCCCACATCTCGTTGACCTGCGACGGGTACTCGACGAAGTCGCGCGGGACCTCCGTGCCCGACTGCGACGGGTAGCGCACGTCGGAGAACAGGCCGTGCAGCGCGTGCCCGAACTCGTGGAACAGCGTGATGACCTCGTCCCACACGAGCAGCGTGGGCTGGCCGGCCGGCGGCTTGACGATGTTGAGGTTGTTCACGACGACCGGCTTCTGCCCGAGCAGGTGGTTCTGGTCGACGAGGTTGTTCATCCACGCCCCGCCGCGCTTGGCCTCGCGCGTGTACCAGTCGGCGAGGAAGAGGCCGAGACCCTGGCCCGGCTCGCCCGGCGTCTCGGCGTCGAAGACCTCGAACACCCGCACGTCCGGGTGGTAGCCGACGAGGTCGTGGCGCTCGGCGAACGAGACGCCGAAGAGCCGGCCCGCGGCCGCGAAGACGCCGTCGTGCACGACGCGCTCGAGCTCGAGGTACGGGCGCAGGAGCGCGTCGTCGAGCGCGTAGCGGTCCTTGCGCACGCGCTCGGCGTAGAACGACCAGTCGGACGCGCGCAGCGTGGCGCCCGGCTCGTCGGCCCGGAGTGCGACCTCGAGGTCGGCGGCCTCGCGCCGCGCGTTCGCGACGGCCGCCGGGGCGAGGCGCGCGAGCATCGCGTCGACGGCCTCGGTGGTCTTCGCGGTCGCGTCCTCCGCGACGTACGCGGCGTGGTGCTCGTACCCGAGCAGGCGCGCGCGCTCGGCGCGCAGGCGCACGGTCTCCAGGACGATCTCGCGCGTGTCGTGGTCGTCGCCGGTCGCGCCACGCGACTCCGACGCCTGCTGCACGCGCTCGCGCACGTCGCGGCGCGCGAGCGAGGCGAGGACGCCCTGCTGGGTGGGGAGCTGCATCTCCAGGAGCCACGCTCCCTCGTGGCCGCGCGACGCCGCGGCGGCAGCCGCCCCCGCGACGGCGTCCTCGGCGAGACCGTCGAGCTCGGTGCGGTCGGTGACGAGCACGCTCGCCGCGTTCGCGCCGGCGAGGAGCTTGCGGCCGAACGCGGCCTCGAGCGTGGTGAGACGACCGTTGAGCTCGCGCAGGCGCTCCTGCTGCTCCGCGTCGAGCTCGACGCCGGAGCGGCGGAAGCGGACCAGGAGCGTGTGCAGCAGCCACGCGGCGTCGGGCTCGAGGGTCTGCTCCCCGGCGTCGACGGCGTCCTCGAGCGCGCGGGCGCGCGCGTAGAGGCGTGCGTCCATGTAGATCGCGTCGTGGTGCGCCGCGAGCTCGGGCGCGAACTCCTCCTCGATCTGCTCCAGGCCGGGCGTCGCGTCGGCCGAGAGCTGGTTGTAGAACGCGTTGAGCACGCGCGCGAGGTCACGACCCGACCGCTCGAGCGCCGCGAGCACGGTCGCCTCGGTCGGGACCGCGTCGTCGGTCGCGACCGCCTCGATCGCGGCGCGCTGGGCCGCCGTCGCGGCGCGCAGCGCGGGGAGGTAGTGCTCCTCGCGGATCGCGTCGTAGTCGGGCAGCTCGTACGGCAGCGCGGAGGGCGCGGCGAACGGGTTGGCGGGATCGAGGTCGGTCAGGGCGGAGGTGACTGCGGGCGCGGAGGTGGGCGCGGGCGCGTCGGTGCGCGTCGTGGGCTCGGAGGTCATGGTGCCCATCTTGACCCCGCGGGCGGGCGCGACGGAAACGCATTGGCGAGCGTCCGACGACGCGGCGCACGCGCCCGGGCAACGCGCCCCGTCAGGCGGTGCGGCCCGACGGCGGGGCGTCCGCCGGCCACGGCTCGTTCGGCGCACGCGGGTCCTCCGGGAGGAGGGTGCCGAGCCACGCGTCGCGACGCTCGCCCCGCTGGACGAGCTGCCGACGGACCGTCCCCTCCACGCGGAAGCCGAGGCGCCACGCCAGCCGGCGCGACGGCCAGTTGTCGACGTAGGCCTGCCAGACGAGTCGGGAGAGGCCGGCGCCCTCGGCGTCGAACGCCCAGTCGACGACGAGCCCCGCGGCCGCGGTCGCGAACCCCTGCCCCCGCGCCGCGCCGGCGAGCCAGTACCCGATCTCCCCCGACCGCGCGCCGGGCGAGCCGTCGTCGAGCCCGATGCCCACCATCCCCAGCAGAGGGCCGTGCCCGGCGACGAACGGCGGACCGCTCGACGCCCGGACCGTCCAGGTGAGCGACGAGCCGCGCTCCCATCCCGGCACGACCTCGTCGACGACGAACCTCACGGCGTCCTCGCGCGTGTACGGGTCGGGGACGACGGTCCACTCGGCCATCCCCGGCTCGCGGCACGCCGCGGTGATCTCGTCCACGTCGTCGGGGGTCGGGGCGGACAGGTGGACGCGGCCGTCGTCGAGGGTGAAGGGGCGCACCGCCCGAGCCTGGCACGTCCCGCCGCGCGACGTCACCCGGAATGCCGACGCCCGTCGCCCGCGACGACGCCGCCCCCGGCCGACCCCGCGCGGGCACGGGCGGCGTCAGGTGCGCAGGGCGTCCTCCGCAGGCGTCCAGGGCAGGCCGTGCGCGGCGGCGACCGCCTCGTTGAGGAGTGCGCCGCGACGGGTGGACGCCCCCGACCGCAGGAGGGGGACCTCGCGCACGGCGTCGACGCCGCCGTCCGCGAGCGCCGCGAGGTAGGGCAGCGTCGCGCTCGTGAGCGCGAGCGTGCTCGTCACGGGGACCGCGCCGGGCATGTTGGCGACGCAGTAGAACGTCGTGCCGTGCACCGCGAACGTCGGGTCGTCGTGCGTGGTGGGTCGCGACCCCTCGAAGCAGCCGCCCTGGTCGACGGCGACGTCGACGAGCACGGCGCCGGGGCGCATGCGCGCGACGAGGTCGTCGGCGACGAGGCGCGGGGCGCGCGCCCCGGCGACGAGCACGGCCCCGACGACGAGGTCGGCCTCGAGCACCTCGCGCTCGATCGCGTACGCGCTCGACACGACGGTGCGCACGTGGCCGGAGAACTCCTGGTCGACGGCGCGCAGCACGGGCAGCGACAGGTCGATCACGGTCACCTCGGCGCGCATGCCCACCGCGACCTCGGCGGCGTTGCGCCCCGCGGTCCCGCCCCCGAGCACGACGACCCGTCCGGGCCGCGTGCCGGGCACGCCGCCGAGCAGGACGCCGCGACCGCCCGCGGGCCGCTGGAGGAGCCAGGCGCCGACCTGGGTCGCCATGCGCCCGGCGACCTCGCTCATCGGCGCCAGCAGCGGCAGCGACCCGTCCGGGGCCTGGGCCGTCTCGTACGCGACCGACGTCGTGCCCGCGTCGAGCAGTGCGCGCGTGCAGTCGTCGTCGGCCGCGAGGTGGAGGTAGGCGAAGAGCAGCAGGTCGTCGCGCAGGAGCGCGTACTCGCTCGCGACCGGCTCCTTGACCTTGCAGACGAGCTCGGCCTCGCCCCACAGCTCGTCCGCGGTCGCCACGACCCGCGCGCCCGCGCCCTCGAACTCCGCGTCGGACAGGTGGGAGCCGGCACCGGCCCCGGACTGGACGAGCACGTCGTGCCCGGCCCGCACGAGGTGGTGGGCGCCGGCGGGGGTGAGCGCGACGCGGTCCTCGTGGTTCTTGACCTCGGTGGGTATGCCGATCCTCATGGTCCAGTGTGGTCGCACCACCCCGCTCCGCGCAGGGTGGCAGGATCTTGTCGGAGAGCGTCTTTTCTGCCGCTCGCCCGCAGAGCGCCTCGCTGCCAGGGTGGGGCCCGTGGACCCGACGACACCCCTCGCGACGCCGCGCGCCGCCCCCGACCGCGCCGCGACGGCGACCACCGCTCCCCCGCGCGGGCACGCGCCGTCGGGCACGCTCGGGCTCGCCCGCGGCAGCGCCCTCTACGTGGCGAGCGTGCTCGGCACGGGCGTGCTCGCGCTGCCCGGTCTGGCCACGCGCGTCGCGGGTCCGGCGTCCGTCCTCGCGGTCGCCCTCGTGCTCGTCGCGAGCGTGCCGCTCGCGGGCACCTTCGCGGCGCTGGCCGCACGGCACCCCGACCGGGGCGGCGTCGCGAGCGCGGTCCGCACGGCCCTCGGCCCGACGGCGGCCCGCGCCACGGGCTACTGGTTCTATCTGGGCGTGTGCATCGGCGTGCCCGTCGTGGCGGTGCTCGGGGCGGAGTACGTCGTCGCGGTGGTCGGCGCGGACCGCGGCGTCGTCCCGGTGGTGGCCGTCTCGCTCGTCGTCGTGCCGGCCGTCGCCGTGTGGCTCGGCATCCGCGTGGCGGGCGCGGTCCAGCTCGGACTCACGTCCCTGCTGCTCGCCGCCGTCGTCGTCGTGGTCGCGGTGGCAGCGCCCGCCGCGAGCGCCGAGCGGTTCACGCCGTTCCTCAGCGAGGGCTGGTCCGGCGTCGGCTCCGCGGTGAGCCTCTTCGTCTGGGCGTTCGCGGGCTGGGAGGTCGGCACGCACGTCTCGGCCGACTTCCGCGACCCGCGCCGCACGATCCCCGCCGCGACGGGCGTCGCGCTCGTCGTCGTCGGCGTCGCCTACCTCGCGCTCCAGGTGACGACCGTCGGGGTCCTCGGGACCGGGGCCGGCTCCGGCACGGTGGCGCTGCTCGACCTCGCCCGCACGGGCGCGCCCGCCGCCGGGCCCGTGGTCGTCGGCGTCGTGGCGGCGATCGTCACGTCGGGCGTGCTCACCGCCTACCTCGCGGCCTTCGCGAACCTCGGCCAGGCGCTCGCGCGCGACGGCGACCTGCCGCGCCCGCTCGCCGCGCTGTCCGGCCGCGCCGGGGTACCCCGCCGCGCGCTCGCGGTCACGCTCGTGCTGAGCGCGGCGTACCTCGCCGTGCTCGTCGCCACCGGCCTCGACCTCGAGCCGTTCGTCCGCGTGCACACGAGCTGCATGGTGGCGGTGTACGCGCTGGGGATGCTCGCCGCCCTGCGCCTGCTCCCCCGCCGCACCGCCGGCTGGTGGCTCGCCGCCGTCGCGACCGTCCTCACCGGCGTCCTGCTCGTCCTCGCCGGCGCGTCGCTCGTGGCCCCGGCGCTGCTCGCCCTGGCCGCGGTCGGCGTCGGGGTCGTGCGCCACCGTCGCACGGCACGCTGAGCGCGCCCCGCCGGCGCGCCGAGGTTCGCCCGCCGAGGGCGTTCCCCGTTCCGGCACCGTCCGCTACGGTCGACGGCATGCCCACGTGGACCGACCCGGGCCCGGTGGAGTTCGACGCCGTCGTGATCGCCGCCGGGACGCGCTCGGGAGCGTTCGTGGCGCTCCCGTACGACGCCGTCGACCTGTTCGGCACGCGCGGCCGGGTCCCCGTGGTCGCCGAGGTCGACGACGTGCGGTACCGCGCCTCGCTCGTCGCCTACGGCGGCCCGCACCTGCTCGCCGTCCTCCGGTCGGTGCGCGCCACCACCGGCAAGGGCGTCGGGGACACCGTGCACGTCTCCGTCCGGCTCGCCGCGGAGGTGTCGGCCGTCCCCCGGTGAGGACCGCCCCGCCCGGATCCCGCCGGGTCGTCCGGGACTCAGGCCCCCGCGTCGTCGGCCGCGCGGCCCGCCGACCCGGGCAGGGCGTCCCCGAGCGCGATCTCCTTCGCCGTCGGCAGGTCCTCCTCCATGGGCGGGTCCTTGTGCCGCAGGTGCGAGAACACCGACCACGCGACGGCGACCAGCGGCACGGACACGACCGCCCCGAGGATCCCCGCGAGCAGCGTCCCCGCCGTCACCGCGATCGCCACGACGACCGGGTGCAGCGACACCTGCTTGCCCATGACGAGCGGCTGGAGGACGTGGCCCTCGAACTGCCCGATGAGGGCGATGCCGATCGTCACCACGAGCGCGATCCACAGGCCCTTCGCGGCGAGCGCGACGATCGCCGCGATGATCATCGCGAGCGGCGCGCCGATGATCGGGATGAACGCGCCGATGAACACCAGCACCGCGAGCGGCGCGGCGAGCGGCACGCCGAGGATCCCGAGGAAGATGCCCGCGAGGATGCCGTCGGTCAGGGCGATGATCACCGTCCCGCGCGCGTAGCCCGAGAACGTGTACCAGCCCGCGCCGCCCGCGATCTTCCAGCTGTCGCGCGAGCGCGACGGGAGCTGGTTGAGGAACCACGTCCACATGTCCTTGCCCTTGGCGAGGAAGAACACGGTGCAGAAGATCGCGAGGGCGATCGCGGCGAACGCCTCGAAGACCGAGCCGGCGCTCGCGGCCGCCTGGCTCGCGATGTCGCCGCCGTGCTCGGTCAGCCACTGCCGACCGTTCTCGATCCAGCCGTTGACGTCGTCCGCGGTGATCGTCACCGGCAGCGGGCCGTTCTCGAGGAACTCGAAGATCTGGTCGATGCCGTTGCTGAACTGGTCCGCGAGGCTCTGCCACTGGCCCGCGACCGAGGTGATGACGTACGTCAGCAGCCCAGCGATGAACAGCAGCGCGGAGAGGATCGCCAGCCCTGTCGCCAGTCCTCGGGGCATGACCTTCGCGTAGAAGTCGGTGACGGGCCGCAGGACCGAGGTGATGACGAGGGCGAGGAAGACGGCGACGAAGACGAGCTGCACCTGCGCCGTCGCGAAGAAGATGAGGGCGACCGCCGCGACGATCATGAGCAGGCGCCACGACCAGCCCGCCGTCGTCCGCAACCACGCGGGCACCGACTCGTCGTACCCGACGACCGACGGGTTGCGCCGCGCCCCCGCCACCTTGCGTGCCGCGCTCGACGCTCCCGCGAGATGCTTCACCGACGCTGCCGAGCGGTCCGAGCCGGAGCCCGGTCGCGGGGTGGGCACCGCTGCCGCCGGTCTCTGCTCGTCCGTCACACGCGCCTCCGCCCGGTCGTGGCTCTCATCCGCCCAGTCTGCCCCAGGTCGCCCCCCCACGCCGGGTGCCGCGGTCGAGCCGTCGTCCCACGTCGCCCTGGTGCCGGCGGGCGGCCGCGATGTGAGGACCACGCCCGAACCGTGCTATGTTTTTCCCCGCACCGGAACGGCGGAAACGCCGGGAAGGTCCACTCGTCCGGGTGGCGGAATGGCAGACGCGCTAGCTTGAGGTGCTAGTGCCCTTTATCGGGCGTGGGGGTTCAAGTCCCCCTCCGGACACCGCACGGCACTCAGGGTGCCGCGGAGGCCAGGTCAGAAGATGTTCTTCTGACCTGGCCTTTTGCGTACGCGCACACGTTCCCGAGCGACGTCAGCCGTCCTCGGTGTCGGTCCAGGCCGCGATGTCCACCCCGTGGTTGTCGGGCGACGCGAGCGACCACCAGGCGGGCGCGTGCGAGTCGTCGGCGAGCCTGCCTCCGGCGGCGAGCGCCGCGTCCACGCGCGCCCGCGCCCGGTCGGCCGGAACGAACACGTCGAGGTGCGTCCGGCCGCGCCCCGGCGAGTCGCCGGAGATCGGGTTGAAGGCGAGCTGCGGACCGCAGCGCAGCGGGTCGACGGCGTCGGTGTCGCCGAGCGCGTCGTAGCCCAGCGCGGCCAGGAAGAACGGCCGCACGTCGGCACCGGAGTGCTGGGCGACGTAGAGGCCGACCGACTGCGCGCGCGTCGGGTCGGGGGCCAGCGACAGCTCGGCCGCCGCCCGGGAGACGGTCGCCGCGAAGTCCGCCGCGGCCGCGGGGATGCCCGCCGGGTCCCGGTTCGGGATCCGCACGACGACGGCCTCGGGGCGCACGTCGACGTCGGGCAGGATCCCGGTGCGTCCCGCCGCCTCGACGACCGGCGGGACCAGGGCCGCGGCGCGGGAGAGCGACGTCGCCCTGAAGACCGCCTGCGGGCCCGTCCCGGTGACGCGCCAGCCGGACACGCCCGGTGCCCGGTGGAACTCGGCCGCGGAGATCCGGCCCCGCCCGCTCGTCGTCTCACCCATGCGCTTCCCCTTCGAGGACGCCGGGCCCCGCCGGGTGCGGGACCCACGCGGTCCCAGCGTAGCGATGGGCCGTCCCGCCCGAGATGCGGCATCGGGCGTCCCGCTTTACGGTGGCATGTCCTTTCTAGTGCTTTTGAGGCGGTATGCAATGCTTGATGTCCATCACTTCACCTACGGAGCCGTGACTCCGCTCATCTCCTACGCGGCCGCGGTCTCCGGTTCGGCCTGCGGCCTGTCCGCGGTGTCCCGGTCCCGTGTCGACGCGCCGTGGCACGTGCGGTCGGCGTGGCTGTGGCTCGGCGCCGCCGCCATCGGCGGCACCGGCATCTGGGTGATGCACTTCGTGGCGATGCTCGGGTTCACCGTCACCGGCATGCCGATCCACTACGACGTCCCGCTGACGGTCGCGTCCGCCCTGGTCGCCGTGGTGGTCGTGTCGATCGGGCTGCACCTGGTGATGATGTTCGGCTACCGGCCCGTCCTGCTGGTCGCGGGAGGCGCCCTGGCCGGGCTCGGTGTCGCCGGGATGCACTACATGGGCATGGCGGCCATGCGCCTGCACGGCACCATGCACTACAGCGCGATCTCCGTGGTCCTGGCGGTGGTCGTCGCGATCGTCGCGGCGACCGCGGCGCTCTGGCTCTGCGTGCACGCGCGGGGCGGGCTGTCCATGACCGTGTCGGCGCTCGTCATGGGGGTCGCGGTCGCGGGGATGCACTACACCGGCATGTGGGGCGTCTCGGTGACCGGTCTGCCGGGCACACCGGACGACGGCGTACCGATGCTGGACCTGCTCGGCGCCCTGCTCGTCGGGGGTGGCGGATCCGTCGTGCTGCTGGTGTTCGTCGTGGTCGGCTCCCGGACCGAGAGCGAGAGGCTGCGCCACGCGGCGTTCCAGGACCGCCTGTCTCAGGAGACCGTCTCCGTCGGCAGGTAGGGGCACGAGGGCGGACCGGCCCTCACCGCCGGCGCGGGCGCGCCCGGTCCTCCGTCTCCAGCACCCGGCGGAGCCCGGTGAAGTCCCGCATGAGGATGCCGGCCAGGACGGGCGTCGGGAGCAGCGCGAGCAGCCGGAGCCCGGAGGCCACGTCGCCGTGGTAGTCGGCGCGGACGCGCGTACCGCCGCCGTCAGGCGTCGTGACGTACTCGACGCGGGAGTTCCAGGGTGCCGTGGAGTGCCACACCACGCGCCGGTCGGGCTCGACGACCTCGAGCACGTCGGTGAACCGGACCCGGAACGGACCGACGCGGTCGACGGCCGCCCAACGGCTCCCCACCCGGAGCGCCCCCTCGTCCAGCGGCCGACGGGAGGCGACGGCGGGCGCGAACTCCGGCCACCGGCCGGGGTCGGCGAAGTAGGGGAAGACGCGCGAGGGCGGGTGGTCGAGGTGGACGTCGAGCGTCACGCGTCGCCACACGGTCCGTCCCCCTCCCGGCACCCGGTGTCAGACCATCGCGGGAACGGGACGGTCCGGGTAGAGCTCCCGCATCGCGTTGTCGTACCGGCGCTTCAGGAGGAGGAGGTACAGCACCCGGACCGGGGCCGGCACGTTCGCCCGGAACCAGTCCTCCCGCTCGGCCTCGGGGACGCTCGCGACCAGCAGCCCGAGCTGCAGCGCCATGACGTCCTTGCCGAGCTCCTTGCGGTGCGCCATCAGCGTCGCGCGCGTGTGCTCCTCCATGAAGTCCCACTCCTGCTGCGACATCACCTCCCCCGCGACGGGGAGGATGTCGCCCTCCTCCTGCCCGAGGTGCGCGGACAACAGGTCCCGCAGCGCCTCGAGGTCGGTAGCGAAGGCGTCGCGGAGCCCGGGGTCGGCGGTGGCCACCCACGGTGCGAGCTGTGGTTCGATCCGCGCGAGGTGCACCGCGACCTCGGCGTGCTGCGCCCGCATCTGCCCGACGTGCAGCGCGCAGGCGGGCGCGCGGGCCTCCAGCCGGTCCCAGAGCACCAGGTCCTCGGTCTCGTGGTGCATGTGCAGCGCGAAGAAGTCGAGGTGGGCGTAGCGCCCGACGACGGCGGAGCGCGCGGTGTCCCCCGGCACGACCTCGCGCACCAGCGCGGGAAGCTCGCGGTAGAGCCAGCGGAAGATCCGGTGGACCAGGACCATGCCCGAGGTGTCGCACCCGGCGTGCTGGCCCGCGGGCAGCGGTCCGGGGGGAGGCAGCCTGCTGGTCATCTCGTCCTCCGCCCGATCGGTCGACCCCGGTGTCGTCGTGGCGCTCTCCGACGCTACGCCCGCCCGCCGCCGAGCGACAATCCCCGCTCCACGCATTCACCCGGGTAGCAAGAAGCCCCGCCGTGTGGAGCGACGGGGCTTCTCGATCCGCTGTCTCATCGGATCCCGCCGGCGCTCTCACGCCGGAAGCATGCCCTCAGCCTATAGCGTCGTCGCGTGACCACGAGCGCGCGCCCCGACGACGACCGGGTCGAGCTGCTCTGGTTGCCGGTCGGTGCCGGCGGTCGTGTCGTGCGCCGGACGAGCGCGTGGTGGGAGCGCGCGTGCGCGCTCGCCGAGAGGCGTCGCCCCCGCCCGTTGTTCCACGCCGCGCTCGACGCGCGCCTCGGCGGCGTCCCGTACACCGTCGAGATGACCCCCGCGTGGGGTGCTGCCCCGACCGACCGTGGCGTCGTCGCCACCGGACCGGTCGGCGCGCGACCGCTGGGCCGGTCGCGCTGGTTCCGGTACGAGGTGCGCTGCTGGCCCCACGGGGTGATCCCGGACCGTGCCCACGCCGTCGGGCCGCCCGTCGTCGTCGCCTCCGGAACCGCCGCGGTCGCCCGGCTCCTGGACGCGGTCCCGGCCGTCCCCGCCCTCACCTGGGGCCGCCGCCCGCCCGGCGCCCGCGCCATGTGGAACTCCAACTCGCTGGTCGCGTGGCTGCTGGCGCGCGCCGGTCTCCCGACCGATCACGAGCCGCCCGGGGGCGGTCGCGCCCCGGGCTGGACGGCCGGCGTCGACGTGGCGCACCGGTCGGCGGAGCGGCACGGCCCGGGCAGGACGTGACGCCCGGCACGCGGCCACCGCCGGTCCGTCCCCGGCACGACGGCCTCCTCCTCGAGGAGGAGGGCACGCCCGCGCCGATCTCGGCCGTCGGCGGGAGCCGCCGCCCCGGTAGCCGTCCGTAGCGTCGACGACGGCGGCGCCCGAGGTCCGGGCACGCCGGAGACGACGGGAGGACGGATGATCCAGGTGGAGGCGCTCACCAAGCGCTACGGGCCGACGACGGCGGTGGACGGGCTGACGTTCACGGCGCGGCCCGGCACCGTGACGGGCTTCCTCGGCCCGAACGGGGCCGGCAAGTCGACGACGATGCGCGTCGTGGTCGGCCTCGAGCGCCCGACGTCGGGCACGTCGACCGTCGACGGCCGCCGGTACGCCGACCTCCCGGCGCCGCTCCGCGCCGTCGGGGTCATGCTCGACGCGCGGTCCGTGCACCCGGGGCGCACGGCGTTCCGGCACCTGCGGGCCCTCGCCCGGACGCACGGGATCGGCCGCGCCCGCGTCGACGAGGTCATCGGCATGACCGGGCTCGAGAGCGTCGCCGGCCGGCGTGCCGGGACCTTCTCGCTGGGGATGGGCCAGCGGCTCGGCATCGCCGGGGCGCTGCTCGGCGACCCGGGGACGCTCATCCTCGACGAGCCGGTCAACGGCCTCGACCCCGAAGGCGTCCTGTGGGTGCGGGGGCTCGTGCGGGGCCTCGCGGCCGAGGGCCGGACCGTGCTCCTCTCCTCGCACCTCATGCACGAGCTCGCGCTCTGCGCCGACCGGGTCGTCGTCATCGGCCGGGGCCGTCTCCTCGCCGACGCACCCGTCCAGGAGCTCGCCGCGGACGCGGGCTCGCTCGAGGACGCGTACCTGCGGCTCACGGCGGGCGCCGTCGAGTACCAGGGTCGTGCCGCCGGGGAGACCGGCCGTGCCGCGGCGGGCGGCGCCCGATGACCGCCGCGACTCCCGCCCTGGCGCGCCACACCGCGGCACGGGCGGCGACGCCCGGACCGACGCTCACGCGCGTCGTCGCCTCCGAGTGGACCAAGCTCACGAGCCTCCGGTCCTCCTGGTGGGCCGCCGCGCTCACGGTCACGGTCTCGGCCGCGCTGACCTACCTCTCGGCCCAGGCCTCGTCCGTGGACCCGGGGTTCGACCCGATGGGATCGCTGACGTCGGGCCTCCTGCTCGCGCAGGTGCCCCCGCTCGTGCTCGGCGTCCTCGTCGGGACGGGCGAGCACAGCACGGGCGCGTTCCGCACGACGTTCACCGCCGTCCCGCGGCGCTGGCCCGTGCTCGCCGCGCAGACCCTCACGACCACCGCGTTCGCGCTGCTCACGGCGGTGCTCGCGGTCGGCGCCGCCGTGCTCTCCCTGCTCCCCTCGGCGCGTGCCCGTGGGATCGCCGTGGACCTCGGCAGCGCAGGGACGCCGCGGGTCCTCGTGGGGATGGTGCTGCTGCTCGTCGCCATGGCCCTGCTCGGCCTCGCGCTCGGTGCGCTGTTCCGGCGGCCGGTGCCCGCCCTGACGGTCGCGGTTCTCGTCGTGCTCGTGCTTCCCGTCGCGCTCGTGCTCGCGACCGACCTGGCCGGCGACCCTCTCGCCGCGTCGGCGTCCGCCGGCGTGCCGCCCGCGCAGGCGGCGGTGAACACGGCCCTCACGTTCCTTCCCGCCGGTGCGGGTGCCCTGCTCACGGAAGAGGGAGCGGTGGAGGGAGCACCCGACCTCGGCGCCTGGGGCGGCGGGCTCGTCCTGGCGGCGTGGGTCGCCGTGCCGCTCGCGCTGGCCGCCCTCCGCCTGCGCGCCAGGGACGTGGTGTGACGTGGCCGCGACGTCGCACGCGCACACCCGCGCCACGGACCGTCCGCAGGCCACCCTCCCCCGGGTGGTCGCGGCGGAGTGGGACAAGCTCACGAGCCTGCCCGCGACGGGCTGGCTCGCCCTCGCGACGGTCGCGGCGTCGGCCGCGAGCGCCTGGGCGCTCGGCCTGTTCGCTCGGCCCGACGACGGCGCGTCGGGCGCGCCCGTGGCCGTCGCCGGGTACGTGCTCGCCCAGCTCGGGTTCCTCGTCCTCGGCGCGACCACCGGCGCGGGCGAGTTCCGCACGGGCACGGCTCGCGTGACCTTCGTCGCGGTGCCGCGCCGGATCCCCGTGCTCGTGGCGCAGCTGGTCGTCACGACCGCGGTCGCCCTGCTCACGGCCGTGGTCGCGCTCGTGGCGTCGCTCGCGGCGACCGCCGGGCAGCGCGCGGCGCTCGGGCTCGTGC
This sequence comes from Cellulosimicrobium sp. NPDC057862, assembly GCF_042797035.1. Taxonomy (NCBI): domain Bacteria; kingdom Bacillati; phylum Actinomycetota; class Actinomycetes; order Micrococcales; family Promicromonosporaceae; genus Cellulosimicrobium; species Cellulosimicrobium sp. NPDC057862. Next base: position 89,831 of record NZ_JBHVMH010000004.1, read on the forward strand.
TCGACGTCGCGGACCCGGAGACGGTGCGCCTCCTCGCGGGCTTCGTGCTCTACCAGACCGGGGTCGCGCTCGTCGGGCTGGGGCTCGGAGCGCTCCTGCGCCGGCCCGACGCCGCGCTCGTCGCCGGCGTGGTCCTGGTCGTCGTGCTCGACCACCTCCTCGCCACGAACCCCGGTCGGGTCGCCGACACGGCGCGCGCCCTCCTCCCGGGCGGCGGGGCGCGGCTCCTCCAGGGCGACGAGCGGCTCGCCGCCCTCGACGCGACGACGCTGGGACCGCACGTCGGTCCGTGGGCGGCCGGGCTCGTGCTCGCCGCGTGGGCCGTCGTCCTGCTCGTCGCGGCGGGGATCCGCCTGCATCGCCGTGACGTCACCTGACGTGGACCGGCGCGGATGGAAGAGTGGGGCCATGCCCTCGACGTCCGTCGCCACGTCCGCGCGCGGGACGACCGACGGCGGCGCGCTCACCGAGACGGACGTCCAGCGGCGCGGGCCGCTCGGCCGGCTGGTCGAGGAGCACCCACGGGCCGCGGACGCCGCGCTCGTCGCCGGGGTCGTGGCGCTCGGGCTCGTCACCGCGGTGCTCGGGCTCGCGACGGTCGAGGGGTCCACCGGCCTCGGCCTGTTCCGTCCGGACGAGCCCGTCGCCCAGGTGGTCGTCACGGCCTGGCTCGCCGGGGCCGTCCTCGGGGCGGCGCTCCTCCTCGCCCGCCGCTCGCGACCGCTCGTCGTCACGGCCGCGCTCACGGCGCTGGCGGTCGCGTCGCTCGCGGCCGCGGGCGTGCTGGGGGTGCTCGGGGTGTGCCTCGCGTGCGCGGTGCACGCCGTCGCGGCCTCCCGCCCGCCGCGCACGGCGTGGCTGACGTGCGGCTCGGTGCTCGTCGTGGTGACGGTGGCGATGTGGTGGTGGCAGGACATCGGCCTCGCCGAGATCCTCCTCTGGAGCAACTCGGGCGTGACGCCCGGCAGCGACCCCGTGCGGGACCTCGCCGAGCCGCCCTTCTCCCCCGGCCGCCGGTCGGCGTCCGTCTCCCTCCTGCTCGCTCTCCTGCTCCTCGGCATGGCCACGGGCTCCGGCGCGCGCTCCCGGCGCCTCCACGCCGAGGACCTGGCGGAGCGCTACCGGGCCATGGCCCGGGACCGGGACCAGAGCGCCGCGCTCGCCCGTGCGGCCGAGCGCACCCGCATCGCCCGGGAGATGCACGACGTCGTCGCGCACAGCGTGTCGGTGATGGTCGCCCTGTCGGACGGCGCGGGCGCCGCACTCGACCGCGCGCCCGACCGCTCGCGCGAGGCGCTGCAGGAGCTCTCCCGGACGGGGCGCGAGGCGCTGAGCGACATGCAGCGCGTGCTCGGCGTGCTCGACCCCATCGACGAGGGCGCGCAGGCGCCGGAGGGACCGGCCGAGCCGACCGTGACCGACCTCGCGACCGTCGTCGCGCGCTTCCGCGCCGCGGGCGTCCCCGTCACGGCGACCGGCCTCGACGTCCCGCTCCCGGAGGACACCTCGCTGCGGCTTGCGGTGGTGCGGGTCGTGCAGGAGGCGCTGACCAACGTCCTGCGGCACGCGCCCGGGACGCCCGACGCGCAGGTCGAGGTGCGGCGCGGCGCGGACGCCGTCGAGGTCGAGGTCCGCGACGCCGGTGGCACCCGGCCGGGCGCGGGCGGCGGGACCGGCCGCGGCATCCTCGGCATGCGCGAGCGCGCGGCCCTGCTCGGCGGCAGCGTCGAGGCGGGGCCACGCGCCGACGGCGGGTGGGCCGTGCGCGTCGTGCTGCCGTGGGGCCTGCGGGAGGACACTCCGGTGGACCTGCCGGAGGACGAGGACGACGGAGGGGTCCCGTGACGACCGTGCTGCTCGTGGACGACCAGGCGCTCCTGCGCATGGGCTTCCGGCTCGTGATCGAGTCGGAGCCCGACCTCGAGGTGGTCGGCGAGGCGTCGGACGGGCGGGTCGCGCTGGACCAGGTCGCGGCGCTCGCTCCCGACGTCGTCGTGATGGACGTCCGGATGCCCGGCATGGACGGCATCGAGGCGACCCGGCGCGTCGTCGCGGAGCACCCCGGGACGCGCGTGCTCGTGCTGACCACGTTCGACGTCGACGAGTACGCGTTCGCGGCGCTGCGCTCCGGCGCGAGCGGCTTCCTGCTGAAGAACGCCCGCCCGCACGACCTCGTCGACGCGATCCGCACCGTCGCGGCGGGGAGCTCCGTGGTCGCGCCCCGGGTGCTGCGCCGCATGCTCGACCTCTTCGCCCCGCACCTGCCCGTCGGGGAGCAGTCGGCGGACGACGGCGTCGACCCGCGCCTGCGGTCGCTCACGCCCCGCGAGCTCGACGTGCTGCGGTGCGTGGCCGAGGGCCTGTCCAACGCCGAGATCGCCGAGCGCCTCGTGCTGTCCTCGACGACGGTCAAGACCCACGTGGGCAACCTCCTCGCCAAGCTCGGGGTGCGGGACCGGGTCCAGGCCGTGATCGTCGCCTACGAGAGCGGGCTGGTCGGGTCGCGCTCCTGAGGGGCACCGCTCACCGCCGGTGCGAAGCGTTCACCCCCGACGGGTGAGGCTCCGCCCGGGGCCCGCTGCGACCGTGGTGACGAGCGCCGGAGAGGAGCCCACGATGACGGCTGCGCAGATCCCCCGACAGCAGGTCCCTCCCGCCACGGGCCCGTGGCACACCGCGTCGACGGAGGCCGTGTGCGCGGCTCTCGACGTCGACCCGGCGGTCGGGCTGACGTCGGCGCAGGTCGCCGAGCGGCGCGCCCGGTACGGGCCCAACGCGCTCGCGGAGGAGCGCAAGGAGAAGCCGTGGCAGGCGTTCCTGCGCCAGTACCGGGACCTCATGCAGCTCGTCCTCGTCGGGGCGGCGGTCGTGAGCATCATCGCGCTCGGCGACGTCACGACGGGCGTCGTCGTGCTCGGGCTCACGGTGCTCAACGCGCTCATGGGCCTGCACCAGGAGGGCAAGGCCGCCCAGAGCGTCGCGGCGCTCCAGCAGATGCTCGTCATGACGGCCACGGTGCGCCGCGACGGGCGGCAGGAGCAGGTGCCCGCGGAGGAGCTGGTGCCGGGCGACGTCGTCGGGTTCGAGGCCGGGAGCAAGATCCCGGCGGACGGGCGGCTGCTCGTCGCGGCGTCGCTGGAGATCGAGGAGGCCGGCCTCACGGGCGAGAGCACCCCGGTCGCCAAGGGCATCGAGACCGTCGTGGCGGACGACGCGCCGCTCGGCGACCGCACGGACATGGCGTACATGAACTCGCAGGTGACGCGCGGGCGCGGCGAGATGGTCGTCACGGCGACGGGCATGACGACCGAGGTGGGCCGCATCTCCGGCATGCTCAGCGGCGTCGAGCAGGACAAGACGCCGCTCACGCGCCAGCTCGACCGCATCACCGTGATCATCACGGTCATGGCGGCGATCGCCCTCGTCGTCGTGGTGGTCCTGGGCCTGGTGCGCGGCGAGGACTTCGACAGCCTGTTCGTCGTCGGGATCAGCCTGGCCATCGCCGCGATCCCGACGGGCCTCCCCGCCGTGGTGACGATGCTGCTGTCGCTCGGCACGCGCCGGCTCGCCGAGGAGGGCGCGATCGTCAAGCGCCTCAAGTCGGTCGAGACGCTCGGCTCGACGTCGGCCATCTGCTCGGACAAGACCGGGACCCTCACGCTCAACCAGATGACGGCACGCCGGCTGGTGCTCGCCGGGCGGCGGTTCTCGGTCGACGGCGAGGGCTACTCGACGACCGGCCGCATCCTCGCGGCCGCCGGCTCGACCGACGTCCCGCTCGAGCCCGTCGCGCTGCCCCTGGCGCTCGCGAGCGACGCCGTCGTGCGCGACGGCGAGTGCATCGGCGACCCCACCGAGGGCGCCGTCGTGGTGCTGGCGGCGAAGGCCGGGCTGGACGTCGAGGAGACGCGGGCGGAGCACCCGCGCGTCGCGGAGGTCCCGTTCGACGCCGCCTACAAGTTCATGGCGACGTTCCACGACCTCGACGGTGCGCTGACGTGCTTCGTCAAGGGCGCTCCGGACGTGCTGCTCGCCCGGTCGAGCCGCTACCTCACCGCCGACGGCGGGACGGCGCCGCTCGACGACGACTCGCGGGCGCGCGTCGTGGCCGAGAACGACGCCCTCGCGGGCGAGGGCATGCGCGTGCTCGCGGTCGCGCGGCGGGGCATCGGCCGGGACGAGCTCTCCGGGGAGCTCCTCGACGCGGTGCGCGACCTCGAGCTGGTCGCGCTCGTCGGCATCGTCGACCCGCCGCGGCGAGAGGCCCGCGACGCCATCGCGGAGTGCCGCGACGCCGGCATCCGCGTCCGGATGATCACGGGCGACCACGTCACCACCGCGGCGGCGATCGCCGGGCAGCTCGGCATCGAGGGCCGCGCGCTGACGGGCGCCGAGTTCGCCGCGATGTCCGACGCCCAGCTCGAGGCGGAGGTCGGGGAGATCGGTGTCGTCGCGCGCGTCGCGCCCGAGGACAAGGTGCGCCTCGTCGACGTGCTCAAGCGCAAGGGCGACGTCGTGGCCATGACCGGCGACGGCGTCAACGACGCCCCGGCGCTCACGCGCGCGGACATCGGCGTCGCGATGGGCATCACGGGCACCGAGGTGACCAAGGACGCCGCCGAGATGATCCTCACCGACGACAACTTCGCCACGATCGTGGCCGCCGTCGAGGGGGGCCGCGGGCTCTACGACAACCTCATGAAGTACATCCGCTTCCAGATGGTCGTGCTCATCGGGTTCATCCTCACGTTCGTCGGCGCCGGCATCTTCACGATCGCGGGCGGCACGCCGCTCACGCCGCTGCAGATCCTCTGGGTGAACTTCGCGATCGACGTGCTGCTCGCGATCGGCCTCGGCTTCGACGCCGCGACGCCCGGCCTCATGCGCCGGCGGCCGCGGCCGCCGACCGAGCCGGTCATCGGCCGCGGGCTCGGCGTGCGGCTCGCCGTGGGTGGCGTCCTCATCGCCGTCGGCTCGCTCGTCGCCGTGGCGTGGGGCGAGGCCGACGCCGACCTGGCCGTCGCCACGACGATGGGTCTCACCGCGATGTCGCTCCTGCACGTCGTCGCCGCGCTGGAGTGGCGCGACCCACGGGCCAGCATCCTGTCGTTCGAGACGCTCGCGAACGGCCGGTTCGTCGTCCTGCTCCTCGCGTCGCTGGGGCTGACGTTCCTCGTCACGACCCTCGACGGCCTCCAGCGGATCTTCGGCACGGTTGACCTCGACGGCGGACAGTGGGGCGTGTGCGCGCTCGTCGCGCTCGCGTTCCTCGTGCTCGCCGAGCTCGGCAAGCTCGTGCTGCGTCAGGTGGACCGGCGCAGGGGCATGCCCGCCGACGCCGGCTCCCCCGCCGCGGCGTGAGGCGGCGTCTCAGGCCACGACGCCGAGCTCGCGGGCCCGACGCACGGCGTCGCGGCGAGAGCTCACGCCGAGCTTGCGGTAGACCGACTTGAGGTGCGCCTTCACGGTGTTCACCGAGACGAAGAAGTCCTCGGCGATCTCGACGTTGCTGGCCATCGACGGCAGGACCGCGAGGATCGCCAGCTCCCGCTCGGTGAGGGGCTCGACGAGCGGGGCCGGCTCCGGCGCGCGGTCCGCGGGGTCGAGGTGAGCCCGTAGCTGCTGGGCGAGCGCGTCGCCGCGCGCGGCGACCGCGCGCGCGAGAGCCGGGCGCAGCTCCCGCACGACGACGGTGAGGAACGGGCGCGCGACCCGCTCGACGGCCGCGACGTCCAGGGCGCGTGCCAGCGGGACCTCGACGCGGCGGGTGCCTGCCCGTGCCAGGGCGGACGCCTCGACGAGCGCCGCCTCGACCCGCACGACGTCGTCCACCTCGCCCTCCCCCGCGTCCACGAGCCCCGCGACGGCGCGCAGCGCGGCCCCGGTCCGCCCCGTGGCGAGCAGCTCGCGCGCGCCGCACACCGCGACGACGGCGGCCGTGCCCAGCCCCTCCCGCCGGACCCGCACCGGCAGCGCGGGCTGCGTCCCGTCGTCGAGCAGCCGGACCGCTGCCGTCGCCCGGACCCACAGGTCGGCGAGGACCGGTGGCGTCGCGACGGGCCCGAGCGCACGGTCGGCCGCGACCAGGGCGTGCCGCGCGGCCCCGGCATGCCCGCGGTCCGCCGCGGCCAGGGCCTGGAGGAGCCGGACGGCCGCCTCGGACGCCGGCTCGCGCCCGCCGGCGTCGGCCGCCAGCGCGTGCGCGAGCTCCCGGTCGAGGGCGTCGTCCGACGCGCGCAGGTACAGCACCCACGCCCGGGCGGCGTGCGCCGGGCGCACGTGGGCGTACCCGTCCCATCCCCGGGGCTCGGCCTCCGCGACGACCTCCCGCGCGACCGCGTCGCCCTCGTCGAGCCGGCCCTCCGCGACCGCGAGGAGCGACGCCGCAGCACGTGCCCCCAGGACGAAGAGCTGAGGGGCCCGCCAGTCACGACCGGGAGGCGGCGCGAGCGGGAACGAGGACGTCGCCGGCTCCTGACCCACCGAGCACCAGGCCAGGCCCGCGGCGCGGTGGGCCTGTGCGAGGCCTCGATAGGTGTCGAGCGCAAGGAACGGGTAGGGCGCCCCGTCCGCGGTCGCGAGGGCGGCGCCGGCGGCCGTCGCGAGGCCGCGCACGTCGCCCGTCGCGCGCGCGATCGACGCGTCGAGCAGCTCCAGGAGCACGGCCGCGGCGGGCTGCTCGGCAGGGTCGAGGAGGTCGCGGGCCGTCACGACGTGCTGACGGGCGGCGTCGAACCGCTCGTCGACGTACGCCAGCGCGCCGGCGCACAGGTGCAGCCGCGCGTCCACCCCGATCGTCGCGTACGGCACGCGTCGCAGGGTCTCGGCGACCGACTCGCGGTGCGGCCCCGCGAGCTGCGCGGCCGCGCTCTCGACGAAGATCTCCCCCAGGAGCACCCAGTCCTCCGCGGCCGCGGCGTGCTCGAGCGCGCGCAGCGCCTCACCGTCCTGGGCGAACCACCGTGCGGCCGCGCGGTGCGCCGCGCGCAGGGAGGCCGGGTCCTCGATCCGGAGCTGGCTCAGGAGCATCTCGCGCAGCAGCGGGTGGTAGCGGTACCAGGTGCGGTCCTCGCCCGCCGTCATGACGAAGCCGTCGGCGGCGGCGAGGCCAGGGAGGAGCCGCTCCGCCGGCGCCTCCGGGTCGAGGACGGCCGCCAGGTCCGGGCAGACCGCCGAGGCGACGCTCGTGCGGAGCAAGAAGCGCCGCGTCGCGGCGTCCTGCCCGTCGAGCACCTCCGCGAGGAGGAACTCCGCCGCCGAGCGGTCGGCGCGTGCGCGGCTCGCGGCGTCCGCAGCCTCCACCCGCAGGCGGACGCCGACCGCCCACCCCCCGGTCTCCTCGAGCACGTGGTCCGCGCCGGCCGGGGACAGCGGCCGACCGTGGGCCTCGGCGAGCGTCGCGACGTCCGTCGTGTCGAACGCGAGGTCGACGGCGCCGACCTCGGCGACCTCGCCCTGCGCGCGCAGCCGCTGGAGCCGGACCAGCGGGTCGACGCGCGTGAGCACGACGAGACGCAGCGGCAGAGGGTAGCGCAGGAGGTCGTCGACGGTCGCCGCGACGTCGGAGCGGGCGACGTGGTGGAAGTCGTCGAGCACGAGCACGACAGGCTCGGGCAGCAGCTCGATCGCGGCGAGGATGCGGCGCAGGAGCGCCGGGGACAGGCGCGGCGGCACGACGAGCGTCTCGAGCGGGTGTCCCGCGGGGACGGCTCCGGCGGCACGCAGCGCCGCGAGCACATCGGCCCAGAACGCCGCCGGCTTGTCGTCGAACGGCTCCAGCGTGAGCCACGCGACCCGCGCCCCGGCGCCGCCGCGCACCCAGCGTGCCACCGCCGTCGTCTTGCCCCAGCCGGGGCCGGCCGACACGAGGGTCAGGCGCCGGGTCGCCGCGGCGGCGACCAAGGTCTCGATCGCGGGGCGGGGCACGGTCGAGCGGGGCAGCTCGGGGACCGAGGTCCGGGCACGCAGCGACTCGGAGGTGTCGGCGACGCGCGCGACGTCCTCCTGCTCGGCACGTGGCTCGACCGAGGTCATGAGGGCAGGCTATTCCCGGGGTCGGGAGAGCGCAGGGCGAACGTCGGGTGAGCTCGTCAGGCCGGGCCGGCCCCGGGCGGTGGCGCGACGGGACCGACCGGGTCGCCCGCGGGACCGGGGACCACGGGGGGCCGAGCGAGGACCTCGACGACGACGAGCAGGAGTCCGGCGACGAGCGCGACGCCGACCACGAGGCCCGGTGTCAGCGAACCCGCCAGGAGGAGGACGAGAGCGGCGACACCGATGACGACGACGCGCACGAACGCCTTGTGCCGTCCGAGCCAGTCGCCGACGGGACCCGCCGAGACCCCGCGCCCCTCGCCCCACCCGCGTACCGCGGCGCCCGCGCGCCCCAGCCCGGCACGAAGGCTGCGCGCGGACGCGCTCGACCCGCCCAGGTACGCGGCGAGCGCGACGACCAGGCCGAGCACCCCGACCGTGCGCAGCGTGAGGCGCAGGTACCCGACGGCCTGGTCGAACACGACCTCCGCCGCGTCGAGCCGCAGGACCTGCCCCGAGAGCGCACCGAGGTAGAGGCCGCGCGCGACCGCGAGCCCGACGCCGAGCGCGACCATCGCCCCCGTCAGCGCGAGCCCCGCGACGACGAGCGCGCGCGACCGACGGTTGGCGACGAGGACCCCGGCGGCGAGCAGGCCGAGCGCGACCCACGGCAGCCACGTCGTGAGCGTCACGATCTGCGCGTACCGGTTCTGGAGCATGACGAGCTCCGCGGACTGCGCGATGGTGAACGTCGCGTCGACCGACGGGATGCGAGCGGCGACGCCGAGCCCGCGGTCGACGAGCCGCTCCTTGAGCAGGTCGATCAGACCGGACAGCTGGATGTTGAGGCTGCCGTCGTCCACCTGGAGGATGTCGCCGTCCTCCCCGCGCATGACCGCGACGAGCTGCTGGTGCGCCACGCGGTTCGCCTGGAGCCAGGCCCCCTCGAACGCGTCGCTCTCGACGAGCCGGGTCGCGGTCTCGTGCACCAGGGACTCGACGCCGCTCTGGAGCGGCGCCTCGAGCGCGGCGAGCGCCTGGGTGGCGCGCGGCGGGACGTCCCGCTCCTCCAGCCCGCTGACGAGGTCGTCGACGAGCGCCCCGACGTCGATGCGGGACATGACCACCTCGGTGAGGCGTCCCGCGACCGCGGACTGCACGACCGGGTCCGCGGCGAGCGGGCCGACCGTCGCGACGTACCGGTCGGTGTCGGTCAGCTCGCGCTGCGCCCACGCCGAGACCGCGCCGAGCGGGGCCAGGAGCGCCCCCAGCGTGATGAGCACCGCGCACGCCACGGCCCGCAGCCGGCGCCGGGGGCGGCGCACGGCGGTCGGTGACTCCGTGCTCGTCCCCGTCCCCCCGCCGCCCGTCGTCGGCCGCGCCTCGAGCCGACGGCGCAGGTCCGCGTTCTCGCGCTCGAGCGCCGCGAGCCGTGCCGCGACGTCGTCGGTCGCGCCACCGTCGTCGGTCGCGCCACCGGTCCCCGCCCCGGTCGCGGGCTCGTCCTCGTCGGCCATCACGGTTTCCTCAGGCGAGCGCTCGCGCCTTGAGGCGGGCGAACTCGTCGGCGTCGATCGTCCCCGCGTCGTAGAGCGCCTTCGCGTCCGCGATCTCGCTCGCCGGCGAGCGCCCGGTGCTCGCGGTCGCCCGGACGTAGTCGTCCATCACCTGACGCCGCGCGCGGTCCTCCTCGGCGTGCCGCTCGGCCATCCCGCGCCCGCGGGCGATGACGTAGACCAGCGCCGACAGGTAGGGCACGAAGATCAGGGCGATGATCCACAGCGCCTTCCACCAGCCGCTGAGCGCCTTGTCGCGGAACAGGTCGGCCACGATCTGGAACAGCACGACGAGGTACGCGATGAAGAAGAACCACCACACCATGAGCCAGAACCAGTCCCAGAAGCCGTCCATCGAGCACCCCTCGCGTCCAGGTCACGGACGTCCCGTGACGGTCCCACTGTGGGTCGCCGGCGCGCCGACGTGCTCACCCGCCGGGGGTAGTCGACGGCGTGCCGCCCGGGTGCACCCGCACCGGGTGATCCGCGCCGCCCGGCGCGCACGCATCCTGGTCCGACGTGGGCGACCCGGGAGAGGCGCATGGACGGCACGACGATGGTCGAGGTGACGGTGCTGGGACCCGTGGCGCTCCCCGCTGCCGACCTGGCCGAGCTCGGCGTCCACCGGACCGCCGAGTGCACGCTGCTGGAGGCGACGGTGCGCGACCAGGCCGCGCTGTACGGGCTGCTCCAGCGCCTCGCCGCGCTCGGCCTCGACCTGCTCGAGCTGCGCACCGCAGCGCCCGGGCAGCGGGCCGACGTCGAGGTCGTCGTCCGCGGCCCCGTGGGCGCGCTGGTGCAGCAGATGCTCCGCGACGTCGGCCGCGCCCTCCCGGCGTCGCTCACCTCCTACCGGCTGCGGGACACCGATCTGTCCGGGCTCCTCGCGGTCGTCGCGGGCCTGCGCTCGCCCGCGGCCGGCGACGAGGCGTCGCCCACCGCTCCCCCGGCCGCCCCCGCGGCACCGAGCTCGGACCGGGAGCCGGTCGCGGACCCCGCCCCCGACGCGGACGCGACTGCCGCGATGGACGTGACGATCTCCCAGCTCCGCGAGCTCGCGGCGCTGCGCGACCAGGGCGTGCTCACGGACGCCGAGCTCGCGGAGCAGAAGGCACGCATCCTCGGACGGTGACCCGTCGAACGCCGTGGCCGCGCCCACGAACGCGACCGGCGTGTGTCCCTTGACACTCGGAAAGCGCCTTCCCTACGCTGCGAGGGTCGCGCACACGGACGTGCAGCTCGAGCCGGACGGGAGAGCAGGACGCGGCGGCCGAGGGGCCGCCACCGACCGTGCGCGCGGCCCGTGCGGGCCCCGGCGCAACGACGCGGTCGAGGGTGACCGGCGGCGTGCAGGAACCCGACCCGGCGACGGACGGCCGGCGGGTCGGGACATGACAGCGCTCACCGATGTCGTGCGAGCGCCACCCGACGAAACGGAGCAGACGATGACGTCTACGCATTCGAGCCGACGAGGGAGAGCGGCGATCGCCCTCTCCCTCGCGGCCGTCCTGGGGGGAACCCTCCTCGGACCACCGGCGGCCGCGGAGGAGGCCGCGGACGAGTTCAGCGAGGTCCTCAGCTTCGAGGCCTACCAGCGCACCGCGCTCAACGGCCAGGACGGCTGGTCCGCCTCGTCGGCCGCCCGGGTCATCGCCGACCCGCTCAACGGCAACAACCAGGTCCTCGAGATGGTCGGGGGCACCCAGCGCGCCCACCGCGCCGTCCCCGGGATCGCGGACGGCACGACCGGGACCGTGTTCTTCCGCTTCCTGCGGACGGGCAGCGTCGACACGTCGTTCGGCATCACCGACCTCGACGCGCCGTCCGACTACGCGCACAGCCGCGCGTACGTGAACAACCAGAACAACGACGTGATGCTCGTGCGCGACGGCGGCGCCTTCAAGCCCGCGGGCGTCTGGTCGCGCGACACGTGGCAGTGCGTCTGGATCGTCGCCGACAACGCGACGGACAAGGTCAGCGTCTACAGCCAGGGCGGCCCGTACGAGGAGATCACCCGGCTGCCCGAGGGAACGGAGCAGCAGTTCGGCTTCCGCCAGGGCGTGACCTCGGCGCTCGACCGGTTCTTCTGGATCAACGGCGCCAGCAGCGCGGGCCGACTCATGCTCGACGACGTCGCGGTCGACACGGCCGGGCAGAACCTCGCGATCCCGACGGGCAACCCGGCCGACTGCGCCGCGGGCGGCACGACGCCGAACGAGCCGCTGCTCAACCCGTTGCCGGACCCCACGCCGTCGACGCTCGGGATCGAGGTGACGGAGCTCGCCCAGCTCCCCACGTCGCAGACGACGCCGGCGACGCAGGACCAGCGCCTCGTGCGGCACAACCGGATCACGCACCTCGACGAGATCCCGGACGGCTCGGGCCGCCTCATGGTGCCCGACAACAACGCGGTCCTCTACACGGTCGACAAGGACACTGGCGAGCACGTGCCGTACCTCGACGTGCGCCAGCAGTTCCTCGACAACTTCCACAACAGCGCGGGCCTCGGCACCGGTCTCGGCTCCGCCGAGTTCCACCCCGACTTCGCCGAGAACGGCCTGTTCTACACGGTGCACACCGAGGGCGGCACGGCGCTGACGGAGGACACCCCGGACTACCCCGCGTACGGCAACACCCAGTTCCACAGCGTCGTCACCGAGTGGAAGGCGACCGACCCGTCCGCACCGGTCTTCGAGGGCACGAGCCGCGAGGTCCTGCGCGTGCCGTTCGCCGGCCGCGTGCACACGGTGCAGCAGATCGCGTTCAACCCCACGGTCTCCGAGGGCGACGCCGACTACGGCAACCTCTACGTCCTCGTGGGCGACGGCGGCAACGGCGTCGGCAACGGCAACCCGCAGAACCTCGCGACGCCCCAGGGCAAGATCTTCCGCATCGACCCGCTGGGCGACGACAGCGCCAACGGGCAGTACGGGATCCCGGCGGACAACCCGTTCGTCGGGACGGCCGGCGCGCTGCCGGAGATCTACGCGGTCGGCATGCGCGACCCGCACCGCATCAGCTGGGACCCCGAGGGGGACCACACCATGTACCTGGGGCACATCGGCGAGTGGCAGGTCGAGTCGGTGTACGCCGTCGAGCCGGGCGACAACTTCGGCTGGTCCGTGCGCGAGGGGTCGTTCCTCGCGGACAACCGGCAGATCTACCCGCTGCCCGCGGACGACGCCGAGAACGGCTTCACGTACCCCGTGGCCGCGTACGACCACAACCGCGACCCCGGCCAGACCGGGGACGCGGGTGTCGCGCTCAACGGCGGGTTCGTCTACCGCGGCGACATCCCCGAGCTGCGCGGGCGCTACCTCTTCACCGACCTCGTACGCGGCTGGGTGCTGAGCACGGAGGCGGACGAGATGGTGCGCAACGACGGCGACCTCGACGACCTCGCCGAGATCGAGCACCTGCGCGTGTTCGCCGACGGTCAGGAGACCACGTTCCAGGAGCTCGTCGGTGACCAGCGTGTCGACCTGCGCTTCGGGTCCGACGCCGACGGCGAGCTGTACCTGATCTCGAAGGCCAACGGGAAGATCTGGCAGGTCACCGACGCGCGGCGCGTCGGGGCGTCCTCGCCCGTCGTGCTCCCCGAGCTCGCCGGGAACGTCGCGGCGCACTACGACTTCGACCACCCGGTCGCGGGCTCGACGACGTGGGAGGCGGACCAGGGCTGGTCCGGCACGAACATCCAGCTCGTCAACGGCGGGGTGGAGATGCGCATGGCCGACCGGGCCTACCCGGGCGCGGGCGAAGCACTGCAGACGCAGCAGATGAGCCCGCTCACGGCGTCGAACGACGACTGGAAGGCCGGCGTCTACGACCCTGCGGGCGTGGACTCGCTCGGCGCCTTCGCGGGCGCGGACGAGATCTCGGTCATGGGGTGGTTCAAGCCGACCGGCGAGCACCCGGCCCTCAACTCCGGCACCGCGAACCCCGACGACCGCTACAACGCGATCGGGCTCGCGGGCGTCCTCACCGGGACCTCGGACGGCCACGCGGTGCGCGCGCTGCTCGAGGTCATCACGGTCGGGAACGAGCTCAAGCTCGTCGCGCTCGGCCGCCGGGTCGACGGCGCCGGGTCCTGGACGTTCGCGGCCGACCTGCCGTGGGACCAGATCCTCGAGCGGAACCGCTGGGTCCACCTCGCGGCGACGTTCGACTTCGCGGGCGGCGAGATGAAGCTCTACATGAACGGCGAAGAGCTCGAGGGCGAGTACACGGCCTCGAACCCGTGGGGCGCGGGGGCGACCTCCCCGACCGACCCCGCGGGGCTCAAGATCGGCGGCAGCTTCCCGCAGGACACGCGCGAGGCCAACCCGTTCCACGGCCGCATGGACGACCTCATGTTCCTCGACACCGTCCCGACGCCGGAGCAGGTCGCGGCGCAGTACGCCCGGTTCGGCGCGCAGCCGGTCGAGCCCCCGGCGCCGCCGTCGTGCGCACCGGCGGGCGAGCCGATCACGAACGTGATGGCGGCCGAGAACTGGGCGCCGCGGACGCCGTCGAAGTGGCAGTTCCCCGGGGACGCGGTCGTCCTCGCCCAGGTGGGCGACAACCCGAACGACGGCATCCGCCGCCCGTTCGAGTACGCCGTCCTCACCGAGGGTCCCGAGCTCGGCTCGTTCGCGCTCGACGCCGAGGTGAAGCTCGACGCCCCGGCCTCGGTGAACAACCGGGACGTGATCGTGGTGTTCGGCTGGCAGTCGGACACGGAGTACTACTACGCCCACCTCTCGCAGGACAACACGATCTACGCCCACAACGGCATCTTCAAGGTCGACGGCAAGGACCGGGAGCGGATCGACGACCAGTGGGACGGCGCGGTCGGCGCCCCGCCGGCGGTCACGGACGAGGAGTGGCATGACGTGCGCGTCGTGCGCTGCGCGGACAGCGGCGACATCGCCGTCTACCTCGACGGCCTCGACACCCCGCTCCTCACCGCGAACGACACGACGTTCACCGAGGGTCGCGCCGGCTTCGGGTCGTTCGACAACACGGGCAGCCTGCGCGACCTCGTGGTCACGCCGGCCGCGGAGCCGGCCGGGGTCGAGCTCGACGTGGTGGTCTCCCCGCGGTGCCTCGCGGGCAAGGCGTACCTCGCCGTCGCGGCGACGAACGCGTCGGACGTGCCGGCCGACGTGACCCTGACGACGGCGTTCGGGTCCCGGACCGTCGCCGACGTCCAGCCGGGCCAGGCCGCGTACCAGTCGTTCGCGTCGCGAGCGACGTCGTTCGACGCCGGGTCTGTGACGGTCGCCGCGACCGCCACGGTGGACGGCGAGGAGGTGTCGAGCGAGGTGGTCGTCGAGCACGCGGCGCACGCCTGCGGGTGACCCCGTGGGCGTGCGACCCCTGAGCTCCTGACCTGGAGCTCCCGACCGCGTGAACCGCCCCGGCTCCGCAGCGGCTGTGTCCGACCAGCCCGCGGGACCGGGGCGGTTCGTGCGTGCTCGGCCGCCGCGCGTCGCGGAGAGTCACGTGGCTGCGAGGGCCGCCGCGCCCCGTCGGAGCGCGAGCACGACCGCACCGGCGACGAAGTAGTCCTCGTCGACCTCCTGCCGGGTCCGCAGGACCTCCCGGCGCAGCGCGTCGACGCCCCGGTCGACCTCCGCGAGCACCCCCTGGTCGACCAGCCCGGGCCCGACCCCGGCCAGGGCGCGGCCGTAGGCCCGCAGCGCCGTCGCGGCGGACGGGCGCAGCCGGGGACCGAGCGCGACGACGTCGCGCTCCGTGCTCTCCCACTCGACGAGCAGGCGCACGAGGTCGTCCACGACCTCCGCGGCCGTGTCGAGCGCTGCCGCCCGGCGCACCTGGGTCGCGGCCCGGTCGCGGTGCCGCCGCAGCCGGACGTTGGCCCGAGCAGCCTCACGGGTCCGGGCGATCGCCTCTCGCGCCTGAGCGAGGGTCGGGGAGACCTCGCGGCGGCGCTCCTGCCACTGCTCCGGCGACGGCGGAAGGTCGCCCTCGAGCCCGTCGGCGAGCGAGTCGACCTGGTCCGCGAGCACGTCGCGGAGGCGCGCGAGCGCGTCTCCCGACGGCGTCAGCGGCAGCGGCGGGACCAGCAGGTTGACGCCGACCCCGATCGCCGCACCGACGACGACGAGCCCCGCGTACGCCCCCACGAACTCCACCTTGGCCGCGTTGCCGATGATGAGGACGAACAACGCCGAGGTGACCGCCCACGTGCCCATCTGGCCGAACCGGTGCCACCCCGAGCACAGCAGCGCGAGCCCGACGACGAGGGCGACCGACAGCGCGCTCGGCGCGAGGACGAGGTCGACGCCGCGCGCGACGACGGCCCCGACGAGGATCGCGAGGATCGCCTGGACCGACTCCCGGACGGACCGTGCGAGCGTGCTCGTCGTCGCCACCACCGCACCGAGCGGGGCGTAGTAGGGGTAGTCGGAGAAGGGCGCCGGGGCCAGCACCCCGACGTACCACGCCAGGGCGGCGGCGATCGCGCCCTTGAGCGCGAGCGACCAGCGGGGATGCCGCACCCATCGGCCCTCCGCGGCGGCGACGGCGCGACGCACGCGGGCTCGTCCACGCCCGCCCGCCGCACCGCGCGCTGCTCCGTCGTCCGTCGTCACGAGCACGAGGATCACCCGTCGTGCCCGCACCCGCACGTCTCGCCTCCCCGGAGGCACGGGCGGCGTGGGAGGTGAGTGGGACGGACCGGTGCTTCACTGGCGGCGTCGGTGCAGAGTCCCGCCGACGCCGTCGGGCACGGTGGCGTCTCGGGCCCGCTGACGCCGCCGCGGTCGGCACGACCACGGAAGGACGACGACCCATGCGAGCACTGACCTGGCAGGGACGCGAGAAGGTGAGCGTCAAGGACGTGCCGGACCCGCGCATCGAGGAACCGACGGACGCGGTCGTGCGCGTGACCTCGACCGCGATCTGCGGCTCCGACCTGCACCTCTACGGGGTACTCGGGATGTTCCTCGATGCGGGCGACGTCCTGGGCCACGAGGCGATGGGCGTCGTCCAGGAGGTCGGCCCGGAGGCCGGGAGCCTGCAGGTCGGCGACCGCGTCGTGATCCCGTTCAACATCGCGTGCGGGCGCTGCTGGATGTGCGAGCGCGGCCTCCAGACCCAGTGCGAGACGACGCAGGTGCGCTCCCAGGACAAGGGTGCGGCACTCTTCGGGTACACCCGGCTCTACGGCCAGGTGCCCGGCGGCCAGGCGCAGTACCTGCGCGTGCCGCAGGCGCAGTACGGGCCGGTCGTCGTGCCGGACGACGGAACGCCCGACGAGCGCTACCTCTACCTCTCGGACGTCCTGCCCACCGCGTGGCAGGCCGTGGAGTACGCCGACGTCCCGCCGGGCGGCACGGCCGTGATCCTGGGCCTCGGCCCCGTCGGGCAGATGTCCGCGCGGATCGCGCTCCACCGCGGGGCGGCGCGCGCCGTGGGCGTCGACCCCGTCCCGGAACGACGGGCGATGGCGGAGCGGCACGGCGTCGAGACGCTCGATCCCACGGCCGTCGACGACCTCCCCGCCGCGGTGCGCGACCTCACTGCGGGTCGCGGTGCCGACTCCGTGATCGATGCGGTCGGCATGGAGGCGCACGGATCTCCCGTCGCGGAGGCGACGCAGAAGGTGGTGGGCCTGCTGCCCGACCTGCTCTCCGGCCCGCTCACCGAGCGCGCCGGGGCCGACCGCCTCGCGGCCCTGTACGCCGCGTTCGACCTCGTCCGCCGCGGCGGGACGGTCTCCGTCTCGGGCGTCTACGGCGGTGCCAAGGACCCCTTGCCCATGATGCAGCTCTTCGACAAGCAGCTGACCCTGCGCATGGGACAGGCCAACGTGCGCCGGTGGACGGACACCCTGTTGCCCCTGGTCGCGGACGCCTCCGACCCGCTCGGGGTCCTGGACCTGCGCACGCACCGGCTCTCCCTGGAGTCCGCGCCCGCGGCGTACGGGATGTTCCAGCGCAAGGAGGACGGCTGCGTCAAGGTCGTGCTCGACCCGTGGTCCGAGGTGACTCGATGACCGGCACCCGGCGCACCGACCGCGACCTGCTGGCGATCTACCTCGACGACCACGTGGCGGGCGCGACGGTCGGGGTGCGCCGCGTCGCGAGGATGGCCCGCGCCTACGCCGGGACGCCCGTGGGCGCCGTCCTGGGCCCGCTGGCCGACGAGCTTCGGGACGAGCGTGCGTTCCTCCTGGCCGCGACCGAGCGCCTCGGCCTTCGGGCCAGTCGCACCAAGATCGTCCTCGCCGCCGCGGGCGAGCGGGTCGGACGTCTCGCGCCGAACGGACGGCTGTCCCGGTCCTCGCCGCTCTCGGCCCTCCTGGAGGTCGAGCTCCTACGCTCGGCGGTCATGGGCAAGCAGAGCGGGTGGCGATCCCTCGCCCAGCTCCCCGCGGACGTCGACGTCGACCGGGCGCGCCTCGCGGAGCTCGACCGGCAGGCGCGACGCCAGGTGGACGACCTGACGGCGCTGCTCGACCGCCTGCGGCCGGCGGTGCTGACGCGACCGTCCGCGGCTGCTCCCCCTGCACCTCCTCAGGACTCGTCACCGCTGCGGTAGCCGTTGACCTTGTGCGTGCCGTCGCACCACGGCGGGATCGCCGTCCCGCCGCACCGGCAGAGCGCGACGGTCGCGCGGTGCCGCTCGATCTCTCGCCCCGCCTGGTCGACGAGCCGCACCGGCCCGCGCACGAGCAGCGGACCGTCGGGGCAGGCCGTCACGACGACCTCCTCGGTGCGCGCCGCGCGCGGATTCCCCGTCACCCTCGGCCTCCCCCGGTCGCCCCGGACGGACCGATCGGGATCCGCAGCGCCGACTCCCCCCGCTCCCAGCGGTCGAGCGCGAACGCGCCGACGTCCTCCTCGACGGCGAGGCAGGCGGCCGCCCCCAGCAGGACGTCGTCGAGCATCGTGGGGTCCTGCTCGACCAGGCCGCCGGCGAGGTCCCGCCCGGCGATCTGCTCGTGCACCGCGTCCGCCTCGACGTGCTCGTCGAAGTACCAGGTCGTGTCCGCGTCGTGGCCGAGGCGGCGGAACCCGTTCCCGTAGAGGCGGCTCGGTACGGACGACGTCATCTCGAACGCGGCGAGGTGCCCGACGATCGCCCCGCGCAGCCGGCGGTGCAGGCCGAACAGGGACATCGTGTTGACCGCCGCGAGGACCACGGCGGGCACCGCGTCGACATACCGCCCGTAGGTGTCGTCGAGCCCGACCCCGCGCATCGTGCGCGCGAACAGCTCCGCGTGCATGCGTCCGGGCCGTCCCCCGCCGTACTCGTCGGCCTGGATCTCCACGAGGGCGGCCTTGGGCGCGCCCGAGATCCGCGGGAGCGCCCACGTGTGGGGGTCGGCCTCCTTCAGCTGGTACAGCGACTTCAGCACCAGGAGCTCGCGCGCCTGCTCGGCGTCGGCGCGCCGGGCGACGTAGCGGGACAGGCTCGGTCCGTCGTCGGCGGCGGCGAGCTCGAAGAGCCGCCGGGCGACGCCCGCGGCGTCCGTCGTCGCGCACTCCGGCTGCCCGGCGCGCTCGCGCACCGCCGTCTCGAACGGGGCCTCGAGCCGTGCGCGGACGGCGAGCAGGGCCGGCGCCCACTCCCAGGCGTCGTCGACGCCGTCGACCCCGCGGTAGTGCAGCTCGTACAGGACCGTGAGGGCGAGCTGGACGTCGTCGTCCCGGAGCAGCGCGCCGGTGGCCCCGTCCAGCGCGGCGGGCACGACGTCCCGGACGGGTCGCAGCCGCTCGGCCGCGTCGTCCCCGGGCGCACCCGCGCCGAGCGCGGAGAGGAGCGCGGCGGTCAGGGGACCGCGAGGCTGTGGCATCGGCAGGCGCCCCGCACCCGGCGCCGCGGGAGCGCCCGACACGGTCCCGGCGGTGGTCGGAGAGGTCGCGGTCGCCGCTGCGGTGTCCGAGACCTGCGCGGGCACGGCGGTGGAGGTCATGGGGGGTTCCTCGCTCTGGCGTGGTCGGCGCCCCTGCTCGACACCACCGCCATGCTGTCCAGGTTCGGCCCTGCTCGCGAGCCCAGCGGCCGTACCACGGGCCCCGGCATGCCGACGGCCCGGGTGACGAGGGGTCTCGTCACCCGGGCCGCCGGTGGTGCGACCAGGTGAGGCGGCGTCGGACGTCCGCCTCACCTGGCCGTCAGGCCGCTGTCAGGCCGTGGTCAGCCGCACGACAGGGCGTCGTACTCCGCGGTGACCGTGCCCGTGCCTCCCTCCGCGTCGGTCGCCGCGACGCTGACGCTGCCGGCGCCGAGCTCGTCGGACCGGGTGCCGAACGACTGGTAGGCGTTCTTGCCCGGTGCGACGTCCTCGAAGGTCTTGCTGCCGTAGGGCGTCTCGATCGTGATGTCGAGCGGGACGTCCTCGTCGTTGAGCGCACGGACGGCGAGGTAGGCCTTGCCCGCGAGGCAGCGCGGCTGCGCCGTCACCGTGACCGTCCGCTCGTTCGCGCCGGCCGGCTGGCCGGTGAGGTACTCGAACCCGGTGGTGGCGAAGTCCTCGCCGTCGGTAGCCACGTCGTACTCCATGACGTAGTACCGGACCCCCGCCTCCTGGGCCGCGGCGAGGATCTCCTGCAGCGGCACCTCGCCGTCACCGAGGTTGGTGAACGTGGGGCGGCCGCCCGCGTTCAGACCGGTGGCGTCCTTGACGTGCAGGAGCTCGATGCGGTCGCCGTACTCCGCGATGAGCGCCGGCACGTCGACGCCCGCGTGGGCGGCCCACGCGACGTCGAGCTGGAACGTCACGTACTCCGGGTCGGTCTCGCGGACCAGGATCTCCCAGGCCGAGAGCGTCTCGCCGTCGTGCTCGTACGTGGTGCGGAACTCACCGTCGTGGTTGTGGCCGAAGAACTTCTCCAGCCCCGCGTCCACGGTGCGCTGACCGAGGCGGTTCATCGCCTCGGCCGTCGCCAGCGTGTTCTCGTACGTGCCGATCCCCGGCTGCGGGAACCCGCCGGAACCCACGTACTCCTGGCCCAGCGTCGTGACGAAGTCGAGCGTCTCGTCGAACGTGCCCTCGTTCACGTTGTAGTGCGAGGACTTCACGCTCAGGCCGTACGAGTCGGCCAGCGCCCGGAACTCCTCCGCCGTGTAGCCCGCGAAGTTGCCGCCGAACGGCTCGATGTTCTCGAACCCGATCTCCGACAGGCGCTCGAGGACGGCCGGCAGGCCCACCTCGTTCACCCACGGGATCAGCGAGAACATCTGGATCGAGACCTGGTCCACCGGGACGATGACCGGCTCGGTGGGCTCGTCCGGACCGCCCGCAGGCTCGCCGGTGAGGTACTCGTACCCGGTGGTGGCGAAGTCCTCGCCGTCCGGGGCCTGGTCGTACTCCATGACGTAGTACACGACACCGGCCTCGGCCGCGGCGGACAGGATGCCCTGGAGGGGCACGTCCCCGTCACCGAGGTTCGTGAACCTGATGCTCGAGCCGAGCCCGGTCGCGTCCTTGATGTGCAGGAGCTCGATCCGGTCGCCGTGCTGCTCGAGCAGCGCCGCGACGTCGACCCCGGCGTGAGCGGCCCACGCGACGTCCACCTCGAACGTCACGTACTCCGGGTTCGTCTCCGCCACGAGGATCTCCCACGCAGACATCTCGACGCCGTCGTGCACGTACTTCGTGGTGAACTCGCGGTCGTGGTTGTGGCCGAAGAACTTCTCGAACCCGGCGTCCACGGCCCGCTCACCGAGGCGGTTCATCGCCGCGGCCGTGGCCAGCGTGTTCTCGTAGGTGCCGATCCCCGGGGAGGGGAAGCCACCCGACCCCACGTACTGCTGCCCGACCTCGCCCACGTACTCGAGCGTCGTGTCGAAGTCCGCCTCGCCCACGTTGTAGTGCGACGACGGCGCCTTCAGTCCCGCCGCGTCCGCCTGAGCCCGGAACTCCTCGCCCGTCAGGCCGGCGTAGTTGCCACCGTACGGCTCGACGTTCTGGAACCCGATCTCGCCCAGACGGTCGAGCACGGCCTGCTGGCCGTCTGCCCGGACCCACGGGATCAGCGAGTAGAGCTGGATGGACACCTGGTCGGCCGGGACGACGACGTTGCGCCCGAAGGTCAGGTTGTCGACGTCCACACCACCGGTGCTCGTCACGACGAGCGTCCCGGTACCCTCCGGCACCTCGGTGAGCGTGCGGTTGGCGTCCTTCCAGGTGTCGCCGGCGAAGCGGAACTCGGCGAGCGAGTCGACGGTCTCGCCGTCCGCGCCCACCCAGCCCAGCGAGACCGTGCCTTCGCCGCGCCCGATCATGGTCACGCTGTTGATCGCCTCACCGGTCGGGGCGTGCGTGAACGCGATCGGCTGGTACGAGAACGAGTCGCCCTCGTCGAGCGAGGTCACGTACTTCCCCGCGTCGGCCTCGGCGTCGTCCGCGACCTCGATGCCCTCGGCCGCGTCGTACCACTCGGCCTGCTGCTCCTCGGGCTTGAGGATGTGCGTGGCCTCGCCGCGGATCGCCGGGACGTCGCCCTGGGCCTGGTCGGTGTAGGTCACGACGAGGGTGCCGTAGATCTTCTCGCCCTCCCCGTGCTCGACGGCGTCGGGGCTGGTCTGGATCGTGAAGCCGCACCCGTCCGCGGTGTCCGCGGCCCGCCCGCTCACCTCGGGGTGCGCGTGCGTGTTGTGGCCCAGACCGAACGTGTACTGGATGTTGCGGCACGTCGGCTGGTTGCCGTCCTCGGCGTCCTCGACCGAGACGGTGTAGGGGACGGCGTCGCCCCAGTTGAAGATCGCACCGTCCGGCTGGTCCAGGGTGATGACGGGCGCGGTGTTGCCGACCGTGACCTGCTGGATCGCCAGACCGAAGTTGCCGCCCGCGTCGGTGACGCGCAGCTGCACGTCGTACTGCCCGAGCTCGGTGAACGTGTGCGTGACGGTGACGCCCTGGGCGTCGTACACGCCGTCGGAGTCGAAGTCCCAGTCGTACACGAGCTCGCCGGCCGGGGTCTCGGCGTCGGTCGAGGCCGACGCGTCGAAGGTCACCTCGAGCGGGGCGGTGCTGCCCGAGACCGGGTCCGCGTCGATGAAGGCCCGCGGGTGGGTGTTCTCCGACCCGTAGACGACCTTGTACAGGCCGGCGTCCGGGTTCTGGCGGAAGAAGCCGTCACCGTACTCCAGCACGTACAGAGCGCCGTCCGGGCCGAACTCCATGTCCATGACGTTGTCCCAGATCGGCTGGTTGACCGTCTCCAGGTGCGCGTTCGGCAGGAAGTCCTCGACCGCGGTGACCTGGCCGGCCGAGGTCAGCTCGTCCAGGGTGAACGCCGCGACGTAGTCCTGGGAGAACTCCGCCATGAGCGGGTGCCCGTCCCAGTACTCGGGGAACTTGACGTCCGAGTCGAGGTTCTCCTCGTAGCGGTAGATCGGGCCGCCCATCGGGGCCTGGCCGCCGCCGCCCCACTCGGTCAGCGGGTCGAGCACCTCGGGCTGGTCGCCCGGGTTGTCGCCGTAGTAGACCTGCGGCGCGGTCGCGGGCGGCAGGACGTCCAGGCCGGTGTTCCACGTCGAGTTGTTCTCGGCGCCGGCCTCGCAGTCGAAGAAGTCGCCCGGCGTCTGGGTCGCGTAGTCCCACTCGTTGTAGTTGGCGTTGGGCCCGTGGCAGTAGGGCCAGCCGCCGTTCATCGGCTCGGTCGTGAGCTGCCACTCGACGTAGCCCATGGGGCCACGGTCGGGGTTCGCGGTGGCCGCGTCGGGGCCGTAGTCGCCCCACACGAGCGCGCCGGACTCGACGTCGTAGTCGATGCGGAACGGGTTGCGCAGGCCCATGACGTAGGTCTCGTCGCGGACCAGGTCGCGGACGTCGTCGTACTGCGGGTCGTCGAAGAGGTTGCCCTCGGGGATCGTGTACGTGCTCCCCGGACCGACCTCGGTGCCGGCGGCGAGGTCCTCGATCGGGTTGATCCGCAGGATCTTGCCGCGCAGGTCGTTCGTGCTGCCCGCGCCGCGACGGTCGTCGAAGCCCGGGTTCATGCCGGGGGCGTTGTTGTTGGGCGCGTAGCCGTTCGCGCCCGGGGTGCTGGCGGGGGTGTTGTCACCGGTGGAGAGGAACAGGTTCCCCTCGTCGTCCCACGCCATGTCCGCGCCGACGTGGCAGCACTGCCCGCGCTGCGCGTCGACCTTGAGGATCTCGCGCTCGGTGGACAGGTCGATCGCGGCGGTCGCCGGGTCCCACGTGAAGCGGGAGAGCTGGTTGTAGCCGAGCCACTGGTCCCAGTAGCTCTCGTCCTCGCCCGCCGGCAGGGAGTTCGGCGCGCTCCCCGTCGGGGTGGTCTCGGGGTACTCCACGCCCGAGGGCGACGTGCCCTCCATCACGCGGGGTGCGTAGACCAGGTACAGGAAGTGGTTCTCCTCGAAGTCCGGGTCGAGCGAGATGCCTTGGAGCCCGTCCTCCGAGTTGGAGTAGACGTCGAGGTCCGCGACCTGGGTGGTCAGGCCCGTCGCGGAGTCGGTGAGGCGCACGACGCCGTCGCGCGCGGTGTGCAGGACACGGGAGTCGGGCAGGACGGCGAGGTCGATGGGCTCACCGGTGTTCTTGCTGAGCAGCACCTTCTCGTAGCTGTTCCAGTCGGTCGCCTCGTCGGCGGCCGGTGTCGCTTCCTCGTGGCCGGGGTGGGCACCGGCCGCGCTGATCGAGAGTGGTACCAGCACCGCGGCGGCCACGACCGCGGCGACACCTCGTCGGGCGAGCCTGCGACGGCTCGTGATCGTTCGTCTGTGCACAACGTCCTCCTTGACGCGTAACGAGAAGACGGCGATCGCCGGACCAGCCGCACAGGCACGCACGCGCGCTCCTGACGCCGCTGCACGACGATCTCCGCTGATCGGTCGGCTCCGGATGGGTGGGCCTCGAACGTGAGGCCCGGTGCGACGGACGGTGCGATGCCCCGCCGTCGCACTGGTCCGACAGTACGGGCGGCTTTCGCTGTTGCCAAGTCAAAAGTCGAAATCTGTGAGCAATTGTTTCGGCGACTATTCACTGCAAGTCGGTCGGTTGAGTGCGCAGCCAGCTGCCCACCCCTGCCCTGGTTCGTCGACCTCGGACCTACCGCGTCGCGACCCGCGCGACCGATCCCCGCACGACGAGGTGCAGCGGCAGGACCGTACGGGCAGGCGACCCCGCGCGGCGCTCGCCGGTCATCGACCGTTCGATCGCGTCCGTCGCGGCGAGCGCGAGCGCAGCGACCGGCTGCTCGAGCGTCGTGAGCTTGGGCCGCAGCCACTGCCCGACGCGGATGCCGTCGCAGCCGACGACCGAGAGGTCCTCGGGGATGGAGATGCCGTGCAGCTCGGCCGCGCCCAGCATCCCGACGGCGACGATGTCGCTGCCGACGAACACGGCCGTCGGCGCGTTCCCGGGCCGCGTGAGGTAGGGGAACGTCGAGGCGCCGAACTGCTCGGTGTACGGGCCGTGGCGCACGAGGTCGGGGTCGACGTCGAGCCCGGCGTCGTGCATCGCGTCGACGTAGCCCCGCAGGCGGTCCTGGGTCGTCGAGAGCTCGGCGGGCCCGGCGACGTGCGCGATACGCCGGTGCCCCTGCTGCACGAGGTAGCTCGTGGCCTGGTAGGCGCCGCCGTAGTTGTCCACGGTGATGGTCTCGACGGGCAGGTCGAGGTCGACCTCCTCGTCGATGACGACGACGGGCAGCCCGTCCGCCACGGCGCGCGCGAGCCGGTCGTCGGTGCGGGACATGCCCACGTAGACGACGCCGCCGAGCGACCCGTCGCTCGCGAGGAGCTGGCCGAGGCCCGACTCGGCGTCCCCGTGGCGCGTCGAGAGCGCCACGACGAGCGGGATGCGTCGGTCGCCCGCGAGGCGCGCGACCTCCTCCGCGAGCGCGGTGAAGAACGGGTTGACGAAGTCGGGCACGACGAGCGCGACGACGCCCGCGCGGCGCTCCTCCTCGCGCGGGGCCGGGGCGGGTGCGGGCACGACGTATCCCACCTCGCGCACGGCGGCATCGATGCGCGCTGCCGTCTCCGGCTGCACGTTGAGCTGCCCGCGCAGGTAGCGCGAGGCGGTCGAGGCCGACACGCCGGCTCGTTGCGCAACACGCGTGAGCGTCATGGCTCCCCTCCAGCGGCTCGCGTCCCAGAACCCTTGCACCCTACCGGCACCCCGCCGAGCAGACGGTGTTGACAGGCCGAGCACCTCCACCCTACGGTCTTGCGCAACGTCACACAACGTTGCGCAATGTCGTCACCGACGCCGCGGCGCGACCTGATCGCAAGGAGGCCGGGATGAGCCGGGTTCTGCTCGCCGGGGAGTCGTGGATCAACGCGACCACCGACTACAAGGGGTACGACGCGTTCCCCCACGCCCAGCTCGAGATCGGGTGCGCGCGCCTGCTCGAGGCGCTCGCCGCGCAGGGCCACGAGGTCACGCACCTGCCGTCGCACCTCGTGGCCGAGGACTTCCCCTCCACGCTCGACGAGCTCGACGCCTTCGACGTCGTGATCCTGTCCGACATCGGCGCCAACTCGCTCCTGCTGCCCCCGGTCGTGTTCTCCCAGGGGCGCCCGTTCCCGAACCGGCTCAAGCTCCTCGCCGAGTGGGTCCGCCGCGGCGGCGGCCTCATGATGGCCGGCGGCTACCTCAGCTTCCAGGGGTTCCAGGCCAAGGCGAACTACCACGGCACCGCCGTCGAGGCCGTCCTGCCCGTCGAGATCCTCCCCTACGACGACCGCGAGGAGACCCCCGAGGGCATCGGCGGGACCCGGACCGACGTCGAGCACCCCGTCACCGCCGGCCTCGACCGCGAGTGGCCGATCCTCCTCGGCTACCAGCGCCTCACCGCCAAGCCCGACGCGACCGTCCTCGCGACCATCGAGGGCCGCCCGCTCGTGGCCGTCCGCACCGAGGGCCAGGGGCGCACGCTCGCGTTCGCCTCCGACATCTCCCCCCACTGGGCCCCGCGCGAGTTCATGGAATGGGCGGGCTACGGCCCGCTGTTCGGCCAGGCCGTCACCTGGCTCGCGGGCTGATGACGCCCGACGTGGTGGTCGTCGGCAGCCTGAACATGGACCTCAGACTGACCGTCGACCGCCTGCCCCGCTCGGGCGAGACCGTCTCCGCGACGGGCCTCGTCCGCTCCCCCGGCGGCAAGGGCGCCAACCAGGCCGTCGCGGCCGCGCGGCTGGGGCGGCGCGTCGCGATGGTCGGCGCCGTCGGGGACGACGACGACGGCCGCGCGATCCGGCGCCGCCTCGCCGCCGAGGGCCTCGTCCTCGACGGCCTCGCGACCGCGGACCGGCCGACCGGCGTCGCCGTCGTGCTGTGGGAGCAGCCCGAGTCGACCATCGTCATCGAGCCCGGCGCGAACGCCGTCGTGGACGAGGCCTTCGTCGCCGACCGCGCCGACCTCGTCCGCGACGCGGCGGCCGTGCTGTGCCAGTGCGAGACGCCGCTCGGCGCCCTGCGCGCCGTCGCCGCCACGGCGACGGGCACCACGGTCCTCAACCCCGCGCCCGCCGTCCCGCTGCCCGCCGACGTGCGCGCCGCGTTCCGCGTGCTCGCGCCCAACCGGTTCGAGCTCGCGACCCTCGTCGGCGCGAGCGACGAGCCGGCCGGCGAGGACGAGGTGCTCGCCATGGTGCGCGCGCTCGACCACCCCGGGGACGTCGTCGTCACCCTCGGGGCCGACGGCGCGCTCGTCGTCCCCGCAGGACGCGCACCCGTCACCGTCCCGGCGGAGCGCGTCGACGCCGTCGACACGACCGCCGCCGGCGACTCGTTCTGCGCGGCGCTCGCCGACGGCCTCCTCCACGGCGGCGACCTCGTCGAGTCCGCCCGCTGGGCGGCGCGCGTCGCCGCCTCCACCACCACCCGCCACGGCGCCGTCGACTCCCTGCCGCGCGCCACCGACCTGGCCCCCGAGGGCACCAGGATTCCGCTCCACAGCTAAGTCCGACGTACCGTCGGAGGAAGGCACGGTCACGCAATGAAGCACACCACGCCGGCGACCACCGGTTCCCCGTCCGGCACTCAGGGAGGTGCTCTGAACTCGTCAGCCCGCCGCAGCAGGGTCAAGGACACCGCGACCGCCCTGCTCGTCGTCGCGACCGTCCTCGCGGGGGCCCTCGGTCCCATGCAAGCGGCCGTCAACGGCCAGCTCGGCAAGACGATCGGCGACGGGCACGCCGCCGCGCTCATCTCGTTCGGGACCGGCCTGGTCCTCATGTTCGTCGTCGTGTTCGCCCGCCCGGCCACCCGGCGCGAGGCGCTCGCGATCCCCGGCCTGATCCGCTCGCGCACGATCCCGTGGTGGAACTACCTCGCGGGACTGTGCGGGGCCGTCATCGTCCTCTCGGAGGGCGTGACCGTCGGCGTCCTCGGCGTCGCGACGTTCCAGATCTCGCTCATCTCCGGCCTCGTGATCTCGGGCGTCATCTGCGACCGCCTCGGCGTCACGGCGTCGGTCAAGCAGCCCCTCACCACGACGCGCCTCCTCGGCGCGGCGCTCGCCATCGCGGCGACCGTCGTCGTCATCTCGCCGAGCTTCTCCGTGCCGCACACGATCGTCCTCGCGATCATGCCGTTCGTCGGCGGCCTGCTCGCGGGCTGGCAGCCCGCCGGGAACGCGGCCGTCGCCGACGTCACCGGGTCGATGCTCGTCTCGATCGGCTGGAACTTCCTCGTGGGCTTCACCGCCCTGCTGATCGCGTACCTCGTGCGCGCGGCCGTGGGCGGCGTCGACTTCCAGCTCCCGAGCGAGTGGTGGATGTACCTCGGCGGTCCGCTGGGCCTGCTGTCCATCGCGCTCATGGCGCTCCTCGTGCGCGGCCTCGGGCTGCTCCTGCTCGGCCTCGCCTCGGTCGCGGGCCAGCTCGTCGGCTCGCTCGTCCTGGACGCCGCGATCCCGGCGCTGGGCCACACCGTGCACGTCGCGACCGTGATCGGCACCGTCATCGCGCTCGTGGCCGCCGGGATCGGCATGATCCCGTCGGGCAAGGCGGCCCACCCCGACGAGCCGGGCGACGGCGATCGCGAGGACGCCGTGGCCGCGGCGGTCGCGGGCGGCGAGGCGAGCGGTCGATGAGCGTCACGCCCGCCGGCCATGTGCAGACGGTCACCGGCCGCGCCGCGGCCGCCGACCTCGGCCTCACGCTCCCGCACGAGCACCTGTTCAACGACCTGTCGGGCGTGCTCGACCCGCCGAGCTACCGCTTCTCCGAGGCGGTCGTCGAGGCTCCGGTCTCCGCGTCGGTCGCGTGGGCGCTGCGCCAGGACCCGTACTGCTGCGCGGACAACATCGCCGACAAGCCGGTCGCCGCGGTCGCGGCGGAGCTCGAGAGCTTCGCCGCGCTGGGCGGGCGCACGATCGTCGACGCGACGTCGAGCGCGGCGATCGGGCGCAACCCCGAGCGCCTCGCGGAGGTGGCCCGCCGGACGGGCCTGCACGTCGTCGCGGGCTGCGGCGCGTACCTCGAGAAGTTCGAGGGCGACCGCATCGCCGCCGCGGCGGTCGACGCGCAGGCGGCCGCGATCGTCGCCGAGCTGGTCGACGGCATCGGCGAGACCGGCGTGCGGCCCGGGGTCATCGGCGAGATCGGCGTCTCGCCGTCGTTCACGGCGGGCGAGGCCGCGTCGCTGCGCGCGGCGGCCCTCGCGCAGCGCGAGCACCCGCACGTCGCGCTCCAGGTGCACCTGCCGGGGTGGCAGCGACGCGCGCACGAGGTGCTCGACCTCGTGCTCGACGAGGTGGGCGTGCGGCCCGAGAAGGTCGTGCTGTGCCACATGGACCCGTCCGCGGACGACCCGGACTACCAGCGGTCCGTGGCCGAGCGCGGCGTCTGGCTCGAGTTCGACATGGTCGGCATGGACATCACCTTCCCGAAAGAGGGCGTCTCCCCCGACCCGCACACGACCGCGGCCGCCGTGCAGCGCCTCGTGGAGGATGGGCACGCGGGCCAGGTGCTGCTCAGCCACGACGTGTTCCTCAAGCAGATGTGGGTGCAGCACGGCGGCAACGGGTTCGCGTACGTCCCGACCGTGTTCACCGAGATGCTCGCCGCCCGGGGCGTGCCGCGCGACGTGCTCGCCCGCCTCACGCACGACAACCCGGTGGCGATGCTCACCGCGTGACGGCGGATCCGCCGTCGGCTCGCACACCGCCGCACCCCAGGCCGGGTCCCGACGCTCACGTCGGGGCCCGGCCGTCGCGTCCCCGGGACCTCCGGCCCTGGTCACGGGCCTGCGCTCTGAGAGGATCGGCGCATGAGACGACGACGTGCCCTCCCGACCCTCGTGGCCGCCGTGGCCGCCACCGCGCTCGTGCTCGCCGGTTGCTCCGGCGGCTCCCCCGAACCCTCCGCGCTGGACGCCCTGCTCGGCCGTCACGACCTCGCAGGGCTCAGCGGCCAGGAGGTCGTGGACCGTCTCGAAGGGCTCGAGACGGCCGACCGGCCGACCGACCTCGTCGCCTCGGTCCACGCGGCGGAGCTCGTGCTCGCGGACGAGTCGTACGAGACCACGGTCCCGCTGCCCGAGGACACGTTCTACCTCTCTGTCGCACCCTTCGTGGACAAGACGCACGAGTGCTTCTACCACTCGCTGACGACGTGCCAGGGCGAGCTCGCGGACGAGCCTGTGTCCGTCACGGTCGTCGACGCGGCCACCGGCGAGGTCCTCGTCGAGGAGGACACGACGCTCGGCGCGAACGGGTTCGTCGGCCTCTGGCTCCCTCGCGACGTGGACGCCGAGCTGCGTGTGGAGCACGAGGGGCGGGTCGGCACGACGACCGTCTCGACGGGCGACGACGACCCCACCTGCCTCACGACGCTCCAGCTCGCCTGACACGGGGCGGAGCGGGTCACGCGCGGGGGTGCGCCCAGGCCAGCGCGTCCGCGATCCCGCCGCGCCAGCACGCGTCGTCGTGGCCGCCGTCGTACTCGCGGTACGCGACGTCGCACCCCGCCGCGCGCAGCCGCTCGACGGCGGCCGGGTGGTCCGGCTGCAAGACCCACTCCTGCCGCCCGACCTCGACCCAGGCCCGCGCCCCGGCGAGCGCACCGGGCGCGAGACCGGCGCTCGGGTCGCCCTGCCACAGCGACGCCGACTGGCTGATCGCCGCGCCCACCCGGTCGGGGTGCGCGGCGAGCACGCGCAGGGACGTGAGGGCGCCGAGCGACTGGCCCGCGACGCTCACGGCGCCGCGGCCGGGACGCACCGGGAAGCGCGCGCGGGTCCAGTCCAGGAGATCGTGCGCGAGGTAGGCGTCGACGTCGCCGCCCCCGTCGAGGTCGGCCCAGCGTCGCTCGCGCGACCCGGCGTCGAGCAGGACGGCGCGCAGCGGCCGCACGGCGCCGTCGTGGTGCAGGTTGTCGAGCGTCGTGGCGAGGTCCTGCGGCCCGGTCCACGCGTCGCCGTCGAGCACGAGCACGACGTCGGTCGCGGTGCCCTCCGGCACGGGCGGCTCGTACACCCAGGCGCGCCGGCCCCCGGGCGCCGTGTGCTCGACCACCCGGCCGCGCGCGACCCCGGGTCGCGGCTCGAGGTACGGCTGCGGGGGCGCGTCGGGGAGCTCGACGACGGACTGCACCCGACCCGCGCGGTTGCGGCACGTGCGGGGGTTGCGCGGGTCCGGGCGCCCGGCGACGTCCAGCGCGCGCCGCAGCGCCGCCTGGTCGGGCGCGTCCCACGGCGGCGGACCCTCGTCGTGGTGCGCGAGCACGGCGTACGAGGCGCGCCAGGTGCTCCCCATCCGGTAGGCGAGGTGCCACACGTCCGTCCCGGCCACGCGCGCCATGAGGCTCGCTGCGAGGTCCCGCTCGTCGGTGAGGCGGTTGACGAACAGCAGTACCGCGCGCGCGTCCGCGTCGCGCACGAGGAAGGTCGCCACCGCCTCGCCCGGGCCGGCGACCTCCACGACGGGCGTGGTCGGCGCCACCTGCGCCCAGAGCTGTTCGACGACGGCGTCGCGGTCCTCGGGCAGGGCCGCCGCGAGCGCCGCCTCGAGCCGCTCGACCACGGGCCCGACGACGCGCGGCGCCGGCGCCGGGCGCGGCACCTTGGGCGGGGTGCGGCGAGGCCTCCCGGCGGCCGGGTCGGGTGATGGCGCCGGGTCGGGGTGCGGTGGCACGCGGTCGCTCCTTCGGGCGGTTGCGGGACGCGGCGACTGTACCCGGGCGCACGACGGCGCCCGCCGCACGCGGGGTGCGACGGGCGCCGTCGGGGTGCGACGGGACGAGGCGTCAGGGCGTGCCCGCGTAGGAGAGCACGAGCTCCTCGGTGACGGTCTCGCCGTCGCGCTCGGTCGTCGCCGTGACGGTCACCTCCCCGGACGGGGCCTCGACGAGCCGGGTCGCGAACGCCTGGTAGGCGTTCTTCCCGGGCGCGACGTCGGCGTACTCCTTGCTCCCGTACGACGTCGCCAGCGTGATGTCGACGGGGGTGTCGTCCTCGTTGAGCACGCGCACGGCGACGTACTGCTTGCCGCCCATCGTCCGCAGCTCGGCCTCGGCCGCGAGGTCGATCGCCGGACCCTCGTCGACGAGCGCGCCCTGCCAGACGACGAGGTCGTCGATCTTCGACGCGAGGAGCGCGCGGTCACCCGCGGCCGCGGACAGGTGGTCGACGAGCGACCGCGCGCCGCCGAGGACCTGGACCGCGGTGGCCGGGTCGCCCGCCTCGGCCGCGGTGCGGGCGCTGCCGAGCAGGGACGAGATCGCACCCGCGATGACGCCGTCGCCCACGGCGGACGTGTTCAGACCGGCCACGACGCCGTCGACCTCGGGGAACGTCACGCAGTTGCCGCCGCCCTCGACGACGCCCGCGGTCCACTCGACGCCCGCGAGCACGTGCTCGCGGAACAGCGGGTCGGTCCACGACGCGTCGGTGTGCCCGGCGCCCTCGTACCAGGAGCGTCCGCCCTCGAAGTTCTGGCACCAGGAGATCGGGTGGTCCTCACCCATCGCGCCGTTGCCCGGGGAGTACGTCGACTCGTCGAGGGTGAGGAGCACGTGCACGTCCTCGCGCGGGTTGGTCGAGTAGTTGTACCACTCGTCGAACCGCTCCCAGGCGGCCGGCAGGTGCGCGGTCGAGGGGTGCGCCGGGCTCTCCACGCGCATGGTCGCGGTCTGCTGCTGCGGGTGGGCGACGAAGCGCGCGCCCCCGCCGGTCAGCTCGCTGTACCAGGGGACGGTGTGCATCGTGTCGGTCGCGGCATGCAGCCCGACGAACCCGCCGCCCGCGTGGATGTAGCCCTGGAGGGCCGCGAGCTCGGTGTCGTCGAGCAGGCGGGGTGTCGCGGGGTTCAGCGAGTTCGTGTTGTCCACGGGCGAGACGAAGACCAGGGTCGCGTACTGCGACAGGTCCTCGGCGCTCGTGAACGGCGTCGAGCCCATCGTGAGGTCGGGCTGCCCCGGCGACCCGCTCCCCCACCAGCCCGCGGAGTCGTTCGGCGGGTCCCACACGTCGACCGTGAAGCCGTTGTCCTCACCGAGCTCGATCAGCGCGCGCGTCGTGTCGTCGATGTGCGAGTGCCGGAACCCGAGCGTCTTGCCGACGACGAGGATCTTGTAGTCCTCCTCGTCCGCGGCCGCCGGGCCTGCCGCCACGAGCGTCGCGCCGCCCGCGAGGGGCAGCGCGACCGCCGCCGCCACCGCCCGTCTGATCGTCGTGCCGCTGAACAAATCC
This sequence comes from Cellulosimicrobium sp. NPDC057862, assembly GCF_042797035.1. Taxonomy (NCBI): domain Bacteria; kingdom Bacillati; phylum Actinomycetota; class Actinomycetes; order Micrococcales; family Promicromonosporaceae; genus Cellulosimicrobium; species Cellulosimicrobium sp. NPDC057862. The sequence goes on from NZ_JBHVMH010000004.1 coordinate 123,047, forward strand.
ATGCGTGCTTCTCCCTCGTCGTCGAGAGCGCGAGCCGGGCGTTCGATCACCGGGCGACCTCCAGGCACTCCCCGGGCCCGGCGGCGCGCGCACTCCTGCGTGCGTGGACGTCGGCTGCTGCCGATGCAGCGAGTTTTGACGGCGACCGATCAAAAGTCAAGGATTCAACGACCTGGCCGAGGCGATCTCACCCGCCCTCCGCGACCACCCCGTGGCCGACGCCCCGCCACAGCGGACGCACAGGGTCACCACAGGCACGACCACGCGAGGAGCGGGACGCTGGGTCCATGACCGCAGCCACCGCCCCCGTCGGCCGCCCCGACCAGCCACGCCTCACGCGCCCGGACGGCTCCCCCGTCCGCGTGCTCGTGGTCGACGACGAGCCCAACCTCGCCGAGCTGCTCACCTCGGCGCTGCGCTACGAGGGCTGGGACGTCTCGACCGCGCTCGACGGGAACTCCGCGATCCGCACCGCCCGTGAGACCGGTCCGGACGTCGTCGTCCTCGACGTCATGCTCCCCGACATGGACGGCCTCACCGTGCTCCGCCGGCTGCGCGAGCGCGACACCGACGTCCCGGTCCTCTTCCTCACCGCGCGCGACGCCGTCGAGGACCGCGTCGCGGGGCTCACCGCCGGCGGCGACGACTACGTGACCAAGCCGTTCAGCCTCGAGGAGGTCGTCGCCCGGCTGCGCGGGCTGCTGCGCCGGGGCGGCGCGACCGCCCAGCGCGAGGACTCCGTGCTCGTCGTCGGCGACCTCGAGCTCGACGAGGACGCGCACGAGGTCCGCCGCGCGGGCGAGGAGGTGCGCCTCACGGCGACCGAGTTCGAGCTGCTGCGCTACCTCATGCGCAACCCGCGCCGCGTGCTGTCCAAGGCACAGATCCTCGACCGCGTCTGGAACTACGACTTCGGCGGTCAGGCCAACATCGTCGAGCTCTACATCTCCTACCTGCGCCGCAAGATCGACAAGGGTCGCGAGCCCATGATCCACACGCTGCGGGGCGTCGGGTACGTGCTCAAGCCCGCGAACGGCGCCGACGCGTGACCGACGCCCGGCGTGAGCGCGTCCCGGCACGTCCCCGGACCGGGGACGGCGCGCCCCGGCGGCGGCCGACGGCGTTGCGCCGTCGTCTCGTGCTCGTGCTCGCGGCGGTCGTGCTCGTCGTGACGCTCGGCATCGCCACCGCGTCGACGGCGCTGCTGCGCTCCCAGCTCGTCGCGCAGGTCGACCACGAGCTCGAGCAGGCGAGCGAACGGCTCGCGCAGGGCTTCGGCGAGAGGCCCGGAGGGCAGGGGCCCGGGCAGCCCTCGGACGGGTCCGGCGAGACGCCCGCCCCCGTGCCGACCGACCTGCCCGACGTCGACGACCCGTCGCGGTTCCCCGCCGGCACAGGACCGGGCAGCGCCGTCCTGCGGTACGACGACGGGGAGGTCGTGCTCGCCGAGTACGTGACGACGTCGCTCGAGCGCGTCACGCTCGACGCCGCCCAGATCGCGGCGCTCGAGGAGGTCCCCGCCGACGGGAGCGCGCACGACGTCGACCTGCCGGACCTCGGGTCGTTCCGTGCCGTGCACCGGACGACGGACGACGGCCAGCCCGTCGTCGTCGCGTCGAGCACGGCGACCGTCGACGCGACGGTCGAGGACTACGTGCTCGTCGAGGTCGCGCTGGGTGCAGCAGGCCTGCTCGCCGCCGTGCTCGTCGGCTGGTGGCTCGTGCGTCGCTCGCTCCGGCCGCTCGACGACGTCGCCGCCGCCGCGGGCCGCGTCTCGGAGCTCGAGCTCGCGCAGGGCGAGATCGACGCCATCCCCCGCGTCCCCGACGACCTCACCGACGAGCGCACCGAGGTCGGGCAGGTCGGCGCCGCGCTCAACCGCATGCTCGAGAACGTCGAGACCTCGCTCCAGGCCCGCCACGACTCCGAGACCCAGGTGCGACGGTTCGTCGCCGACGCGAGCCACGAGCTGCGCACCCCGCTCGCCTCGATCCGCGGCTACGCAGAGCTCGTGCGCCGCTCGCCCGACGACGTCCCGCCCGCCACCGCGCGCTCGCTCGACCGCATCGAGTCCGAGGCCGTGCGCATGACCGGCCTCGTCGAGGACCTGCTGCTCCTCGCCCGGCTCGACGCGGGCCGGCCGCTCGACCGTGCGCCCGTCGACCTCGCGGCGCTCGCCGTCGACGCGGTCATGGACGCCCACGCCGCCGGGCCCGACCACGACTGGGCCCTCGACCTGCCCGGCGAGGACCTCGACGTCGACCTCGCGACCGACCCGCCCGACGGGTTCGACGACGCGACGGACGACCTGGATCACGCCCGCGCGGCGCACGGCCCCCGTGGGCAGGACCCGGACGAGGACGTCGACCTCGAGATCACGGGCGACGAGGCGAGCGTGCGGCAGGTGCTCGCGAACCTCCTCGCGAACGCCCGCACGCACACCCCGCCCGGCACCCACGTCGAGGTGCGGCTCACGACCGACGGCGACGACGTCGTCCTCTCCGTCACCGACGACGGCCCCGGCATCCCCGCGACCCTGCGCCCCACGCTCTTCCGCCGCTTCACGCGCGGCGACGACGCGCGCAACCGCACCGGCGGCTCCACCGGCCTCGGCCTCGCCATCGCCGACGCGATCGTCACCGCCCACGGCGGGACCGTCGCCGTGTCGTCGTCCACCCCCGACGAACCCGGCCCCACGGGCACGACCTTCACGGTCCGCCTCCCCCGCTGATCGCGCCGGAAGTGTGGGTGGCTGCGTGAACGATGTGACGCATGTTCTGGGATGCACGACGACCCGACACCGCCTATATCGTGGGTCTGCTTCAGACCGACGGCAGCCATGACGGCGACCCGAACCACAGGGGACGGATCGCGCTGGAGCTCTCCGCGCGAGACCGTGACGTGCTCGACGCAATCTCGTCGTTGCTCCCGTGCTACTCGTCCGTCCGGCTCAGGCAACGCGCGACGAACTTCAGCGCGGACTACGCCACGGCGGTACTAGGGATCTTCGACCAGACTGCCCGACAGCAACTGGCCTCGCTCGGCGTCACACCAGGACGAAAGAGCTCCACCATCGGTCCACCACCTGCGCCCTTCTCAGCGCCGGACTACGTCCGTGGCGTGCTCGACGGTGACGGGTCTGTGGGGTTCACAGCAACCGGCGTTCCCTTCGTCAGCCTGGTCACCGCGAGTCCGTCGCTCGCTACGTACTTCTGCTCGGTGATTGCAGACGTCTGCGGTGTACGAAGGAGCGCAAAGCCGAACACACGTGACGGTGTCATGAACATCATGGTCGCGAACATCGCCGCCGCCACCCTCGCTCGATGGGCTTGGCACTCGCCAGGCGCTCTCGGCATCGGCCGCAAGCAACGGCTCGCGGAGGCCGTCGCGGCGTGGCGACCGGAACCGGGCCGCGAGAGTCGGTACGGGATCGTGCGCAAGCCCTGGACACCAGCCGAGGATGCGATCGTCCTCAAGCTTCCGCCGGACGAATCCGCCGACGCGCTCGGACGAACAGTACAGAGCATCTCGATGCGACGTTGGCGGCTGCACAAGGCAGAGGCCGCCATCGCTCCACGCCGTCCATGACGATGGATCGTCGCGGTCTGGTGCGCGCGGGAGGACTCGAACCCCCGACGCCCGGCTCCGGAAGCCGGCGCTCTGTCCGCTGAGCTACGCGCGCTGGTGCTCCTTAACGTCGAGCAGACGGGACGCGAGGCGTCCAGGTGCCCTCGGAGGGAGTCGAACCCCCGTCTCCGCTTCCGTAGAGCGGCGTCGTGTCCGTTGGACCACGAAGGCAGTGCTTTTCACCGCAGACGCACGACAAATGCGCGCCGACGGCGATCGAGCAGAATGGCAGCACGACAAATGCACCCTGCTCGGGCGCATTCATGCACAAGAAAAAGGCCGCCCCGGCGATGTCCCGGGACGGCCTGTCGAACGACGCTGTGGTCAGACGACAGGACCGCCGGAGTCGCCGGCGAGGAACGAGGACACGCTGAGATACGCCACGGGCAGCACGACGCGCGGCTGCTCGCAGGGCAGCACGGGACGTCGCCGGTCCTGCTGGACGGGTTCGCGCACGGCACTGCTCCTCTCGGTCATGTCGGGTGGCCCACGCACCGGAATGTCGTCGACCGAGGAAGACCGTACGCGCCTTTCCCGATCGACACAACCCCATTTCCGGAATTCGACAGGAATTCCTTGGCCGGGGCCTCGTGGGCCGGTCGGGGGCCCACCGGCCGCCGCCTTTTCCTGCCCGTCGCCGGGCTCGTGCGCTCCCCGTGCCCGGTGGCACCTCCAGCTCGCTCGTCGCCTCCCGGACGCGACGGCCGGGAGCGTCCCCTCGCCAGGGCTCTGCGGGGCAGGCGCGACCGGAGCAGCCTGCGCTTGGCACACTTTTTAATCGTGACGCGTGTGCCCGACGTTCCGGACGATCGACCGGGTCTGTCGGCGGCACCCGGTAGGGTTCCGGACGTTCCGGACACACCTCCCGACGCCGACGAACCGCGCGGCCGGGCCGACGACAGGAGACCCGCCGCCATGATGGGCGCCCACCACGCCGCGACCGGAGCCGCCGCCTGGGTGGCGGTGACGTCCACCGCCCCGTTCGCGCTCGGGTGGCATCCCGTGTCGTCCGTCGGGGTCATGACGGGCGCGGTCGTCTGCGCCGGGGCCGCGCTCCTCCCCGACGCCGACCACCACAACGGCACGTTCGCGCACTCCCTGCCGCCCGTCAGCGAGTGGGTGTCCGACGCCGTCGAGACGATCTCCGGCGGCCACCGCCAGGGCACGCACTCGTTCCTCGGCATCGCCGTGTTCACCGCGCTCGCGTGGCTCGTGGGTCTGGTCACGGTCGAGACGGAGAGCTTCGGCACGGTCTACGTGGGCGGTGGCGTCCTCGCGGTCCTGCTCGTCGCGCTCGCGCTCAAGGCGCTCAAGCTCACGCGGCGCGGCAAGCTCATGCCGTGGGTCACGTCTCTCACGATCGCCGCCCTCGTCGCGCTCTTCTCGCCCGAGGAGTGGAACTGGCTCCCGGTCGCCGTCGGGATCGGCGTGACCGTGCACATCCTGGGCGACGTGCTCACCACCAACGGCGCGCCGCTGCTCTGGCCGGTGAAGATCCGCTCCCCGCGCTGGGTGCGCCGGTCCCTCGTCGTCGACGACGTGTGGCGGCCCAGCGGCAGCTTCGCCGTCCCCCTGCTCGGCGACACCGGGTCGGTGCGCGAGTGGATCCTCGCGACGGCCGTCGGCCTCTACGCGACGGTCGGGTTCGTGTGGTCGGCGCTCGACCAGATGGGCTACGACACGTACGGGACGTACGAGCGCGTCGTGTCGGCGATCCAGGCGCTGGCGTCGGGCGTCGCCTGAGCCGCCACGGCTACGGTCACCGTGCGACCCCGGCCGAGTAATTCCCTTGCCCCGTCCCGCCCCGGGTGGGACGGTCGCAGGACGTCGCCCGCGCCGTCGGGCACCGGAGGAAGGAGGAACGCCATGAGCTGGACGACCCACGCTCGCGTGTCCACCACCCCCGGGAGCACCGACCGCCGCTAGGCCGGTCGACGACCGTCCGAGACGGTCCGCGCCCGCCGCCCGCGAGGGGCGGCAGCGCCGTGCGCTCCCCGCCCGAAGGAGCCCACCCGTGCCCGAGCACGACCTGCTGTACCCCGACCCGTACCTCCCGCCGACGTTCGCGGGAGACCCCCGCACTCCCCCGCCCCGCCGCCTGCGGCGCAGTAACCACGCTGCCGACCTCGACGACGCCGGTCCGGCCACGGGCGTGCTCGACGCCGCGCTCGGCGACGACCAGCGCTGGTCCACGTGGTCCGCCGTCGAGAAGGGCCAGCGCGGACCCGAGCCACGCCCCGACTGGGTCGTGACCGCCGACGCGGCCGTCGACACCGAGCTGGGCGTGCTCAAGACCGGCAAGGAGGCGGACGTGTTCCTCGTCGAGCGCGCCGTCCCCGGCGACGCCGCCCGGCGATCGCTGCTCGCCGCCAAGCGCTACCGGGACCTCGACCACCGCGCGTTCCGGCGCGACACCGTCTACACCGAGGACCGCCGCGTGCGCCGCACGCGCGACCGGCGCGCGCTCGACCGCAAGTCCCGCTACGGCCGCCAGGTCGCGGCCGGGCAGTGGGCCGCGGCCGAGTTCGCCGCCCTCGGCGAGCTGTGGTCGGCGGGCGCCCCCGTGCCCTACCCGGTGCAGATCGACGGCAACGAGATCCTCATGGAGTTCGTCGGCACGTCGGACGGCGACGGGCACGAGGCCGCGCCCCGGCTCGCGCGCACCCGCCCCGACCCGGACCTGCTCGCGTCGTGGTGGGACCAGCTCCGCGACGGCATGGCCGTGCTGGCCCGGCTCGGCTTCGCGCACGGCGACCTGTCCCCGTTCAACGTCCTCGCGGACGGCGACCGGCTCGTCATCATCGACCTGCCGCAGGTCGTCGACCTCGTGGCCAACCCGTTCGGCACGGAGCTCCTGCTGCGCGACTGTCGCACGATGTCCGCGTGGTTCGCCGCGCGCGGGCTGGACACCGACGCCGACGAGCTCTTCGCGCTGCTGCTCGCCGAGGCGTGGTGACGGCACGACGACCGGAGGACGCGGCGCACGGCGTGGGACGATCGCCGCGTGCTGCGCCTTGCCCTCGTCGGCCTCGACTCGTCCCACGCCGACCACTACGTCCGGCTCGTCGAGGTCGAGCGGCGCTGGCCGGGCCTGCGGGTCGTCGCTCTCGTCGACGGCGAGCCGGCCCGACGCGCGGAGCTCGCCGCGGCGGGCGGGCTGTCCGTCGGCGCGGGTGAGGTCACCGTGCCCGACGTCGTCGGGCGCGTCGACGCGGCGATCGTCGCCCACCGCGCGGGCCGGCTCCACGGCGCCGCGGCCCGCACGCTCCTGCGCGCGGGCGTCCCGGTGCTCGTCGACAAGCCGTTCGCGGCATCGGTCGCCGACGCGCGGGCCACGCTCGCCGTGGCCCGCGCCCACGGCACGGCCGTGACCACGGCGTCCGCGCTGCGGTTCGCGCCCGAGGTCGTGGCCGCGCGCGCCGTCCTCGCGGCCCGCACGGCCGACGCGGCGACGACATCACCCGGGGCGGTCGTGGAGGTGTCCGGGCCCGCCGACCCGGCCGACGAGCGGGACGGTTTGTTCTTCCTCGGCATCCACGTCGTGGAGGCGGCCCGCGCCGTGGTCGGCGGCCCGAGCGGCGCGGGGTGGGCGGCGCCCGTCGTGACGACCTCGGCGGACGGGGTCGTCGCGATCACACGGCTGGGCGGCGTCCCCGTCCGGTTGCGCTTCCTCGACCCGGGTACCCACCCGACCGCGGGGTTCACGGTCGCCGTGCGCACGCCGCGCGGCGTCGAGCGCTCCGAGGTCGTGCTCGACGCCGACTACCTCGCCCCGGTGGTCGAGCACGCCCTCGCGGCCCTCGCGCCGACGGCCGGCACGACCGTCGGCACGACGGTGCGCACGGCGGGCGCCGACGAGGACACCGCCCGGATCGAACCCGAGCACGCGACGATCCTCGCCGACCTCGCGCTCCTCGAGCAGGTCACCGCGGCCCTGCCCGCCTGACGCCGGGCCGGGGGCGCCCGGCCGCGCCGACGCCGGACGGACGGGGTAGAACGGGACCATGGATCCCTCCACCGAGTCCTTCGACGCCGACGACGTCCAGACGTTCCTCACGACCTACGGGGTCGCGCTCTCGACGGGAGACCTCGACACGATCGGCGAGAGCTACGCGTTCCCGGCGCTCGTGGTCGGGTCGACCGGGTCGGTGCTCCTCGCCGACCCGGAGGACGTGCGCGAGTCGACCACCGAGACCGCGCGCGGGTTCCGCGAGCGCGGCCTGGTCGGCGTCGTCGCGCACCTCGAGGACGTCGAGGAGGTCGGCGACACGCTCGTGTGGGCGCGCGTGCGCTGGAGCTACCGCGACGAGTACGCGAACGAGCAGGAGGCGCAGGAGGTCCGGTACCTGCTGCGCCGCGCACGCGACACGTTCGAGGTCTGCGTCGCCGCACCGATCGCCCGGTAGCCCGGCTCCCGAGGAGCTGTCAGCACGCCACGGGCGCCCGGACCGCTCGGACGCTCGCAGGGCGCGGTTCAGGACAGCCGGTTGTCGCGGTCCTCCCACGGCGTCGACGTCGCCGCCTTGTGCGGGGCGCCGTCGTCGGGCCGCAGCGCCCGGACGACGAACGACCCCGCGGCGAGCACGACGCCGCCGGTGAACGCGACCTGCAGCACGGTGAGCAGCAGGCCCACGAGCCACGTGCCGGTGAACGAGTAGGTGAGGTTCGCGAGACCGACGTTCTGGACGAGGGCGCTCCCCACGGTGAGGCCGACGCCGGTCCAGAACATCGTGCGGGCGCTGAGCCGAGGCGGCATCGCGGGTCCTCTCGTCGGTGAGCCGGTGCGGACGCCCGTCGTCGCACGCGCCGGGCCTCGTCCGCTCCGTTCCTACCACGCGTGCCACCGGACGGCGACGAACACGTCAGTGGAAGTCGCGCGACGTCGTCGCGACCTGGAGCGAGAGCGGGGCGAGGTGCTCCGCGACGAGGTTCGTGGCGCCGTCGGCCCGCTCGAGCCGCCCGCGCACGACGAGCGCCGCCGACCCGCGCGCGACCTTCCGGAACCGCTGCCACAGCCCGGGCGAGCACACGACGTTGAGGATGCCCGTCTCGTCCTCGAGCGACAGGAACGTCACGCCCCCGGCCGTCCCGGGGCGCTGGCGGTGCGTGACGACGCCGCCCACCGCGACGCGCGACGACGGGTGCGGGCGCGTCCCCGGCACCTCGCCCGCCGCGCGCTCCGCCTCGTCGACCTGCTCGATCTCGCGCGACACCTCGACCGCCCCGACGACGGTGAGCACGCCCGCCGCGGTCAGGCCGTCGCGCACGTACTGCGTCGGGTAGGAGTCGGCGGACACGCCCGTGGCCCACACGTCGGCGACGGCGGTCTCGACGTCGGTCATGCCGGGCAGCGCCGGGGCCTCGACCCCGACGCTCACGCCCGGCAGCGTCCCCGGACCCTCCTGCGCGAGCGCGCCCGCCGCCCACAGCGCCTCCCGCCGCGTCACGCCGAAGCAGTCCGTCGCCCCGGCGGTCGCGAGCCCCTCGAGCTGGGCCGTGGTGAGGTCGACGCGCCGCACGAGGTCGCGCAGGTCGCTGAACGGTCGCCCCTCCTCCGGCGCCCCGCGCGCCGCGACGACGCGCTCGGCCGCGTCCTTCCCGAGCCCGCGCACGCTCGCGAGCCCGAGCCGCACGGCGAGCGTGAGATCGGGCTCCGGCCCGAACCGGGTGTCGATCCGCACCTCCCCGCCGACCATGCGGTTGCTGCCCGTCCGGAGGCCAGGACGGTCGGTATCCGCAGGGTCGGCGGGCGCAGCCGCATGGTCGGCCGGCAGACGCTCGACCGTCGCCTCGACGTCGGACGCGTTGACGTCGGGGCGCAGCACGGTGACGCCGTGGCGGCGCGCGTCCGCCACGAGCGACTGGGGCGAGTAGAACCCCATGGGCTGCGCCGCGAGCAGGCCCGCGTAGAACGCGGCGGGGTGGTGCACCTTGAGCCACGAGCTCGCGTAGACGAGGAACGCGAACGAGTACGCGTGCGACTCGGGGAACCCGAAGTCGGCGAACGCCTTGAGCTTGTCGTAGATCTCCTCGCGCACGGCCGGGTCGGTGACCCCCTTCTCCCGCATCCCGTCCATGAGCCGCCCGCGCAGCTCCTCCATGCGCTCGACGGACCGCTTGGACCCCATCGCGCGCCGGAGCTGGTCGGACTCCTTGGGCGAGAAGCCCGCGACGTCGATCGCCATCTGCATGAGCTGCTCCTGGAACAGCGGCACGCCGAGCGTCTTGCCGAGCGACTTCTCCAGCAGCGGGTGCAGGAACGTCACCTTCTCCCGCTTGCGCGCCCGGTTGATGTACGGGTGCACGGACCCGCCCTGGATCGGCCCGGGGCGGATGAGCGCGACCTCGATGACGATGTCGTAGAACGTCCTCGGCCGCAGGCGCGGGAGCGTCGCCATCTGCGCGCGCGACTCGACCTGGAACACGCCCACGGTGTCGGCCGCGCACAGCAGGTCGTACACCGCCGGGTCGTCCTCGGGCAGCGTGTGCAGCGCGAGGCGCGGGCCGCCCTCGTGCCGCTCGACCAGGTCGAACCCGATGCGCAGCGCCGTGAGCATCCCGAGACCGAGGAGGTCGAACTTCACGAGCCCCGCGTCCGCGCAGTCCTCCTTGTCCCACTGCAGGACCGTGCGGCCCTCCATGCGCGCCCACTCGACGGGGCACACCTCGATGACGGGGCGGTCGCACATGACCATGCCGCCCGAGTGGATGCCCAGGTGCCGCGGGAGGCGCAGCATCCGGTCGGCGAGGTCGAGCACCGCGTCGGGGATCTCGCCCTCCTGCGCGGCCGACGGCGGCCGGTGCGCCGGCACGACGTCGTGCGTGTCGTCCGCGCGCAGGACCTCGCCCTCGTCCACGGCGAGCGGGTCGACGACGCGCCCGCCCCGGCCGCTCAGGTCGGGCGACCAGTCGCGGCTCCCCCACAGCCGCGCCGTCGCGGCGTCCTTCCGGGCGGTCCGCGTCGTGACCGGCGACGCGGCCGGGCTCGTGGACCCCGGGGTCTTCGCCGCGATCGCCCGCTCCTTCGCCGCCCGGTCCGCCGCGGGCGACGACGGGTCGGGGCCGCGCAGCGAGCCCCAGCGCTCGATGGACTTGCTCCACGCGTCGGCCTGCCCGACGTCGTACCCGAGCGCGCGGGCGGCGTCTCGTACCGCGGACTTGGGCCGGTAGGAGATGACGTTCGCGACCTGCGCGGCGTGCGTGCGCCCGAACTTCGCGTAGACGTGCTGGATGACCTCCTCGCGCCGCCCCGACTCGATGTCGACGTCGATGTCCGGCGGGCCGTCGCGCTCGGGCGCGAGGAAGCGCTCGAACAGCAGCCCGTGCTTCACCGCGTCGACCGCCGTGATGCCGAGCGCGTAGCAGACCGCGGAGTTCGCGGCCGACCCGCGGCCCTGCGCGAGGATCCCGTTCACCCGGCAGAACTCCACGAGGTCGTAGACGACGAGGAAGTACCCCGGGAAGTGCAGGTCCTCGATGACCCGCAGCTCGTGGTCGATCTGCGCCCACGCGCCCGTGATCTTCTCCTGGTCGCGCGGCCCGTACCGGTTCTCGCCGCCGCGGCGCACGAGCTCGCGCAGCCAGGTCGCCTCGGTGTGCCCGTCCGGCACGGGGTACGGCGGGAGGTCGGGCGCGACGAGGTGCAGGTCGAACGCGCACTCGTCCCCGAGCGCGGCTGCCGTCGCGACGGCCTGCGGGTGCCGGTGGTGGCGTGCGAGCATCTCCGCCGCCGAACGCAGGTGCGTCGTCGGGGCCCCGGGGAGCCACCCGTCGAGGTCGTCGAGCGACGAGCGGGCGCGCACCGCGGCGAGCGCCCCCGCGAGGTCGGCGTCGCGCGGGTTGGCGTAGTGCGCGGCGGTCGTCGCGACGAGCGGCAGGCGGGCCTCGGCGGCGAGGTCGGCGAGCGCCGCGTGCAGGTCGGCGTCGCGCGGGTCGTCGGTCGCGGTGATCTCGACCGCCACGTTGTCCGCGCCGAACACGGCGACGAGCCGGTCGAGCTCGCGGCGCGCCGCGGCGCGCCCGGCGGTGACGAGCGCCCGCCGGACGGAGCCCTTGCGGCAGCCGGTGAGCACGAGCCACTCGCCCGCGCCCTGCGCGCCGAGCGCGTCGAGGTCGTAGCGGGCGGCGCCCTTGGTCCCGGTCGCGAGGTGCGCGGTGGCGATCGCGCTCGACAGGTTGCGGTAGCCCTGCGTCCCCCGCGCGAGGACGAGCAGGTGGGTCGAGCGCGGGTCGGGCACGCCGGTGGGCGGGTCGAGCACGGGCGGTCCCGCGGGCGTCCGCCCGTCCTCGACGACGGGCAGGTGCAGCTCGGCGCCGAAGATCGTCGGCAGCCCGACCTTGCGCGCCGCCTCGGCGAAGCGCACGACGCCGTACAGGCCGTCGTGGTCGGTGACCGCGAGCGCCGACAGCCCGAGCCGCGCGCCCTCGGCGGCGAGCTCCTCGGGGTGCGACGCGCCGTCGAGGAAGCTGAACGCGGAGTGGGCGTGCAGCTCGGCGTACCGGGGAGCGGTCGTCCGGTCAGTCATAGAGGCCCTCCACGGTCCAGCGCCCGCGGGCGCTCGCGAGGAGGAGCCCGCGGCCGTCGTCGAGCAGGACCTGGACGTGCACCCGGCGCCGCGGCGCGGGGGTCCACCAGCGCTCGGCGAGCGGCCACGGCCCGGCCCAGTCCACGACGGCGCGCGCGGACCCCGGACCGGGCAACGCCGCCTCGCCCCGGGGTGCCGCCGGGCGGCGCGGACCCTCCTCCGCCGTGGCGGCGGGCCACCGCACGGTCGCGGGCTCGCCGCTCATCGCGAGGCGCGCGTCGACGACGACGGGCCGCTCCGCGGCGTCGAGCACGACGACGTCCTGCGGCTCGACGGGCACGACCGCCGGCGCGGGGCTCGGCAGCGCGCCGGGCCACGGCAGGGCCGGGTCGCGCGGGCGCGCGACGTCCTCCCCGAACGGCACGAGGTGCACGCGGTCGGTCGCGTCGCGCCCGCCCTGGACCTCGACGCGCAGGACGGCGTCGCCGCCGAGGAGCCCTTGCACGCGCCCGAGCGCGCGGTGGGCGCGCGCGTCCTCCCCGCTCGACGCGCCCCACAGGCGCGGCTGCTCCGCCCCCGCCGGGACGACCTCCTCGGCCGTGAGGGACAGGCGGGCCAGCGGCGCGACGTCGGGCACGACGTCGGCGCCGCCGGGCGAGCCGCCGCGCTCGCCACCACGCCTGCCCTGCCGTGCGGCCCGGGCCGCGCGCCCGGCCCGGGCGGACGTGGTGGTGAGCCAGCCCTCGAGCTGCCACCGGACCTTGTCCGTGAGGCGCGCCGGGCTCATCGCGCCCGGCCCGTCGAGCCGCCAGGTCCGCTCGAGGTCGTCGCCCTCGGTGGTCCGTGCGGTGATGCGCAGCCGCCCGGCGACGAGCGAGCGCGCGACGAGCTGGTCGTGCAGGTCCTCGGAGAGCCGGCGCGCGGCGAAGGTCGCGACGTCGACGCGCTCGGCAGGCGGGTCGAGCTCGGCGCTCACCGCGACGTCGGGCTCGACGCGGCGCCGCGCGGGCGGGCGCAGGTCCTCGCCGCGCGCGAGCCGGTGCGCCCACGCGCCGAGGTCGCCGAACCGTCCCTCGACCGTCGCGGGCGGCAGGGCCGCGAGCGCCCCGAGGGTACGGACGCCGAGCCGGCCCAGGAGGTCCACGAGCTCGTCGATCGCGACGGCGGCGTCGGGACGCGTGGCGACGTGCGCGAGGTCGCGCGCGGGCCGCGGCGCGAGGAACGCGGCCGAGCCGCCGGGGACCACGACGTCGGCGTCCCGCGCGGCGAGCACGGCCGCGAGGATGCCGTCGGCGACGCCCACCTGGCTCTCGTGCCCGGTGCGCTCGGCGACGCGCGCGACGAGCGCCTCCGCGAGCGCGGCGTCGGACCCGTGGTACCGGCTCGCCCCGGCGGCGGGCAGGAGCAGCAGGCCGGGCCGGGTGATCTCCAGGCCGGCGACGACGGTCTCGGCCGCGAGCGCGACCGGCTCGAACTCGCGGGCGTCGCGCGCGTCGTCGACGTCGAGCAGCTCGAGCTCGGGGCAGCACTCGCGGGCCCGGCGGCGGCGCATGCCCCGGCGCACGCCCTGGGCGCGCGCGGTCGCGGAGACGGCGACGACGCGGCGGCCGTCGTGCGTCGCGGCGGGGACGTGCGCGGGGACGTCGCGCACCGCCATCGCCGCGAGCACCGGCCAGTCCGGCACCCACAGGGCCGCCGTGCGGGTCGGGCTCGTGCTCATCCGACGAGCCGGAGCCGGGAGGGCCGGTCGGGGTCATCGACGTGGGCGGGGACGGGGCCGGCGTCGGCGGCACCGGTCTCGGCGGCGGGCCGAGTGCCCCGGGCGTCCTCGGCGAGGAACGCAGGCCAGTCCTCGTGGGCGAGCGGGAGCTCGACCTCGACCCGCGTGGGGCGTGCGGCACCCCCGCGGCCCGCGCGCTCGACGACGAGCGAGCGGCGGCGCAGCCAGCCCGCCCCGCGGTCCGCGCCGGACCAGCCGCCACCCGTCACGGTGAGCGCGACGTGCGCGCCCGGCCACGCCCCGGCGGCGACGAGCAGCGCCCCGCGCTCGCGTGCACGGCCGGTGAGGCGGCGCCGGTCGGTGTCGGTGAGGGCGGCGTCGGGCCCGACGACCACGACGTCCAGGCCGTCGACGAGCGCCGCGATCGCGAGCGCCGCGTCAGGGCCGGGCCGCGGGACGAGGACGACGCGGTCGAGGTCCGCGCCGGCGTCGGCGGCCGCGAGCAGCCCGACCGCGGGGAACCCGACGGCGGCGGTCCACGCCCCGGACCGCGACGGCCGCGCGACGAGCGCGAGCAGGAGGCTCGTCGACCCCCGCACCGCGACCACCGTGCCGCGCTGGAGCCCGCCGAGCGGCAGGAGGGGGACGAGCGCGTCGTGCACCGGCCACACCCGCTCGTCCGGGATCACGTCGCGGCTCGCGTCCCGCGTCGTGACGTGGCGGGCGCGCGCCGGGCGCTCGGCCGGCACGACAGGGGTCGGCCGGGCGACCGTCGGCGAGGAGACGTCGACGCGCGGGACGTCGGCGAGCAGGACCGTGTCGGCGCGCGGGGCGGCGGCCGGTGCTGCCGGGACCGCGGGCGCGACGACCGGGCGGTGTCGGCGGACGCCCGTACGCTCCTCCGCACGGCGCAGGACCGCGCGGGCGCGCTCGGCCTTGTCGGAGGCCGCGGCCGTCGGGCCTGGTGTCCCCGCCCGTTCGGCGGGGTCGGCGAGAAGGGTCATCTCGCCTCCCGGGATGCTGCTCGGACGGGACGCGCACCGCGCGTCGACTGCTGGGGGCGTCGTTCTGCACCCACCACTGTTCGAACATGCGTTCGAACACTTCCAGTGAACGACCGCCGCGACGGGGTGTCAACTCCGCAGGTGAGAGCCGTCGGCTTCGTCCGAGATGCCCGTCACAACCCTCGACTCCCGCTCGAGGGTTTGCCACCAACCCTCGACCTCAACCTGAACCTCCTCCCCCGGCTCTCGCCGCACGACGGCCCACCGGATGGCAGGCTGACGCCATGGACGCCCGCACGACCCTGCCCACGCTCGGCTCGCTCACCTGGGAGCCGGCCCTCGACCACCTCGACCTCGTCGCCCCTGCCACCGCCGACGCGCTGCGCCGCTGGGCCGAGGTCGACCCGGACGTCGCGGCGCTCGTCGCCGTGACGGAGATCGACCCCGACCTCGCGGACACCGCGACGCTCAACGCCGCGTTCGACCTGCCCGTCGAGGCGTCGGCGAACTGCGTCGTCGTGGGCGGCGCCCGGGCGGGCGACGAGCGGATCGCCGCCGCGGTCGTGCGCGCGCACACGCGCGCCGACGTCAACACGCGCGTCCGCAAGCTCCTCGACGTGCGCAAGGCGTCGTTCCTGCCGACCGAGCGCGCGACGGCCGAGTCCGGCATGGAGTACGGCGGCATCACGCCCGTCGGGCTGCCGGCGGGGTGGCGCGTGCTCGTCGACTCGCGCGTCGTGACGGACGGCGAGCTCGCGCTCATCGGCAGCGGCGTGCGCGCCTCGAAGCTCCTGCTGCCCGGCGACCTCCTCGGGCGTCTGCCGGGCGTCGAGGTCGTCGAGGACCTGGCGGTCCCGGTCGCCTGACCGCCCCCTCCGCCGAGCACGACATGAAGGTCGCCACAGGCTTCTTGACGACCTCCACATCGTGCTCGGCGGGAGATCGTCAGCGTTCGAGGACGACGAGCCGCTGCGTCGCGCGCGTCATCGCGACGTAGCGGTCCACGGCGCCCTCGACGCCGTCGCCGAACGCCTGCGGGTCCACGAGCACGACGAGGTCGAACTCGAGGCCCTTCGCCGTCTCGGGCGTGAGCACCCGCACGCGCGACGCCCCGTCCTCGTCGAGCCGCGCCGAGATCGACTCGGCCGACGCCGCGACGGTCCCCGCGCCGCCGATCACGCAGGCCGTGCCCTCGGCGTGCTCGGCGAGCCAGCCGTCGAGCACCCCGTCGAGGTCCGCGACCGAGCCGTAGGCGACCGGCACGCCCGTGCTGCGCACCGACGTCGGGACGTTGGCGTCCGGGAGCGCGGCCCGGATGACGGGCTCCGCCGCCGCCATGACCTCCTGCGGCGTGCGGTAGTTGACGCTCAGCGACGCCTCCGCGACCCGGTCGAACCCGACGCGCCCGAGCCGCTCGCTCCACCCCTCCGCGAACCCGTGACGGGCCTGCGCGCGGTCCCCGACGACCGTGACGCTGCGCGACGGGCAGCGGCTCAGGACCATCTGCCACTCCGCGTCGGTGAGCTCCTGCGCCTCGTCGACGACGACGTGCGCGAAAGGACCGGCGAGCCGGTCGGGCGTGGCCGTGACCATCGCCCCCTCGTCGACGAGCGCGTCGCGCAGGTCCTGCCCCTTGAGCATCGTCATGACCATGAGCTCGCTGTCGTCGGACGCGACGAGGTGGTCGACGACGTCGTCCATGCGGGCGCGCTCGGCCGCGGCCGCGGCCGCGTTGCGGCGACGGCGGCGCGACGCCTCCGGGTCGCCCAGGCGCTGCCGGGCAGCGTCGAGCAGCGGCAGGTCCGCCGTCGTCCACGTCTGCGCGTCCGCACGCTGGAGCGCGCGCACCTGCTCGGGCGTGAGCGACGGCGCGCACAGGCGCAGGTAGGCGGGCACGGACCACAGGTCGGCCACGAGGTCCGTCGCCTCGACGAGCGGCCACGCGCGGTCGAACGCGGCGCCGAGCGCACGGTGGCCGCGCAGGGCGCGGCGCACGTCGTCGGCCGACAGGTCCCCGGCGTCCTCCGAGGCTCCCTCGCCCACCGTCTTGTCCACGAGGATCTCGACCAGAGCGGCCCAGACGTCGTCGCGCGCCTCGTTGTGCGGGGTGCCGGGGTCCACGGACTCGAACGCCTCGGCCCAGTCGGCCGTCGAGAGCCAGACGTCTGCCCACGGCGTCTCGACCTCCATCCCCTCCGCGGGCGGGCGCTCCGAGAAGCGCACGGCCGGCTCGATCGCGGCGACCAGCTCGGCGGACGCCTTGAGGCGCGCCACCTCGGGGTCGGTCTCGGGGCGCGCCGCCGCGCCCTCGGGCACGAGGTCCCGCAGCGTGCACGTCTGCACGCCCTCCTCGCCGAGGCCTGGCAGCACGTCCGCCACGTACGCGAGGTAGGGGCGGCTCGGCCCGACGACGAGGACGCCTCCGTGCCCGCCGCCCACCTGGGGATCGGCGTAGAGCAGGTAGGCGGCGCGGTGCAGCGCCACGACGGTCTTGCCCGTGCCCGGGCCGCCGTCGACGACGAGCGCGCCCCGCGAGCCCGCGCGCACGATCGCGTCCTGGTCGGCCTGGATCGTGCCGAGCACGTCCCGCATGCGCGGCGACCGGCTCGCGCCGAGGCTCGCGACGAACGCGGACTGGTCGTCGAGCGCCGCGCCCGACCCCGCGCCGTCGGGCACGAGCTCCTCGTCCCAGTAGTCCGTGACGCGACCGCGCGTCCACCGGTAGCGGCGCCGCGCCGCGAGGCCGAGCGGGTGCGCGGGCGTCGCGGCGAAGTACGGCTCGGCCGCGGGCGAGCGCCAGTCCACGAGCAGCCGCTCCCCCGCCGGGTCCGTGAGGCCCACGCGCCCGACGTAGACCGGGGCGGAGCCGTCGGCGAACGTCATGCGGCCCAGGCACAGGTCGACGCCGTAGCGCTGGAGCAGCCGCAGGCGACCGCTGAGGCGGTGGATCTCCTGGTCGCGCTCGAGCGCCTCGGTCCCGCTCCCGCCGGGTGCGAGGCGCGCCGCATCAAGGCGCTGCGAGAGGTCCGCGACGGAGTGCTCGAGACTCGCCGCGATCGCGGCGAAGTGCCGCTCGTCGGCTGCGACGAGGGCGGGATCGGCCTTCGCGGCGAGCCGCTCGGGAAGATCGAAAGTGTGGGCGGCGCCCGGGGTCGGACGTGCGGTCGGGTCGGTCGTGCGGTCAGCGGTCACAGGGGCGTCGGGCAACGTCATCAGCTCCGGTCCGAGGTCGATCAGGATGGCGCGGACCGACGACGGCCCACGCACGAACGGAGATTCTGCGCCCCCCGGGGGGCCTTGCCGCAAGGCCCCCCGTGCGCTATATCTTGGAAAGGGAGGCCGGTCGGCCTCCCTTTCCCGTTCCCGTCCAGACCAGGGTCGGACCGGCGACCGCGCGCCGAGATGCGAGAAGTGGCCCCTCACCGCGCTCGGTGAGGGGCCACTTCTCTGATCTCGTGAGGGCGTGTCAGCTCTCGGCGCGGCCCTCGCGCCAGTAGCCCATGAACGCGACGGCGCGGCGGTCGACGCCGAGGTCGGCGACGAGGTGGCGGCGCAGCGTCTTGATCACGCTCGCCTCGCCCGCGAGCCACGCGTAGAGGACGGTGTCCTCCTCGAGCAGCCCCGGGACCTCCCAGAGGATCGAGGCGTCGACGTCGACGTCCTCGAGGTCCTCGGCGGTGCGGCACTGGGCCGGCGGGTCCGTCCCGAGGACACCCGCGCCGAGGATGCGCTCGGCCGCCTCCTTGACGGCGGGCACCAGGCGCGCGCCGTGGGCGTCGTGCACCCCGCCGGGGACGTCGTCGCGGGCCAGGAACGTCACGCGGACGCCGGGGGGCGTGACGAGGTCGCGCGCGTCGCCGACGTGCGGCACCTCGACGTAGACCTCGCCCCACGCGTCCGCGGGCAGGTCCTCGCAGATCGCGGCGATCGCGGGCAGCGCGGTCTCGTCGCCCGCGAGCAGGAGCGCGTGCGGGCGCGTCGGCGGCCGGAACTCGATGCCACCGACCGGGCCGTCGAACGTCGCGTCCGGGCCGAGCAGGACGAGCGGCGTGCCGACCTCGGCGGACAGCGCCCAGCGCGAGGCGGGGCCGGCGTCGCCGTGCAGGACGACGTCGACGTCGACCTCGCGCGCCTCGGGACGCACCGCGACGGTCGTGTACGTGCGCAGCGGGTTGCGCCGCTCCTCGGGCTGGTCGCGCCACGCGGCGTACCAGGACTCGGCGTCCCGCACGAGGTGCTCGTAGCCGCCGTCGGGCGCGGGCAGGACGAACTTGATCCGCACGTCGAGGCCGGGGTCGCCGAAGAGGTCGAGCTCCGGGCCGGTGAACGTGAACCGGCGGAAGCTGGGCGAGAGCTGCTCGACCCGCGCGACCTGGACGTCGAAGAAGCGCCACGGCGCGGTCGCCCGGGCGACGGGACGACGAGCGCGGGTGCGGGGTGCGGCGACGGTCTGGCTCACACAGGTGAGGCTAACCTACGCCCCCTCGGCGGGGTCAACCCGTCCGGGACGCGGACCCGGCCCAGGCACCGTGAGACGCGTCACGCCCCCCGGCCGCGGCTGCGCCACAGCAGGTAGACGAAGTACGGCGCGCCGAGGAGGGCCGTGCCGAGACCCGCGGGGATCTGCTCGGGGGCGATGACGACGCGGCCGAGCGTGTCGGCGACGGACACCAGGAGCGCCCCGAGCAGCATCGCGACCGGGACGACGCGACCGTGCCGCGCGCCGACCAGCGCCCGCGCGGCGTGCGGCGCGACGAGGCCCACGAACGCGAGCGCCCCGATGGCGCACACGGCGGCGGCCGTGAGCAGCGCGGCGGCCGCGAGCAGGAGCAGGCGCGTGCGGTCGAGCGCGACGCCGAGGACGCGCGGGGTGTCGTCGTCGAGCGCCAGCACGTCGAGGTCGCGACGGTAGACGGCGGTGAGGGGCGTGAGCACGAGCAGCGCGAGCGCGACCGGGATCAGCTGCTCGAGCGTGCGCCCGTAGGTCGAGCCGGAGAGCCACGTGAGCGCGAGGTTCACGTCCCACGGCGCGACGACGACCACGAGCAGCGTGATGAGCGCCATCACCCCGGCCTGGGCGCCGATGCCGATGAGCACCAGCCGGTCCGAGCTGAGCCCGCCGCGGTAGGAGAGCCCGTAGACGAGCCCGAACACCGCGAACGCCCCGATCGCCGCAGCGGCGGACATGGGCCAGATCCCGACGCCCGGGACGAGCAGGATCATCGTCACGGCACCGAGACCGGCACCCGACGTCACGCCGAGCAGGCTCGGCTCGGCGAGCGGGTTGCGGCACACGGCCTGCACGATCGTGCCCGCGAGCGCGAGCGCGGCGCCGGCGAGGAGGGCGGCGAGCACACGCGGGAAGCGCTGGTCGAGGACGAACGTCACGTGGCGCCCGGCGAGGCCGTTCCACCAGTTCGCCACGTCCCCGAGCAGCACGACCCGGTCGCCGAGCAGCAGGCCCGCGACGGTGGCCGCGGCGACCGCGAGCGACAGGACGACGACGACCACGAGCACGGCCCGCCGCGAGCGCGGGCGGCTGAGCGCGCCGTGCGCGCCGCGCGACGACGCCGGCCCGGAGTCGCGCAGGCGCCGCGCGAGCCAGATGAGCAGGATCGCGCCGAGGACGGTCGTGACGATGCCGGTCGGTACGGCGATGGACAGCATGCCCGGCAGCAGGAGGCGGAGCAGGACGTCGGCACCCAGGACCACGATCACGCCGACGATCGCCGCGAACGGCAGGAGCAGCACGTGCCGGCCGAGCCCCGGCACCCGGCGCGCGACGAGCCGCGCCACGACCGGTGCGGCGAGGCCGACGAACCCGACCGGCCCCGCGACGGTCACCGCGATCGACGCGAGGAGCACCGCGACGAGGACGGACAGGACGCGCGTGCGGCGCACGTCGACGCCGAGGACGGTCGCGGCGTCGTCCCCGAGACCGAGGAGGTCGAGTCGGCGCGAGAGGAGGAGCGCGGCGAGGACGCCGACCACGACGACGGGCGTCGCCATCGAGACCGTGCGCGTGCCGGACTGGACGATGGACCCGCTCCCCCACGCGAAGAGGCCCATCGTCTCCTGCT
Source organism: Cellulosimicrobium sp. NPDC057862 (assembly GCF_042797035.1). NCBI lineage: Bacteria > Bacillati > Actinomycetota > Actinomycetes > Micrococcales > Promicromonosporaceae > Cellulosimicrobium > Cellulosimicrobium sp. NPDC057862. The sequence continues at coordinate 144,003 of NZ_JBHVMH010000004.1, forward strand.
CGAACAGCACGAGGAGGACCATGGTCAGCGAGTGCAGCGCGAGCATGATCGCCGACCCGGCGAGCACGAGCCGGGTCGGGCCGTCGGCGCCGCCGCGCGCGAGGACGAGCACGAGGCCGGCCGCGGCCAGCCCGCCGAGGAAGGCCAGCCCGCCCTGGAGGTAGAACGGGATCGAGATCCCGAACGCCGCCACCACCACGACCGTGAGGTAGGCGCCCGCGTTCACCGCGAGCGTGTCGGGCGACGCGAGCGGGTTGCGCGCGACCGACTGGAGCACCGCGCCGGCGACGCCGAGCGCGACGCCCAGCAGCAGTCCCGCGAGGAGCCGCGGCACGCGCGAGGCGACGAGGACGGCGACCGTCTGGTCGACGCCGTCGCCGCCCGTGGCCAGGCGCAGGAGGTCGAGAGGCCCGACGTCGGCCGTGCCCTGCGTGAGGTGCACGGCGGCGAGCACCGCGGCGACCACGACCGCGACGACGAACACCCCCGCGATCCCGAGGGGCGACGTCCGCACGCGCGGCGCGGCCGCCGTCGGGTCGGTGGGCGCGCCGTCCCCCGCACCCCCGTCACCGGTCGCGCCCGGCGCCGGGACGACGGCCGGAGCCGGGTCCTCCAGGAGGAGGGTGTCCGGCTCCGCCGTCGTGCGCTGCTCGCGCCGCGTCACGGTGTCCTCGTCAGCACAGTGGTTCTCGTCAGCCTTCTCGTCGCCCGGGCGCGACCGCGCCCGGTGGTGGTGCGGACCGGTCTCAGGCAGCCGTCAGCGCGTCGACGACCGCGTCGGCGTAGGCCGCCGCGGACAGCGGGCCGCCGAACATCCAGATGCCGTCGGGCAGACGGTGCACGTTCCCGGCCGTGACGAACGGGAGCTGCTCCCACACGGCGTTGCCGGCGAGGCCGTCCGTGAACGGGTTCGCCTCCGACTCGCTCGCGACGTAGAGGAACTGCACGTCGCCGAGCTGGGTCAGGCCCTCGACGTCGGTCTGCGCGAGCCCGTAGTCGGGGTCGCCGCCCTCGGTCCAGGCGTTGACGAGGCCGATCTCCTCGCCGATCGCGCCGAAGAACGAGCCCGGCGTGTACATGCGGATCGAGACGGCGCCGTTGGTGACCCAGCCGTCCGCCATCGTGAAGTCGGCACCGGCGAGCCCGGCCTCGTCGAGCGCCGCGGTGGCCTCGGCGATCTTCGCGTCGTAGGTCTCGAGCGCGGCGGCGGCCTCGTCCTCGCGGCCGGTCACGGTGCCGAGCGTCTCGACCGTGGAGCGCATGTAGCCGATCGGGTCCTCGCCGTCGGAGCCGCGCAGCGCGAGCACGGGCGCGACCTCCTCGATCTGCGCGATGACGTTCTCCGGCAGGTCCGTCGTCGTGACGACGAGGTCGGGCTCGAGCGCGGAGATCGCGTCGAGGCTGGGCTCGCCGCGCGTGCCGACGTCGGGCGTGCTCGCGTCGATCGGCGCCACCGTGTCCCACGTGTTGTAGCCCTCGACGTCGGCCTGGCCGACGGGCTCGACGCCGAGCGCGACGAGGTTCTCCGTGAGGCCCCACTCGAGCGAGACGATGTCGGTGGCCGGGGCGTCGAGCGTGACCTCGCCGCGCTCGTCGGTGACGGTGACGGGGCCGGACGCGGCGTCCGTCGTCGCGTCGGCGTCGTTGTCGGCGGCCGCGGGGTCCTCGGTCGTGCCGCACGCGGTGAGCGCGAGCGCCGTGGCGAGCGCGAGGGCGCCCGCGGCGAGGGAACGGGTGGTCGAGCGCATGGGTGTCCTTCGGGTTCGGTCGGTGCCCGGCCGTGCTCCGTCGGGCGGGCCGGTGGGGCGCGCGTCGGGGCCGGGCGGTGGGTCTGTGCGGGTACGTCGTGGGGTGGTACGTCGGGGGTGGTACGAGGTCAGACGAGGACGGCGGCGTCGAGCCGCGCGGCGTGCCGCCCGAGCGGCTCGCAGCACGTGCGCCCCGTGAGGGGGTGCGTGTAGACGTCGACGTGGATGCCGTAGACCTCGGTGAGGAGCTCCGACGTCAGCACGGCGTCGGCCGGGCCCGTGGCGCGCACGACGCCCGAGTGGAGCAGGACGACCTGGTCGGCGACGGCGGCCGCCTGGTTGAGGTCGTGCAGCACGACGCCGACGGCCACGCCGTGCTCCGTCGCGAGGTCGCGCACGAGGTCGAGCAGCTCGACCTGATAGCGCAGGTCGAGGTACGTCGTCGGCTCGTCGAGCAGGAGCACCTGCGTGTCCTGCGCGAGGCACGTCGCGAGCCACACGCGCTGGAGCTCGCCGCCGGAGAGCTCGTCGACGCCGCGGTCGGCCATCGTCGTGATGCCCGTGACGTCCATGGCGTGCGCGATCGCGCGCGGGCCGTCGGGGTCGTTGGCGCGGAACCGGCCGCGGTAGGGGTGGCGCCCGTAGGCGACGACGTCGCGCACGCTCACGCCCGACGGCGTGGGTCGGCTCTGCGACAGGAGCGTCACCCGCCGCGCGAAGTCCTTGGGGTGCAGCGCGAGCGCGTCGGGCGCGTCGTCGAGCGCGACGGTCCCGGCGTCGGGACGGTGCAGGCGAGCGAGCGAGCGCAGGAGCGTCGACTTGCCCGAGCCGTTGGGGCCGATCAGGGCCGTGACCGCCCCCGGTGCGAGCTCGAGCGCGGCGCCGTGCACCACGGTGCGCGCGTCGTAGGACAGCCGCAGGTCGTGCCCGGCGAGCGCCGGGGTACCGGACGCCCCGATCGCGCTCGGGACAACTGAGGTTCCACTCACATAGGTGAGGCTAATCTATGCCGCCCGGTCGGAACCAGCCCCCGGCCGTCATGTGACGGGGTTCACCGGGCGCCGACGACCCACAGCTCGGGGACGACGGTTCGGCGGGCGCCCTCGCACCGTCCCGCCTGGCGCGCCATGCTGGGGCGATGGCCCCGCCCCTCGGTCGAGCCCCGCGCCCGGACTCCCGCCCCGCGACGAGAGGCCGGTCATGACCGACCGGAAGCCCGTCGGCAGGCTCCGCCTGCGCGAGCGCGCGGTGGACTACGCGTACGTCGCCGCGCGTCAGGTCGTGGCGGCCCGGCACCCACGCCGCCCCGTCCCGACCGGGACGGGCGTGCGCGGGACCGCCGTCCTGCTCCCCGGGGTGCTCGAGACGTGGCACCTGCTCGCACCCGTCGCCGAGGCTCTCGCGGCGGCCGGGTACCGCGTCCTCGCGGTGCCCGGCCTCGGGTACAACCGGCGCCCCTTCGTCGAGGGCGCGCGGCTCGCCGCGCGCTTCCTCGAGGAGGCGGACCTGCGCGACGTCGTCCTCGTCGCCCACAGCAAGGGCGGTCTCGTCGGCAAGAGCGTCATGCTCTCCCCCGCCGGCCCGCGGGTCGCCGGGATGGTCGCGGTCGCGACCCCCTTCAGCGGGTCGCGGTACGCCCGCTACCTCGTCGGCCGCACGCTGCGCGCGTTCTCGCCCCGGGACGCGGCGCTGCTCGCGCTCGCCGCGGAGCGCGGCGTGGACGCGCGCATCACGGCCGTGTACCCGCGCTTCGACCCGCACATCCCCGAGACGGGCCGGATCGAGGGCGGACGGAACGTCGAGCTGCCTCTCGCGGGGCACTTCCTGCCCCTCGGCGACCCGACGCTCGTCGAGGTCGTCGCGCGGGAGGTCGACCGGTTCGCCCGGTCGCCCTCCCGCGGCTGAGCGAGAGCGTCAGCCGAGCCCGGACGGCGCGCCGACGACGATCCGCGCGAGCTCCTGCGTGCAGCGCGTCATCGCGACGTACAGCCCGTTCCAGCCGCGCGGCTCCGCCGCGATGCCGTCGGGGTCGACGACGACGACCGCGTCCCACTCGAGCCCCTTCGCCTCGGACGTGCTGAGGACGGGGACGCCGCCCACGGCGGCCCCCAGGTGCACGATCCGTCCGCGCGGCGCCACGACCCCGACGGAACCACCGTCGTACCGGTCCGCGAGGCGTGCGACCTCGACCGCGACCGCCGCGCCCAGGGTCGCGTCCGAGGCACCGTCGGGCACGACGACGTCGCGCGGCGCGACCCCCGCGTCGCGCACCGCACGGGGCGGGGCGTTGCGGCTGCCCGCCGCGCGCAGCACCGGCCCGACGAGCTCCATGACCTCGCGCGGCGTGCGGTAGCAGATCGATAGGTCGGCGCGGTGCCAGCGCTCCCCGAAGACCGGGCCGACGACGTCCGCCCAGTCCGTGTGCCGGTGCGGCGCCTCGGTCTGGTCGACGTCCCCGACGGCGGTCACCGAACGCGTCGGGCAACGGCGCAGCACCATGTGCCACTGCATGGGCGAGAGCTCCTGCGCCTCGTCGACCACGACGTGCCCGTAGACCCAGTCGCGGCCGGTCGCCGCGCGCTGCGCGAGGAACTCGCCCTGCTCGCCGGGGGCGCCCGGGGTGCCTAGCGCGTCGGCGAGCGCGTCGAGGAGCGGGACGTCGCTCGGCGCGAGGCCCGCGGGCTCGCCCGTGACCCGGCGGACCTCCGCGGACGTGAGCTGCGGCGCGTGCCGCGCGAGCAGCGCGGCGTCGCCCAGCAGGTCCGCGAGCGCCGTGCGGGCGTCGACGACGGGCCACCACGCGTCGAGGACCGCCGTGAACCCGACGTCGCGTGCGAGGTCGCCGCGGAGCCGGTCGAGGTCGTCGTCCGTGAGCTCGCCGTCGACGTCACCGCCGCGCGCACCGGTCGTCGGGGCGCGGTCGTCGCGCGCGACGAGCCCGGCGTCGAGCTTCCCGAGCACGTCCTCGAACCCCTCCTCGACGCGTTCGAGCAGCTCCGCGTGCCGCGCCGCCGCCTCGTCGACGAGCGCGTCGAGCAGCAGGTCCACGGCCCGGCGGCGCGCGGCCAGCACGCTGCGGCCGCCCGCGCGGGCGGCCCGGAGGACCTGGGCGACGCGGGCCGCGTCGAGCGTCAGCGGCTCGCCGTCGAGGCGCACGGTCAGCGCCTGTGCGTCCGGGACCCGGGAGTCGGCGTACCGGGCGACGACGTCCTGCCACAGCGCGCGGCCCTTGAGCTCGGCCGCTTCCCGGTCCTCGCCACGCTCGGGCGCGACGCCCGGGACGAGCGTGTCGCACGTGGCCGACACGACCGCCGTCTCGCCGAGCGCGGGCAGCACCTGGGCGACGTACTCGAGGAACCGCGACGACGGGCCGAGCAGGAGCACGCCCCGCTCTGCGAGGTGCGGATGCGTGAACAGCAGGTACGCGACGCGGTGCAGCGCGACGACCGTCTTGCCCGTCCCCGGGCCGCCCTGCACGACGAGCGTCTGCTCGGCGGGGGCACGCACGATCGCGTCCTGCTCGACCTGGAGCGTCGCGACCGCGGTGCCCATGCGGCCCGTGCGCCGCTCGGACAGGGCGGCCAGCAGCGCGCCCTCGCCGACGAGGCCGCCCTCGCCGTCCGCCACGTTCGCCGAGCCGCCGAGCGGCTCGTCGTCCACGCCGGTGACGCGGTCTCCCGCGGTCCGCACGTGCCGGCGCCGCGCGAGGCCCTGGGGCTCCCGCGCGGTCGCGGTGTAGAAGGTGCGGGCGCCCGGGGCACGCCAGTCGAGCACGAGCGGGTCGGCGTCGTCCTCGGACGCGGCGATGCCGACGCGCCCGACGTGGCGCATGACCCCGTCGACGGTGTCGACGCGGCCGAAGACGAGCCCGCTCTCCGCCCGCTCCAGCTCGGTGCGCCGACGGCGCAGCCCCGCGCGCCGCGAGCGCTCGACGACGTCCTCCGCGCCGGGCAGGTCAAGGTCAGCAGGGACGGCGAGCCGGGCGTCCAGCTCGGCGAGGAGCTGGGTGCGACGCCCGAGAGCGGCGTCGAGATGCTGCTGCTCCTCGGCGACCGCGAGCGTCGCGGCGTGGGACGGAGCGGCGTGGGACGGAGCGGTGTCAGACAGGGACGGGGACGGCTGGACCGGCACGGAACCTCTTCTCGTACGACGTACGGACACGGGCCCAACGCACCGTCTCGCCCGATTGTTCCCGGAGGCCGGACGTCGTCTCCGGGACAGTGCGCGCCGCGGTCAGGGCACGCGCGTCGCCCAGAACGCCACCGCCGACGCCGCGGCGACGTTGAGCGAGTCCACTCCCCCGGCCATGGGGATCGTCACGACTCGGTCCGCCGCCTCGATCGCGCCGCGCGAGAGTCCGTCGCCCTCGGTGCCGAGCACGAGCGCGAGCCGCTCGGGCGGGTCGGCCACGACGTCGTCGAGGCTCACCGCGTCGTCGGCGAGCGCGAGCGCGGCGACGACGAAGCCCTCGTCGCGCAGCACGTCCAGCCCTCCCGGCCAGGTCTCGAACCGCGTCCACGGCACCTGGAACACCGTGCCCATGCTCACCCGCACCGAGCGCCGGTAGAGCGGGTCGGCGCAGCGTGGCGAGACGAGCACGGCGTCCACCCCGAGCGCGGCAGCCGAACGGAAGATCGCGCCCACGTTGGTGTGGTCCACGATGTCCTCCAGCACGGCGACGCGCCGCGCCCCGATGCCGCCGCGGGCGCCACCGAGCAGGTCATGCACGCTCGCGAGGGGCGGGCGGTGCATCGCCCCGAGCGCCCCGCGGTGGAGGTGGAACCCGGTGATCGCCTCGAGCACGTCGGGCGCGCCGACGTACACCGGGACGGGCCCGCCCGTGCCGCCGGGGGCGTCGTCGACCGGCAGGGCGGCGATGTCCTCCGCGAGGTCGTCGAGCCAGCGCTCCGCCATGAGGAAGGACCGCGGCCGGTGCCCGGCGGCGAGCGCGCGCCGGATGACCGTCGAGCTCTCCGCGATGTAGAGACCCTTCTCCGGCTCGTGCTTGGACCGCAGCGCGACGTCGGTCAGGCGGTTGTAGTCCGCGAGGCGGTCGTCGGCGGGGTCGGTGACGTGCACGACGTGCAGGCTCTCGGGACTCACGGCCCCTATTGTCCCCGATCACCCGACCGCGACGGGCTCCCGCGGCGCGCTGGTCCAGTGCCACCCGCCGCGTCTGTGGCCCGGGACCGGTGCGCCGAGCCGGTCCAGCACCGTGTCGAGCGCCTCGTGGTAGGCCCAGGCACGGAAGTACGTGCTGTGCGTCGCGACCGTGAACAGGTAGGCACCGCGGTCGACCTCGTCCGCGCCGCGGTCGACCGCGTTCGCGGTGTACGACACCACGGGGAAGCCGAGGTAGTCCGTGCGACGCCAGAGGTTGACCCAGGCTGGAGCGTCGTCCGTGCCGCGCAGGAGGCGGACGAGCGTGGGTGTGGCGGGGTCGAGGCGAGCGCTGCCCGGGCCGCGCGAGGCGTCGGACCAGGCGGCGTCGGCCGCGCGCCGGAGGTCCGTCAGCGACGCGTCCGTGGGGCGCGTCCCTCGCACGCCCTGGTACGCCGCCTCGGCCGCGCGGGCGGCAGCCTGCCGGCGCTCGCCCTCTGCGGGGTCGCCGATCGCGCTCTCGAACCGGTCGAGGGTCCGGCGCTCGTCGTCCAGCGTCTCCTGCGCGGCGGCGACCTCGTCGCGCCGCACCGCGAGCAGCGCGTCGTCCCCGTGCACGCCGTCGGCCACCGTCATGGCGGCCCGCCACGCGGCACGAGCCTCCCGGACCCGCGTCCGCTGCGCCTCGTGCGCGGCGACCTCGCGCGCCGCGGCCGACCCCCGCCGCTCCCGGCGCGCGTGCTCGAGCACCGCGGCCCGCAGCAGCGAGCGCGCGTTCGTGGTCTGCCGGACCCACGGGTCGCCCCGCCACCGGGGCGCACCGCAGGGCGGTGTGCCGAGCACGTGCGGTCCCAGCAGCGAGGGGAAGAACCGTCCGAAGTACGCGCGCAGCTGGACGCCGTAGGTGACGACGCCGAGGCGCTGGTCGCCGTCGGTCCGGGGCAGGGGCGCGCCGTCGCCGGCGGCCCGCACGGGGTTGCCCGCGCGGCCGAGCACGACCGCGGTCGCGATGACGGCACCCAGCGAGTGCGCGGAGAGCACGACGCGACGGTCCCCTATTGCTGCCGGCCGCTCGGCCGCCGGGAGGTCCGCGGCGGCGAGCCACGACTCGACCCGGGCGGCGACCTCGGGGACGGTCCGCTCGGCGTAGCAGGGCGGACCGAACGGGTGCGCGCTGCGCGGGAGGAAGCACATGAGGTCCCAGAGCAGCCCCCAGGGTCGGGCGAACCCGTCGGACCCTGCGGCGACGAAGCTCGCGACGAGCGCGGCCGCGAGCGCCCCGACGAGCGGGACGGAGAGGTCGGTGAGCCACGTCCCGCCGAGCACCCACACGCCCGCGACCGACTCGCCGGGGCGCCCGAGCAGGACGGTCACGACGAGCGTCGTCCACGAGGAGAGCGCGAGCACCCCGACGGCGATCTCGGCGCGGTGCGTGACGGCGGCGACCTGGCGGGTCCGCACGGCACGGCGCGCCGCGAGCGGCATGTCCGCCACGCTCTGCTCGGTCCCGGCGGTCCTCGTCCGCTCCTCGCCCGCGAGGATCGCGGCGGCCCAGCCGGTCGGGCCCTGGGCGTCGGACGTCGTGCCGACGGCCCGCGGCAGCCAGCGCGTCGAGGACCGGACCAGGTCGTGCAGCGCGGGCACGGCGAGGACGAGGAGCCCGACGACCGCGGTCGCGCCGAGCACGACCGCACCGATGCCGAACTCGGTGTACGCGGAGGGGACCGGCAGCTCCTCGTACCCGGGTACGGTCCGGACGATGTCGACGAGCAGCGCACCCTCGGGGTCGGGCCGCGCGGCGCGTCCACCGGTGAGGTAGACTTGGACGCCGAGGACGAGCAGGCTCGTCAGGACCGCCGCGGTCGCGGTCGCCACGAGCAGGAGGACCCCGGGACCCGTCCCGTGCCACCCCACCCAGCGGTCCGCGCCCTGCGACCGCACCGGCCTCGCCGCCCGGCCGAGCGCGCCGACGAGCGGGATCGCGAGCACCCCCACGGCCACGAGCACGAGCGCCCGGGTCGTCGCCTCGCCGTACGTGGCGACGGCGCCCTCCGGGGTGGCTCGTCGCGCGACGGCCACGGTGCCGAGGCAGCCCGTGACGACGACGGGCACCGCGGACCACAAGGCGACGCGCCACCGCACCCGGCGCGCGACCTCCGGGACGCGCGGACGCCACAGGAGCGCAGACGCGGCGATCCCGGTGAGGACGGCGCCCAGGACCGTCGGGGCGACGTCGACACCGACGTACGCCGCGGGCTCGGTGCCGGTGCGCCGCGTGCTCGCCCACGCCGCGAGCCCCCACGCGACGACGGCGAGGACGAGGGTCGCGACCGCGAGCGCTCCCTTCCACCGCGGCGGGGTCACCTGGATGCCGTCGTCGTCGTTGCGCGCGCCCACGACGACGACGGCCAGCCCGAGCACGAGCGAGCCGGCCGCCACCGCGGCAGTGCCCGCGGCGGTGCGGTCGCTCGTCCAGGCGAGGAGGACGGCGACGAGCGCGACCGCGCCGGCCAGGTGCGCGAGGAGTGCGGCCGGCCCGGCGACCCGACGGCTCCAGAACCCCGCCCGGTACAGCAGCGGCCCCGTGACCGAGCCTCCGTCCCGCTGGCCCGCGCGCGCGATCGACACGCGCTCGTCGAACCGGACCTGCCCGGCCCGCGCGAGGAGGACCAGGCCGACGACGACGGCGACCGGGACGAGCGAGAGCACGGCGGCTCGGTGGCCCGGCGCCATGCGTGCCAGGCCGTCCAGCACCGACGGCACCCGCGCGCAGACCTGGACGGTGTCCGTCCCCTCCGCGCCGGGACGCATGCACCGCGCTCCGACCATGACGACCGCGACGGTCGTCACGGCGGCGGTGAGCAGGAGCGTGAGCGCGAGGCCGAAGACGCGGACCGCGGCGGCGGTCGGCTCGGGCCGGGCGTGCGGGACGGTCTCGTCCGACGACCGGGCGGGCGGGTCGTGCACCGCGCCGTCCTCGGCGCCCGGGACGCGCCGTGCCCAGTACGCGACGTTCGCGAGACCGAACGGGACGTTCAGCGCCCAGAGCGCGCGGGTCAGGCCGCGCGCGACGGCACCGACGACCCCGGCGAGGGGGAACGTGCCGAACCGTGCCATCGCGCCCCAGGAGTAGGCCTCGCGACGCACGTCCGCGCGGATCGCGTGGAGGTCGCCCGGGTCGACCGGGGCCGCGGGCGTGCCCGGGGCGCGGTCGCGGGCGTCCGCCGCCGCAGTCGGCACCCAGAAGCTACCGAGGCCGTCGCCGTCGCACTGCTCGACCTCGCCCGGCGGGAGGTCGAGCATGCCGTGCGGCGGCGTGTTCGCCACGCCGTGGATCCGCAGCTCGAGGACGGTCTGGTCCGCCGCGCCCGCGTGAGTCATCGCTCCACCTCCGACGTCGGCGTCGCGCGGCTCGCCGCGCGGCGCTGCCACCTGGAAGAGAGGGCCGGGGCGGTCCGCCCGGACGTGCCGGACGTTCGTCTCTCGCGCGATCCGGGCATCGGGGGTCGAATAGGGGCATGGGATCCGCGCCAGACGCTGCACCGACCCCCGCCACGGCGGTCTCGCCGTCCACCGCAGGCACCGCCGAGCGGTCGCTCGACGCGCCGTGGTCGCGCCCGCCCGACGACGTCCTGGCCGAGCTGGGCACGGACGCGGGCGGGCTCTCGAACGCGGACGCCGCGGCGCGGCTCGCGGAGGTAGGACCCAACAGGCTGCCCCCGCCGCAGCGGGACCCGCTGTGGAAGCGGATCCTCGTCCACTTCGACGACGTCCTCATCTACATCCTGCTCGTCTCCGCGGTGCTCAAGGCGATCCTCGGCGACTGGGTCGACTTCACGGTCATCCTCGCGGTCGCGGTCATCAACGCGGCCATCGGCTTCATCCAGGAGGGTCGTGCGGAGAGCGCGCTGGAGGGCATCCGCAACATGCTCTCGGTCAACGCGGAGGTCCGGCGCGACGGCGCGTGGGCACGCGTGGACGCGGACGACGTCGTGCCGGGCGACGTCGTGCGCGTGCGCTCGGGCGACCGCGTGCCCGCGGACGTGCGGCTGATCCAGGCGACGAACCTCCGGGTCGAGGAGTCGGCGCTCACGGGCGAGTCCGTCGCGGCGGCCAAGAAGGTCGAGGCCGTCGGGGCGGACGCGGGCGTGGGCGACCGGTCGAGCATGCTCTTCTCGAGCACGCTCGTGGCCGCGGGCCAGGGCGTCGGGGTCGTCACCGCGACGGGCACGGCGACCGAGATCGGCCGGATCCAGACCATGATCTCCGAGGTCCGCAGCCTCGCGACGCCGCTCACGCGCCAGCTCGACCGGTTCGGCAAGCTGCTCGCGGTGCTCATCCTCGCGATGGCCGTCGTCATGGTGATCATCGGCCGGGTCTTCCACGACTTCACCGTCCCGGAGCTGATCTCGGCGTCGATCGGCTTCGCGGTCGCCGCGGTGCCGGAGGGCCTGCCCGCGCTCGTGACGATCACGCTGGCGCTCGGCGTGCAGCAGATGGCCCGCCGCCGCGCGATCACGCGCAAGCTGCCCGCGGTCGAGACCCTCGGGTCCGTCACCACGATCTGCTCGGACAAGACGGGCACGCTCACCAAGAACGAGATGACGGCGCGCACCGTCCGCACGAGCGGGCGCACGTTCGCGGTCGCGGGCGCGGGATACGCGCCCGTGGGGGACGTGACCGTGCCCGACGACGCGTCTCGCCCCGGGTCGACCGGCGCGCCTGGTGCGGCGGGAGACCCGGGCGACGGACCGGCGTCGGGCACGCGGCACGCCGACCTCACCGACGACCGGGACCTCGCGGCCCTGGCGACCGTCATGATGCTCTGCAACGACGCACGGATCGTGCCCGACGAGTCGGACGCCGACGGCTGGCGCCTCGTGGGCGAGCCGACCGAGGGTGCGCTGCGCACGCTCGGTATGAAGGCCGGCGTCGACCCCACGGGGTGGCGCCGCGTCGCCGTCGTGCCGTTCGAGTCCGAGAACAAGTTCATGGCGACGCTCGACGCCGACCGCGACGGCGGCCTGCACGTGCACGTCAAGGGCGCGCCGGACCGCGTGCTCGACCGCTGCGCGACCCAGGTGGGCGAGGACGGCGGCACCGAGCCGCTCGACCGCGCGTTCTGGGACGCGCAGATCGACGCGCTCGGCGGGCGCGGCCTGCGCGTGCTCGCCGCGGCCCGGCGGACCGCGGCCGCGGGCACGGACGACCTCGACGACGACGACGTCGCGGACGGGCTCGAGCTGTGCGGGCTCGTCGGGATCGTCGACCCGCCTCGGCCCGAGGCGATCGAGGCCATCGCCGAGTGCCGCGACGCGGGCATCCGCGTGAAGATGATCACGGGCGACCACGCGGGCACGGCCCTCGCGATCGGCCGCGAGATGGGCATCGTGGACCCCCACGACGGGACCGGCGAGAACCTCGCGCCCGCCGTGCTCACCGGTCCCGAGCTCGAGGAGATGAGCACGGAGAAGCTGCGCCAGGTGGTGCGCGACGTCGACGTGTACGCGCGCACGAGCCCCGAGCACAAGATCCGGATCGTCTCGGCGCTCCAGTCGCACGGCGAGGTCGTCGCCATGACGGGCGACGGCGTGAACGACGCCCCGGCGCTCACCCAGGCGGACGTCGGCGTCGCGATGGGCATCAAGGGCACGGAGGCGACCAAGGAGGCCGCGGAGGTCGTGCTCGCGGACGACAACTTCGCGACCATCGAGCGCGCGGTGAAGGAGGGGCGGCGGATCTACGACAACATCCGCAAGTCCGTGCTCTTCCTCCTCCCGACCAACGGCGCGCAGTCGCTCGTCATCCTCGTCGCGGTCCTGTTCGGCCTCACGCTGCCGCTCCAGCCGGTCCAGGTGCTGTGGATCAACATGATCACCGCCGTCACGCTGTCCCTCGCGCTCGCGTACGAGAAGGCGGAGCCCGACGTCATGCGCCGTGCCCCCCGCGACCCGAAGGCGTCGATCCTCGACGGCGCGTACGTGCGCCGCATCCTGCTCGTCTCGCTGCTCATCGGCGGCGCGACCATCCTGCTCTTCTACGTCGAGCGCGCCCAGGGCGTCCCGCTCGCCGAGGCGCAGACGACCGCCGTGACGATGCTCGCGCTCGGCCAGCTCGCGTACCTCTTCAACTGCCGGTTCCTCGACCGGTCGAGCCTCACGCTCGACGTGCTCCGCGGCAACCGCGTGATCTGGATCTCGGCCGTGACGCTCCTCGCCCTCCAGGCCGTGTTCGTCTACGCGCCGTTCATGCACTCCTGGTTCGACTCGGCCCCCATCGACGTCGTCGAGTGGGGCAAGACGCTCGGGCTCGCGCTCGTCGTGTTCCTGCTCGTCGAGGTGATCAAGTGGGTCGGCCGGCGCTGGACCGCGCGCGACCACGTGCCCGCCCTCGTCGAGCGCCACGACGCCGGTCAGCGCGCCGTCCAGGGGTGAGACGCGCGAACACGACCCGCCGCTGCACCTCGTAGCTCGTCGCGAAGAGCGCCGCGTCCGTCCCGACCTTCGCCACGAGGAGGGGGACGCCGAGACCGGTGAGCAGCGCAAGCAGCCCGTAGCTCGCCGCCAGCAGCACGGCCGCGAGCGCCGCGTACCGGGCGGCCGCGACGCGCAGCGGGACGTCGCGCCCGCCCGCGAACACGAGGCGGCGGTTGGCGGCGAAGTTCGCCCCGGCGCTGAGCAGCCGCGCGCCGACGACCGCCGCCAGGAGCGACCCGGTGAGCGCGTGCAGCGCGAGCAGCGCGACGACGTCGACCGCGGCCGAGCCGAGCGACGAGGCGGCGAACCGCAGCAGCGGCGCCCACACGCGCAGGGAGTCCGCGACGGGCCGGAAGTGCGAGGACGCGTTGCCGTCGAGGTAGACCGTCGCGACGTCCACCTCGACGATCCGGCGGCCCGCGCGGGTCGCGTCGAGGAGCGCGCGCAGCTCGTACTCGTACCGGTCGCCGCGCACGGCGAGGAGGTCGTCGAGCAGGCCCGGCCCATAGGCGCGCAGCCCGGTCTGCGTGTCGCGCACGCGCGTGCCCGTCGCGGCAGTGAACGCCCAGCGCGTCGCGGCGTTGCCCACGCGGCTGCGCAGCGGGACGTCGCCCGCGAGGCGTCGCGCGCCGAGCACGACGGCGTCGGGCTCGCTCTGCGACCGCGCCGCCACGCGCAGCACGTCGAGCACCGTGTGCTGCCCGTCCGCGTCGGCGCACACGACGCCGTGGCCGGGCAACCGGTCGCGCACCCACCGGACCCCGGTGCGCAGCGCGTGGCCCTTCCCGCGGTTGACGGGCACCGCGAGCACGACGGCGCCCAGCGCGCGCACCGCGCGGAACACGCCCCCGCACCGCCGGTCGCTGCCGTCGTCGACCACCACGACCGGCAGCCCGGGGACCGCGGTCCGCAGCGCGTCGACGAGGGCGACGAGGCGTGCGTCGGGCTGGTACGCGGGGACCACGACGGCGGTCCGGGCGGCGTCCGCGCCGGGCACGGCCGCAGGTGCGTCCGTGGTCGCGGCGGCCATCACGCACCGTCCGCGACGTAGAGGACGTCGGACGTGCCGCGCTCACGCCCCTGCGCCGGGCTGTTGACGACCTCGCCGTCGAAGTACAGCGTCGACGACCCGCCGCCGTCGAGGTTGTAGGCGGTCGTCGCGCCGAGGTCCTGCATGATCCCGGCGAGCTCAGGCAGGGTCACGCCGCGGGAGTAGCTTTCCTGGCGGCCGTCCACGACGACGAGGACGAGGTGGTTCTCGTCGACCACCCCGACCGCCGTGCGAGGCTGCTCCCCCTGGATCGAGTGGTTCCCGACGTTCGTGTCGACCTCGACGTCGTCGATCCCGTCGACGACCTCCCCGTCCTCCAGGAGCGCGGGCCCGAACGACAGCGTGTTCCACACGCCCGCGTCGACGAGCGTCTGCGCGTCGGTCGTCGTCTCGTCGTAGACCTCGACGTGGCCGTCGCGGTAGAGCGCCAGGCCCTCGCGCGCGCCCTCGTCCCGGTAGACGACGCCGTTGCGGATCACGATGCCCGTGTCGCGGAACCCGTAGTAGTCGCCGTTGATCGCGAGGACCGCGTCGTGGTCGGCCGCGATGTCGGACGTCGTCTCCGTGATGTTCGTGCCGAACGCGTCCTGCGCGAACGCGGAGCGCAGGTCCGTCATGTCCGAGAGCACGACGTCGGCCACGTAGTACGTCACGGTGTCGTCGCCCGAGCCGGCGGTCACCCGGGAGACCGTGATGCTCGTGCCGTCGGACGTGTAGGTGTCGCCGTCGACGGTCGCAGCGGCCGTGGAGGTGCCGGCCGAGGTGCCCGCGCTGTCGTCCGCCGTCGTGCCCTGCTCCGACGTCCCGTCCGCGTCGGCGCCCTGGGACGCCTCGTACGCCGTCACGTCGGCGATCTCGACGTGCTCGACGACGAAGCGGTCCAGCGCCCACGCCGTCGCGCCTCCTAGCGGGAGCAGCACGGCGAGGGTCGCGACGAGCGCGACGCGCCGTCGTCGTCGGGGCAGGCGCCGGACGGCGGGCGGGTCGTGCGGGGGTGGGTTCGAGGTCGAGGTGCTCATGGTCCGTGTCTACGGAGCAGGCGTGTGCCGCCCGGATGGCGTGGCTGTTCGTCGGCTGTGAGGGGCCCACCGCCCGGAGACGTCCCGTGACGGACCTCTCAGCCCGACGGCTTGCGTCGATCGATACCCCCGGGGGTATCGTCGAGCCATGATCCCCTCGACCTCCGGCTCGACGACCCACCCGTCCGACACCGACGGCCCACGCCGCATCGTCGTCGTCGGCGGCGTCGCGGGCGGCATGAGCGCCGCCGCGCGCGCCCGCCGCCTCGACGAGCACGCGTCGATCGTGGTGCTCGAGCAGTCCGAACACGTCTCGTTCGCGGGCTGCGGCCTGCCCTACCAGGTGTCGGGCGAGATCGCGGACCGCGACGCCCTCCTGCTGCACTCCCCCGCGTCGCTGCGCGCGAGCCTCGACCTGGACGTCCGGACCCGGCACCGCGTCACGGCGATCGACCGGACCGCGCGGACGGTCACCGTCACGGCCGAGGACGGGTCCTACGAGCTCGCCTACGACGCGCTCCTCCTGGCACCGGGCGCGACGACCGTGCTCCCGCCGGTCGAGGGCCTCGACCACCCGGCGGTGCACACGCTGAGGACGATCGCGGACCTCGACGCGCTCGTCGAGCGGCTCGCTGGCCTCGAGGCCGAGGTCGCGGCAGGGCGCACCGCCCCGGTGCGGGCCGTCGTCGTGGGCGCGGGGTTCATCGGCCTGGAGGCGGTGGAGGCCCTCGTCGCGCGCGGGCTCGTGGTCGACGTCGTCGAGCGTGCCCACCAGGTCCTCCCGCCACTCGAGCCCGACCTCGCGCCGCTGCTCGCGGACGAGCTGCGCGACCACGGGGTCGGGCTCCACCTCGGGACGTCCGCGACCGCCGTCGTGCCCCGGCCCGCCGGCGCGGACCACGCCGTCGCGCTCGTTCTCGCCGACGGCACGGTGGTCGACGCCGACGTCGTGCTCGTGAGCGTCGGGGTGCGGCCCGCGAGCGACCTCGCCGCGGCCGCGGGTCTCGCGCTCGGCGAGCGCGGCGCGATCCGCGTCGACGCCGATCAGCGCACGTCCGACCCGCACGTGTGGGCCGTCGGCGACGCCGTCGAGGTCGTGCACGCCGTGACGGGGGCGACCGGCCCGGTTCCGCTCGCCGGCCCGGCCAACCGCCAAGGCCGGCGTACCGCCGACGCGATGCTGGGCCGTCGGACGACGCCGCAGGCGCCCGTGCTCGGCACGGCGATCGTGCGCGTGTTCGGTCTGACCGCCGCCGTGACCGGGCCGAGCCACACGACGCTCGCCGCTGCCGGGATCGCGCACGAGCAGGTCCGCGTGCACGCGGCGCACCACGCGGGCTGGTTCCCCGGGGCGGAGCCCGTGCACGTGACGGCGAGCTTCGCGCCCGACGGCCGCCTGCTCGGCGCGCAGGCCGTGGGTCGCGCCGGGGTGGACAAGCGCATCGACGTCCTGGCGACCGCGCTGCGCGCCGGGCTCACCGCGGACGACCTCGCCGAGCTCGAGCTCGCGTACGCGCCGCCCTACGGCGCGGCGAAGGACGTCGTCAACATGCTGGGATTCGTCGCGCAGAACGCGCTCGACGGCACGATGCCGCAGTGGCACGCGACCGACCTCGACGAGGTCGCCACGACGTCGCTCGTGCTCGACGTCCGCTCGCGCGCCGAGCACGCGGCCGGGCACCTGGACGGCGCCCTCAACGTCCCGCACACCGAGCTGCGCGCGCGGCTCGACGAGGTGCGCGCGGCCGCCGCGGGCCGGCCCGTCGCCGTCCACTGCGCGAGCGGCGTGCGCTCCTACCTGGCCACCCGTGTCCTGCTCGCCGCCGGGCTCGACGCGCGCAACCTCTCCGGCGGCTGGCTCACCCTGACCGCCACGCCGCGCACCACGCGCACCCTCGAAGGAGTCCCCGCATGATCGACCACCTCCGCCGCCTGTTCTCCCGCTCCACCGACGACGGCGGCGTGCGCCCGACCGTCGACGCCGCCACGGCCGTGCGACTCGTCCGCGACGGCGCGACGCTCCTCGACGTGCGCGAGCGCGACGAGTGGCGCGCCGGGCACGCGCCCCAGGCCGTGCACGTGCCGCTCGCAGACGTGCCGTCGGCCGCGCCCCGGCGCCTCCAGGACGGCGCGACCGTCGTCGTCGTGTGCGCGTCCGGGATGCGCTCGCGCACCGCGGCCCGCCAGCTCCGGTCGCTCGGCTACGCCGCCACGAGCCTGTCCGGCGGGCTCGGCGCGTGGCAGGCCGCGGGCGGAGCCGTGCGACGCTGATCCTGCACGACCCGCGCCCCGGGTCCTCCCCGACCGCGCACCGAGCCCCGCCCCGCCCGCCCCGAGACCGAACCCACCCCCACCCGAGGAGACACACCGTGTGCAGTCCCGCCCTGTGCCGCACGTGCGGCAAGACCACCTGGACCGGCTGCGGCATGCACGCCGACGAGGTCATGGCCGAGGTGCCGCCCGAGCAGCGCTGCACCTGCGCCTGACACCGGCCCCCACCGACCCCGACCCTGACGCCGCTCCTCCGGCGGACGCAGACCCTCCGGCAGCATGCTCGCTGCCGCCCCTCCGAGACGAACGCAGGAGAACACCCGTGGAGCTCGACCGCACCGACATGGACAAGGTCGTCAACCGGCTCAAGCGCGCCCAGGGCCAGCTCGCGGCCGTCGTGCGCATGATCGACGAGGGGCGGGACTGCGAGGACGTCGTCACGCAGCTCTCGGCCGTGTCGCGCGCGCTCGACCGCGCGGGCTTCGCGATCATCGCGTCCGGCATGCGCCAGTGCCTCACCGAGCCGGCCGAGGACGGCGAGGACCCGACGCTCGACGTGGCGAAGCTCGAGAAGCTGTTCCTCTCGCTCGCCTGAGCGCAGGTCCCCATCGTCTCGCAGGTCGGCCCCCGTGGGTCCACCCTCAGGTGGACCCACGGGGGCCGAGGCGTTGCCGGCCGCTCGTCAGCCGCCCGCCGGCCGCCCCGCGGACGCCGCGGCGGCGTCCACCGCGTCCTGCGCCTCGGCGCCGACGGGCGCCGCGAACTGGCTCTCGTACAGCCGCGCGTACGCGCCGCCCGCCGCGAGCAGCTCGTCGTGCGAGCCCTGCTCGACGATCGAGCCGTGCTCCATGACGAGGATCGTGTCGGCGTCGCGGATCGTCGACAGGCGGTGCGCGATGACGAACGACGTGCGGCCCTCGCGCAGCGCGTTCATCGCCTGCTGCACGAGCACCTCCGTGCGCGTGTCGACCGAGCTCGTCGCCTCGTCGAGGACGAGGATCGCCGGGTCGGCGAGGAACGCTCGCGCGATCGTGAGGAGCTGCTTCTCCCCCGCGCTCACGCTCGAGCCCTCGTCGTCGATCACCGTCGCGTACCCGTCGGGCAGCGTGCGCACGAACGGGTCGACGTGCGTCGCGCGCGTCGCCGCGAGGAACTCCTCCTCGCCCACGTCGCGCCCGTCGCGGACGCCGTAGCGCAGGTTCTCCTCGATCGTGCCCTGGAAGAGCCACGTGTCCTGGAGGACCATCCCGATGTCCGAGCGCAGGTCGTCGCGCGTCATGTCCCGCGTGTCCACGCCGTCGAGCGTGATCCGGCCCGAGTCCACGTCGTAGAACCGCATGAGCAGGTTGACGAGCGTGGTCTTGCCCGCACCCGTCGGACCGACGATCGCGATCGTCTGGCCGGGCTCCACGACGAGGTCGAGGTGCTCGATGAGCGGCGTGTCGGGGCTGTAGGAGAACGACACGTCGTCGAACGCGACGCGGCCGCGCACCGGGTCGACCGTCTCTGCGGGCGACGGGTCCGGCGTCTGCTCCTCGGCGTCGAGCAGGTCGTAGACGCGCTCGGCCGACGCGACGCCCGACTGGAGCAGGTTCATCATCGACGCGATCTGCGTGATGGGCTGCGTGAACTGGCGGGAGTACTGGATGAACGCCTGCACGTCGCCGAGGGTCATCGTGCCCGACGCGACCCGCAGGCCGCCGACCACGGCGACGATCACGTAGTTGAGGTTCGCGACGAAGCCCATCGCCGGCTGGATCGTGCCGGAGATGAACTGCGCCTTGAAGCTCGCGTCGTACAGGGCGCCGTTCTCGCGCTCGAAGTCGTCGATCGCGGCCTGCTGGTGGCCGTAGACCTTGACCAGCGTGTGCCCCGTGTACATCTCCTCGATGTGGGCGTTGAGGCGTCCCGTGGCGGCCCACTGTTGGATGAACTGCGGCTGCGATCGCTTGGCGATCTGCGCCGTGATGATCACGGACAGCGGCACCGTCACGAGCGCGACCACCGCGAGCAGGGGTGAGATCCAGAACATCACGCCGAGCACGCCGAACACGGTGAGGACCGACGTCACGAGCTGCGAGAGCGTCTGCGTGAGCGTCTGGGAGATGTTGTCGATGTCGTTCGTCACGCGCGAGAGGATCTCGCCGCGCGCGTTGCGGTCGAAGTACGACAGCGGGAGGCGCCCGAGCTTGGCCTGCACCTCGCCGCGGAGCCGGTAGACGGTGCGCTGCACGACGATCGCCGTGATGCGGCCCTGCAACCAGCCGAACAGGAACGAGCCGACGTAGACCGCGAGCACCCACGCCAGCACGGTCGCGAGCGCCGTGAAGTCGATGCCCTCGCCCGGGACCAGCCCGGGGACGCCCGAGACGAGGTCCGCGATCTGGTCCTGCCCCTGGGCGCGCAGCGCGTCGACGGCCTGGGCCTGCGTCACGCCCGCGGGGAGCTGAGAGCCGACGACGCCCGCGAAGATGATGTTCGTCGCGTTGCCGAGGAGCTTGGGGCCGGCGACGGCGAGCGCCACCGACACGACGCCGAGGATCACGACGGCGACGATCGGCACGCGCTCGGGTCGCAGCGACGCCGCGAACCGGCGCAGGGAGCCCTTGAAGTCGAGCGCCTTCTCCCCGGGCACCCCCATGCCGCCCATGGGGCCGGGACCGCCGCCACGGGGCCGTCCGGCCATGCGCGTGGACGCGACGTCGCGGCTCTTCGCGTCGGGCGTGTCCGTCCCGGGCGCACCGGGGCCCGACGGCGCGGGCGTGCGCGAGGCGTCCTGCTCGCCGCTCATGCTGCCTCCTCGATCGAGAGCTGGGAGTAGACGATCTCCTGGTACGTCTCGTTGGACTCGAGGAGCTCGGCGTGCGTGCCGCGGCCGACGATGCGGCCGTGGTCGAGCACGAGGATCTGGTCGGCGCCGCGGATCGTCGCGACGCGCTGCGCGACGACGATCACCGTGGAGTGCCGCGTGCGGGGCGCGAGGGCAGCGCGCAGGCGCGCGTCGGTCGCGTAGTCGAGCGCGGAGAACGAGTCGTCGAACAGGTAGACCGCGGGCTCGCGCACGATCGCACGGGCGATGGCGAGTCGCTGGCGCTGGCCGCCGGAGAAGTTCGTCCCACCCTGCGCGACGGGTGCGTCGAGACCTCCGTCCAGCGCCTCGACGAAGTCGCGTGCCTGGGCGACGTCGAGCGCCTCCCACATCTGCTCCTCGGTCGCGTCGGGGCGGCCGTACCGGAGGTTGTCGGCGACCGTGCCGGAGAACAGGTACGCCTTCTGCGGCACGAGGCCGAGGAGCGACCCGAGGTCCGCGCCCGTGAGGTCACGCACGTCGGTCCCGTCGATCCGCACGGAGCCGCCCGTGACGTCGAACAGCCGCGGCACGAGGTTGAGCAGCGTCGTCTTGCCGGAACCGGTCGAGCCGATGATCGCCGTGGTCTGCCCGGGCTCGGCGACGAACGACACGTCGTGCAGCACCGGGTCCTCGGCGCCCGGGTAGCGGAACTCGACGCCGTCGAGCTCGACGCGCCCGGTGCGCGAGGTGAGGGCCACGGGCCGCTCCGGCTCGACGACCGTGGCGGTCGTGCGCAGGACGTCCGTGATGCGCTCGGCGGAGACCGCCGCGCGCGGCACCATCATGAACATCATCGTCGACATCATCACGGCCATGAGGATGTACATGAGGTAGGACAGGAACGCGGTGAGCGCACCGACCTCCATGTCGCCCGCGTCGATCTGGCGCCCGCCGAACCACAGCACCGCGATGCTCGACGCGTTCATGACGAGCATGACGGTCGGGAACATGAGCGCCATGAGCTTGCCCGCCTTGAGCGAGACGTCGAACAGGGCGTCGTTCGCGACGTCGAACCGCTCGGCCTCGCGCCGCTCGCGCACGAACGCCCGGATGACGCGGATGCCCGTGATCTGCTCGCGCAGGACGGCGTTGATGCCGTCGATCTTCTTCTGCATCTGCCGGAAGTACGGGACCATCCGCCAGATGATGAGCCCGACGCTCACGCCGAGCACGGGCACGATGACGAGCAGCAGCCCGGAGAGCTCGACGTTCTCCTGGAGGGCCATCACCACGCCGCCGACCAGCATGATCGGCGCCATGACCATGATCGTCAGGGACAGCAGCACGAGCATCTGCACCTGCTGCACGTCGTTCGTCGTGCGCGTGATGAGGGAGGGCGCGCCGAACTGGCCCATCTCCTGGGCGGAGAAGCGCTGCACGTTGGTGAACAGCCCGGCGCGCACGTCGCGGCCGAACGACATCGCGACGCGCGCACCGAAGTAGACGGCCGCGACCGCGCACACGACCTGGCCCAGGCTCACGAGGAGCATGAGCCCGCCGGTGCGCATGATGT
This sequence comes from Cellulosimicrobium sp. NPDC057862, assembly GCF_042797035.1. Lineage (NCBI taxonomy): Bacteria > Bacillati > Actinomycetota > Actinomycetes > Micrococcales > Promicromonosporaceae > Cellulosimicrobium > Cellulosimicrobium sp. NPDC057862. Next base: position 166,032 of record NZ_JBHVMH010000004.1, read on the forward strand.
AGGCGGTGTCGCCCTGCGTGACGCCCTGGTCGATGATGTCGGCGTTGAGGCTCGGCAGGTACAACGACGCGAGCGTCGCGACGAGCTGGAGGCCGAGGAGGATGAGGATCGGTGTCAGGTAGGGACGCAACCGCGTCCGCAAGAGGCTGACGAGCATGGGGTTCCTGTCCGGGTGGGGGCTACGGGGACGGGCGGTCGGGGCCGCGGGGGCCAGGGGCGCCGCGGGCTCGATCCGCGAACGGGCCGGGCGAGGGCTGTCGCAGACGTGGTGACAGGACGCCCGTCAGGGCGAGGGGTCGGTGGTGACGTCCGCTCCGATGCCGCCCAGGATCAGGTCGGCGAGCTGCACGGCGTCGAGCCTGTCACCGCCCGAGAGGTGCGGCAAGGCGTTTCCGAAGACGAGGGAGAAGACGGCGCGCGCCGCGAGCCCGGGCTCCACGCGCAGCTCCGCGCGGTGGGCGGCGAGCTTGCGCTCGATCGCTCCGACGATCTCCCGCGCGGAGCGCTCCCGCGCGTCGAAGCCCGCCCGGCGGGCGTCGGGGCCCGCCCCGGCCCGCATCCGGCGCACTGCGTCGGCGCGGTCCGCGGTCGTGCGGTCGGGCACCGCGTCCCCGTGCGGGCCGGCTCCTCGACCGGCTGAGTGGCGGTGCGGGTCGAGCACCTGGTGCGCGGCGGCGAAGATCCGCATGCCGACCCGCTGCGCCTCGAGCAGGAACTCGACGATGCTCACCACGAGCGGGCGCAGACCGTCGTCGTCCGGGAGCAGGCCGATCGCCGCGACCGCGGGCGCCGGGTCGAGCGAGCGCACGACGGCGGCGTGCAGGATCTCGTCCTTGTCCGCGAACGCGCGGAACAGCGTGCCTTCCGCGACGCCCGCGGCGTCGGCGATCTGGCGCGTCGTCACGGCGGCGCCGTGCTCGACGAGCAGCGGGATCGTCGCGGCGGCGATCGCGTCGCGACGTTCCTCGCGCGACAGCGGACGGGCGCGCGTGCGCTCGGGGGCAGGCGCCTCGGGCGGGGCGTCGGGCGGGGCGTCGGGCGGGGCGTCGGGCGGGACGGAGACCGGTGTCACGTCGTCGAGGCTAACTGAGTGAGCACTCACTCTCAATACGATCCGCTGACGGCGGAACGACGGGCCCGCACCGACGTCCCACGACGCGCGAGAGCCCCGCACCCAGGACGGGGCGGGGCTCTGCGGTGCGGACCGGCGTCCGCCGGGCGTCACCCCGGCCGTGGCGGCGACACGACGGGGTGTCGCGGTGCCGCCGGCCGCGCGACGTCGACCACGGAGGTCAGCGGTGCGGCGGGAACGACGGCGGCTGCTCGTCGGCGGGCGGCTCGTCCGCCTCGGGCGCGTCCTCGACGGGCGGCGGCGGAGGCGGCGCGTACTGCGAGGGGCCGCCCAGCGGGCGCGGCGTCGCGGCACCCGGCTCCGGCGGGCCCGCGCGGTGCTCGCCGGAGCCGCCCGGGTGCTGGCCGCGCTCCGTCTGCGGGTCGAACGGAAGACCGGACCGCGTCCCCGCGCTCGTCGCGTCCGCGGTGGCCGCCTCGGCCTGACGGCGCGCCTCGGCCAGCGCCTCCGACGGGTCGGTGAGCGACGGCACGCCGAACTTCACGCGGTCGCGCTCGCGCTCGCGGCGCGCCTCGGCGCTCGCCTCGGCCGCCTCCGCGTCCTGGGCGGGCGTCCCGCTCGGCGTCCCGCCGTCGATCCCCGGCACGCCACCGAAGCCCTTGGCGATGGACCCGAGCGCGGCGGTGAACTCCGTCGGCACGACCCACAGCTTGCTGGCGCTGCCGTTCGCGATCTGCGGGAGCATCTGGAGGTACTGGTACGCGAGCAGCTTCGGGTCGGCGTCGCCCTCGTGGATGGCGTCGAACACCTGGAGGATCGCGCGCGCCTCGCCCTCTGCCGTGAGGATCTTCGACTGCGCGTCACCCTCGGCCCGGAGGATCGCCGCCTGCTTCTCGCCCTCGGCCGTGAGGATCTGCGACTGCTTGACGCCCTCGGCGGTGAGGATGGCCGCGCGGCGGTCACGCTCGGCGCGCATCTGCTGCTCCATGGAGCCCTGCACGCTGGGCGGCGGGTCGATCGACTTGAGCTCGACGCGGTTGACACGGATGCCCCAGCGGCCGGTCGCCTCGTCGAGGACGCCGCGGAGCTGGCCGTTGATCTGGTCACGGCTCGTGAGCGTCTGCTCGAGGTCCATCGAGCCGATGACGTTGCGCAGCGTCGTGACGGTGAGCTGCTCGATCGCCGTGATGTAGTTCGCGATCTCGTAGACCGCCGACTTGGGCTCCGTGACCTGGAAGTAGATCACCGTGTCGATGCTGACCACGAGGTTGTCCGACGTGATCACGGGCTGCGGCGGGAACGAGACGACCTGCTCGCGCAGGTCGACCGAGGCGCGCACGCGGTCGATGAACGGCACCAGCAGGTGCAGGCCCGGTTCGAGCGTGCGCGAGTACCGGCCCAGGCGCTCGACGATGATCGCGACCGCCTGCGGCACGATGCGCACCGCCTTGACGAGCGCGACGATCACGAAGATCAGGATCAGCGCGAGGACGACGTACGCGAGGATCGTTCCGGGACTGGGGTCGTTCATCGACTACCTCCTGGTCGACGGCGCGACCGGTCGCCCGGCGGCGCGGTGCGGGTCGTGCCGGTCGGTCACGACCCGGTCGGGTGCTGCGCGGGCAGCGGCGCGACGACGGCCGTCGCGCCGTCGATCCGCACGACGCGCACCTCCGTCCCCACGGGGATCTGGGGAGCGTCGGGCTCGGTCCGCGCGGTCCAGACCTCGCCGACGAGCTTCACGCGGCCGCCGAACTCGCTCACGCGGTCGACGGCGAGCGCCGTGCGGCCGACGTGGGCGGCGACGTTCGTCTCCGTGAGCGGGACCCGCGACCGCAGGTGGCGCAGGAGCCACGGCCGGAGGGTGAGCAGCAGGACGGCGCTCACGACCGCGAACGCCACGATCTGGAGCCACAGCGGCCCACCGGCAGCGTTGACGCCAGCCGCGGCGAGCGAGCCGCCGGCCAGCATGATGAGCACGAGGTCGAGCGAGATGATCTCCACGAGAGCAAGGAGAAGCGCCGCTCCGACCCACCACAGCCAGTCCATCTCGACCCCCGTTCCCACGTGCGCGCTTTACGTGTACTTTACCGAATTTCCGCCCGCAGTGCACGCATCTCGACGCACCTGGTCGAGGACGGGCGCGTCACACCCGCGCGGCGCGCGCCATCCAGCGCCCGCCACCGTGCGCGACGAGGAGCGGCATGCCGAACGCGTCGCTGAGGTTCTCGGCCGTGAGGACCTCCTCGACCGGGCCGGCCGTGTGCACGACGCCGTCCTTGAGCAGGAGCAGGTGCGTGAACCCCGGCGGGATCTCCTCGACGTGGTGCGTGACGAGGACGAGCACCGGGGACGCCGGGTCGCCCGCGAGCTCGGACAGCGCGCCGACGAGCTCCTCGCGTCCGCCGAGGTCGAGGCCGGCGGCCGGCTCGTCGAGGAGCAGGAGCTCGGGGTCGGTCATGAGCGACCGCGCGATCTGGGTGCGCTTGCGCTCTCCCTCGGAGAGGGTGCCGAACAGGCGGTCCGCCAGGTGGTCGACGCCGAACGCGGCGAGCAGGTCGCTCGCACGCTCCGCGTCGAACTCCTCGTACTCCTCGCGCCACCGGCCCGTGACGCCGTACGCGGCCGTGAGCACGACGTCGCGCACCGTCTCGTCTCCGGGGATCTGCTCCGCGAGGGCCGCGGACGCGAGCCCGATGCGCGGCCGGAGCTCAAAGACGTCGACGCGGCCCATCCGCTCGCCCAGGATGTCGGCGGTGCCCGCCGTGGGGTGCATCCGCGCGGACGCGACCTGGAGGAGCGTCGTCTTGCCGGCGCCGTTACGGCCCAGCACGACCCACCGCTCGCCCTCGTTCACCTGCCAGTCCACCGCGTCGAGGATGGTCTTGGGGTGACGTCGGACGGTGACGCCCTTCAGGTCGAGAACCGCGCTCATGGTCACCGACCCTATAGGTTGGCCGTCGTGGTCTCACACTCGTCCGAGGGTCCGCACGACGCCTCCGGTCCCGGTCCCGGACCCGGCTCTGCCTCGAGCGCCGGCGCCCTCCCTCGCAGCGCGCTCCTGGCGCTCTGGCTGCGCGCCGCGCGCCTCGGCGACGACGACGGTCTGGCCCGCCTGCTCCGCGCGGTGCAGCGCGACGACGAGCCGCACGTCGTGTCCGGAGCGCTCGGCGACCTCCGCCTGGCGGACCTGGCCGGCGCCTGGGCCGGCGACGCACGCGAGGTCGTGGCGCTCGCCCCGGTCCCCGGCGACGTCACCGGCGTCCCGCCGGAGGCCGCGGCGCGCGCGACCGACGCCGGCGAGTGCGTCGTCGTCACCACGTCCTCCGGGTCGTGGGCGCTCGTGCCCGAGGTCACGGAGTTCGGCAGCGACCTCGAGCCCGGCCACCTCGTCACCTGGCACGTGACCTCGGTCGGCCCGTGGAGCACGCGCGTCCTCGGCGCCCTCGGCACGCTCGCCGAGGCCGAGCGCGACCTGCGCACCGCCCTGCTCCTCGCCACGCGCGCCCTCGACGAGCTCGATGTCGCGCGCTGGCGCGACGACGCGGCGGGCGCCATCGCCGACCTGCGTGCGGGCGCGGCCCCGGCGTGGCAGCTCCCCGCGACCGTGCCACCGCGCGCCGTCCAGGTGCTCACCCAGGCGGTGCGTCTGCGCGCCATCGTCGACCTCGCGACCGCCGACGACGGTGGATCCGTCAACCTCTGGCAGGCGGACCAGCGCTCCACCGCCCTCCGCGAGGTCGACCGCGCCTCCCGCCACGCCGTCGGCGCCGCCACCCTCTGGATCGCCGCATCCTGACCCGGCCAGTGGGTGCCCCGCGACAACATCGCCAACCACCCTCTGTGACGCGCGAGATCGACCCGTGCGTCGCGAGGTCGACCTCCCGAGGGTCGATCTCGAACGCTCGGGTCGATCTCGCACGCGGGGATTGATCTCGCACACGGGGGTTGGTCTCGAACAGGTGGCGGCGCCCTGTGCTCGACGACGTCCCCTGGGTCCCCCGCTGTCCCCTCCGACACAGGGCTGCGGGGTGGGTGGTGGCGCCGGTCGGAGACGGCGGCCGCAGCCGTGGAGCGTGACCACGGCCGGGGCGCATCAGTCGGAGAGGTTGTCGGTGACGAGGCGGGACCGGGCCTCGTAGACGCGCAGGGGGTCGGCGGTGCTCGTGGTGGAGGCGGTGCCGGTGACGTCGGTCCAGGTGGGGGTGCCGGTGATGCGGAACTGCCCGGACCAGATCGTGGTGAGCGTGATCTGGACCTGGTCGGCGGGCTGGTCGTAGGTGTGCGCGATGGTGTGGTGAGGGTAGGCCGCTCCTGGATCGGTCGTGGTGAGCGGGGTGGCACCATCGCCGAAGTCCCACGCATAGGACCGCGGGGTGGCGCGGATCTGCACGGGGATGCCGAGCAGGGTCGTGTCCCGGGTCTGGGTCCCGGGCTGGGTGTAGGTGATGGTGGGGACATTGACCAGGGTCCACCCGTCGGGGGGCTGCACGACGATCGATGACGGCGCGATAGCGAGCGTCGCGAACGCGCGCTCGGCCTCTCCGGCGAGGTCGGCTGGCGTGACGCACGACTGGTCCGCGACGGGCTCGCCGGATGCAGACCACGCACCCGGTGTTCCGTCCGCGCCGATCTCGCGGGTTTGGCGGTACAGCGCGCCCAGGTAGTACGAGTCCGCCTCGCACTCGAGTTGTTCTCCCTCCAAGAGTCTCTCGGAGTCTGCACACCCCTGCGACAGGTCCGACGTCGGGTCGTCCAGCCCGTCGAACAATTCGCAAAGCCTCTGTGTCGAACGGAAGTACCGCTCCGTCGCCGGGCCGCTGGTCCCGCCTCCTGTCTCGTACGTACCGCCGCCCCGTGTCGCACGTTCCGCTTCGATATTGATTGAGTCACCCGTGGACTGCCCGACGATGTCGCCGTAGCCAGGATCGGAGACGTACCGCATCGCGTGAACGGCCGGAGCGGGGACGGTTGCGAGTCCCATTGCGAACGCAACGGTAAGCACGGCCCATCTGCAAGCTCGATGGCGAATCACTGGTCGAGCTCAGCGATCGCGACGACGACCCACGCTTCGTCGTTCCTACCCATCTCGATGCGTCGCACAACACTCTGGTCCTCCGCAGCGTGGATTTCATCGCCTTCAGGGCTCAAGATCGCGAGTGCCGCCTGATGCAGGGTGACGTCGAGCGGGAAGATCCCAGTAGCTTCGTCCCGAACGTAGAGCTCCGGACTCTCGACGGTGGCCTCAACGCCCCCGCCTGTGAACTTGTCTCCGCGTTGTTTGACCGTCCTGGCCTGAGCGACAAAATCTGCGCACGACTGGCAAGTGGGATGAGACATCGATTCCCACTCGGCGGTGTCGCCGGTCGCCATGACATATGGATACAGCTCGAGGAAGTACTCCGCCGCGGCGGCGGCTCCCTCCGCGTCGTCACGCTCCATCGCCGCGGGACGTTCCGGCTTCACCGGCCCGGTCTCGGTCGGCGTGGGCTCGGGCGTCTCCGACGGCGACGGCGCGACCGGTTCCTCGACCGACGGCGACGGACCGGGGTCGCCGCCGCCGGTGCACCCAGCGACCACCCACCCCACGGCAAGAACGGCACCCACGGCGAACGACCGCCGTCGGGCACGGGACAGCACACGAGAACGACGCACGAGACCCCCTGCAGATCGATGCGAACCACCGCACGCCACGTCCATGAGGCGTGCGGGCTGCCCAGCAACCTAGCGAAACCACGCGACGGGCGGAACCCGCACGACCCGATCTGTGGACAACCCGCCGGGTTCCCCGCGGCGGCTCAGGAGCGCGACGTCACGTACGCGTCGAGGTGCGCGAGCGACGACGCCATCCCCTCGGCGTGGTCCTCCGGCGAGATGCCCGACGGCACGCCCGAGGCGCGGACGGTGACGCGCGCACCGTCACCGGCGGGCTCGACGGTCCAGGTCATCGTCATGGTCCCGGCGAACGCCGGGTCGTCGGACGGGAAGTCGACCTGCTGCACGACGCTCCGGTCCGGGACGAGGTCGACGATCGCGACGTCGACGACGTCGGTGCCGTCGCCGGTCTTGCCGGGGTCGGCCTGCGGGTCGTCGTAGGCGAGGACCAAGCGGTAGCTGCCGCCGGGGCGCAGGTCGAAGCGCTCGAAGCGGCCGGTCATGCCGTCGGGCGGGAGCCACGCGACGAGCGCGTCCTGGTCGACGAGGGCCTGGTAGACGTCGCGGGGTGCGGCGGCGACGAGGCGCGTCGCCTCGTCGACCCGGTCGCTCCCCGCGGTGGTCACGACTGCCCCAGCACCGTCCGGTAGACCTCGAGCGTGCGCTCCCCGATCGCGTCCCACGCGAAGTGGTCCTCGACGCGCTGCCGTGCGGCGCGGCCCATCGCGGCGGCGCGCTCGGGGTCGCTCACGACCTGGGTCAGGGCGGCCGCGAGGTCCGCGACGAACCGGTCGGGGTCGAGCGGGGTGCCCGTGCCGTCGTCGGCCTGGTCGATCGGGACGAGGAGACCCGTGACGCCGTCGTCCACGACCTCGGGGATGCCGCCCGTCGCGGTCCCGACGACGGGCAGCCCGACGGCCATGGCCTCGAGGTTGACGATGCCGAGCGGCTCGTACACGGACGGGCACACGAACACGGTGGACGCGGCGAGCACGGCGACGAGCTCGGCGCGCGGGAGCATCTGCTCGATCCAGACGACGCCGCTGCGCTCCTTCTGGAGCTCGGCGACGGCGCCGCTCACCTCGGCGGCGATCTCCGGCGTGTCGGGGGCGCCGGCGCACAGCACGAGCTGGACGTCGTCGGGCAGAGAGCGCGCGGCGCGCAGCAGGTAGGGCAGACCCTTCTGGCGCGTGATCCGGCCGACGAACACCACGGCCGGGCGGTCGGGGTCGATGCCCAGACCACGGACCACCCCGTCGGCGCCACCGCGCTGCGTCTCCGACTCCGGACGCCGCCAGCCGTCGAGGTCGATGCCGTTGTGCACGACGTGCACCTTCGCGGGGTCGACCTGCGGGTAGACGCGCAGGATGTCGTCGCGCATCCCGCCGGACACGGCGATGATCCCCGCCGCTCCCTCGTACGCGGTGCGCTCGGCCCAGGACGAGAGGGCGTACCCGCCCCCGAGCTGCTCGGCCTTCCACGGGCGCAGCGGCTCGAGCGAGTGCGCGGAGAGCACGTGCGGCACGCCGTGCAGGAGGCCCGCCAGGTGGCCGCCGAGGTTGGCGTACCAGGTGTGGGAGTGCACGAGGTCGGCGCCCGCGACGTCGTCGGCCATCTGGAGGTCGACGCCGAACGTGCCGAGCGCGGCGTTCGCCCCCGAGAGGACGCCCGGGACCGAGTAGCCCGTCACGTCGTCCTCGCCGCGCGGGCCGTCGAAGCAGCGCACGCGCACGTCGACGTGGCGGCGCAGGACCGCGGACAGCTCGGCGACGTGCACGCCGGCACCGCCGTAGACGTGCGGCGGGTACTCACGGGTCAGCAGGTCCACTCTCACGCGCCACACCGTAGCCGAGTCCCCCGCCGCGGTCCCGCGATGACCGCCCGCGCGGTCCGTGCGGGCGCGCCGCGCCCAGGATGCGGGTCCCTGCTGCGGGGTGCCGCCCCGAGGGGCTACGGTCTGGGCATGGCCGCCGCACCACGAGTCCTCGCCATCGTCCTCGCCGGGGGCGAGGGCAAGCGCCTCATGCCGCTGACCGCCTCGCGGGCCAAGCCCGCGGTGCCGTTCGGGGGCATCTACCGACTGGTGGACTTCGCGCTGTCCAACCTCGTGAACTCGCACTACCTGCACATCATCGTGCTCACGCAGTACAAGTCCCACAGCCTCGACCGCCACATCACCAAGACGTGGCGCATGTCGTCGCTCCTGGGCAACTACGTGGCCCCGGTGCCCGCGCAGCAGCGCGTCGGCAAGCACTGGTACCTCGGCAGCGCCGACGCGATCTACCAGTGCCTCAACATCATCGACGACGAGCGGCCGGACATCGTCGTCGTGGTCGGTGCCGACCACGTGTACCGCATGGACTTCTCCCAGATGGTCGACGCGCACGTCGAGTCCGGCGCGCAGCTCACCGTCGCGGGCATCCGGCAGCCGATCTCCATGGCGGACCAGTTCGGCGTCATCGAGACGGACCCGAAGGACCCGACGAAGATCGCGGCGTTTCGCGAGAAGCCCAAGGACCCGGTCGGGCTCGCCGACTCGCCCGACGAGGTGCTCGCGTCGATGGGCAACTACGTCATCGACACGGACGCGCTCATCGACGCCGTGACGTCGGACGCCGCGAACGCGGACTCGCGCCACGACATGGGCGGCGACATCGTGCCCGCGTTCGTCGAGAAGGGCACGGCCGCGGTCTACGACTTCATCCGCAACGACGTCCCGGGCTCGACGGACCGCGACCGCGACTACTGGCGCGACGTGGGGACGATCGACTCGTACTACGACGCGAACAAGGACCTCATCGCGGTCACGCCGGTCTTCAACCTCTACAACGAGGAGTGGCCGCTGCACACGGGCTACACGGGCCTGCCGCCCGCGAAGTTCGTGCACGCGGGCCGCGGGCGCCTCGGGCACGCCGCGGACTCGATCGTCTCCCCCGGCGTGATCATCTCGGGCGCGACGGCGGTCGGCTCGGTCCTCTCGCCCGGCACCTACCTGCACTCGTGGTCGTCCGTGTCGGACTCCGTGCTCATGGACGGGGTGCAGGTGCACCGCCACGCGCAGGTCCACCGCGCGATCATCGACAAGAACGTCGTCGTGGGCGAGCAGGCGCGCATCGGGCTCGACCCCGAGCAGGACCGTGCCCGCGGGTTCACGGTCACCGAGTCCGGCATCACGGTCGTCCCCAAGGGGACGGTCGTCGAGTGACGCACTCCCCCGCCGGCGTCGTGCCCGACGCCGCCCGCGCCGCGCTGCCCGTCGACGCGCCTGGCGAGGTGCCCACCCCGAGCACCGACGAGACCGACACCGCGAGGAGCCCCCGCGTGACCCCCGACCCTACGAGCGGCCCCGTCCGGCTCCTCGTCATGGACGTGGACTCGACGCTCATCGAGCAGGAGGTCATCGAGCTCCTCGCCGACCATGCGGGCACGCGCGCGGAGGTCACCGAGGTGACCGAGCGCGCGATGCGCGGCGAGATCGACTTCGGCGCCTCGCTGCGCGAGCGCGTCGCGACCCTCGCCGGCGTTCCCGTCGAGGCGTTCGCCGACGTCCGGGCCCGCGCGACGTTCACGCCGGGCGTGCGCGAGCTCGTCGCCGAGGCGCACCGCCGCGGATGGGAGGTCGGTCTCGTCTCGGGCGGCTTCGAGGAGATCGTCGCCGACCTCGCGGCCGAGCTGGGGATCACCCGCTTCCGCGCGAACCGGCTCGAGGTCGCCGACGGCCGGCTGACCGGTCGCACGACCGGCCCGGTCGTGGACCGCGCCGCGAAGGAGGTCGCGCTGCGCGAGTTCGCGGCCGAGCTCGGCCTGCCGATGAGCGCGACGATCGCCGTGGGCGACGGCGCGAACGACCTCGACATGATCGGCGCCGCGGGCATCGGCGTCGCGTTCGCCGCGAAGCCGGTCGTGCGCGCGCAGGCGCCCTACGGCGTCGACGGCCCGCGCATCGACGCCGTGCTCGACGTCGTCGACCGGGTGGACGCCGCGCGCTGAGCCGCGCTCAGCACGCGGGAGAGCCCTGGTCCGCGCGGACCAGGGCTCTCCCGCGTCACGAGCGGGACGCGGACGTCAGGACGGGCGACCCACGTAGGTGAGGAGGGCGCCGCGGGGCACCCAGGCGTCCCAGGCCGTCGCGGACTCCAGGACGGAGTAGGTCGCGGTCGGCACGCCGACGCGCACCTGGGCGAGCGCCCCGCCGTCGGAGGCAGGGTCGGCCAGGTGCGAAGCCGTCGCCGCCATCGTGGGCTCGTGCCCCACGACGAGCAGCGTGCGCACGCGCGAGTCCGTCGACCGGACGAGGTCCAGCACGTCGGTCACGTCGGCGGCGTAGAGGTCGTCGCTCACGACGACGTCGGGGTCGACGTCGCCCAGGTGCGCGGACAGCAGCTCCCAGGTCTGCCGCGTGCGGAGCGCCGACGAGCACAGCACGCGCTCGGGGACGAGCCCGGTGTCGCGCAGCGCGCCGCCGACGCGGACCGCCTGCCGCCGCCCGTTCAGGGCGAGGGGGCGCAGCACGTCGTCGACGCTCCCGCCGCCCGGCTCCGCCTTCGCGTGGCGCAGGAGGACGAGACGGCGCACTCCGCCGTCGGTGGTCTCCGCGCCCATGCGCTCCTCCTGAGTCACTGCCCCATGGCGTGCACGCCGCCGTCGACGTGCACGATCTCACCGGTGGTCGCCGGGAACCAGTCGGAGAGGAGCGCGACGACCGCGCGCGCGGCGGGCTCCGCCGTCGTCTGGTCCCAGCCGAGAGGCGCCCGCCGGGGCCAGCCGTCCTCCATCTGCTCGAAGCCGGGGATGGACTTGGCGGCCGTCGTGCGGATCGGGCCCGCGGAGACGAGGTTGGCACGGATACCGTCCGGGCCGAGGTCACGCGCGAGGTAGCGGTTCGCGGACTCGAGGCCCGCCTTCGCGACGCCCATCCAGTCGTACACGGGCCAGGCGAACTGCGCGTCGAACGTGAGGCCCACCACGGCTCCGCCGTCGGTCATGAGCGGCTTCGCGGCGACCGCGAGCGACTTGTAGGAGAACGTCGAGACCTGGAGCGCCGTGGCCACGTCCTCCCAGGTGCCGGAGAGGAAGTTGCCGCCCATCACGCTCTGCGGGGCGAAGCCGATCGAGTGCACGACGCCGTCGAGGCGGTCGGTGTGCTCGCGCACCGCGTCGGCGAGGCCGTCCAGGTCCGCCTGGTCGGTGACGTCGAGCTGCACGACGGGCGCCTCGACGGGCAGGCGCTTGGCGAAGGCCTGCGTGAGCTTCATCTGGCGGCCGAACGAGGAGAGCACGACCTCGGCCCCCTCCTCCTGCGCGAGACGCGCCGCGTGGAACGCGATCGAGGAGTCGGTGAGCACTCCGGTTATCAGGAGCTTCTTGCCGTCGAGCAGACCCATCGGTTTCCTTCCGTCGTGCACCCGCCGTGCGGGCGCGCTGAGGCTGAGCGTACTGAAAGAGAGGGGGCGCGGGCGCGCCGGTGACCGCCGTCGTGACCGGTCCCACGGGTGGGGCCGGTCACGGTCGGGTCAGTGGCCCATGCCGAGGCCGCCGTCCACGGGGATGACGGCCCCGGAGACGTACGCGGCGTCGTCGGACGCGAGGAACTGCACGACCCCGGCGACCTCGTCGGCCTGGGCGAAGCGCCCCGCGGGGATCGCGGCCTTGTACGCGGACTGTCGCTCCTCGGGGAGCTCGGCGGTCATCGCGGTGTCGATGAACCCGGGCGCCACGACGTTCGCCGTGATGTTGCGCGACCCGAGCTCGCGCGTGATCGAGCGCGCCATGCCGACGAGCGCGGCCTTGGAGGACGCGTAGTTGACCTGCCCGGCGCCGCCGTAGAGGCCGATCACGGACGACACGAGCACGATGCGGCCACGGCGCAGGCGGATCATGCCCTTGCTCACACGACGCACGCAGCGGAACGTGCCGGTGAGGTTGACGTCGATCACGGACTCGAAGTCCTCGTCGGTCATGCGCAGCAGGAGCTGGTCGTGCGTGACGCCCGCGTTCGCGACGAGCACCTCGACCGGCCCGAGCTCGTTCTCGATCTCGGTGAACGCGGCGTCCACGGCCGCGGTGTCGGTGATGTCCGCCACGGCGCCGAAGACGCCCTCGGGCAGGTCGCCGCCACGGTAGACGGTCGCGACGCGGTCGCCGTTCGCCACGAACCGCTCGGCGATCGCGCGGCCGATCCCCCGGTTCGCGCCGGTGACGACGACGGTGCGCGGGGCGGGTGCGGTGGCTTCGGACACGGTGCGGCTCCTCGGGACGGTCGGGTGGGTCGGCGGCCGGGGACGGGTCCCGCACGGCCGGTACCGGGTGGGCCTGGCGCGGGCTCGTGACCGGCCCGCGCGAACGCGCCGCACCGACCGTACCGTGCGCCGAGGCCGTCGTGCGCGGTACGGCACGGTCACAGCGCTCCCCCACACTTTGTGGGGTCCCGACAAACGTAGACTGGCCGTGTGAGCACACGACGCACGGCCCGGAGGTCGGCCGAGGCGGTCCCGAGCATCACGTCCGCCCCGGAGCCGCTGGCCGCCGACCAGGCGCGGCGTGAGCGCAAGTACCTCATCCAGATGGGGATCCGCATCGCCTGCTTCGTGGCCGCGATCCTCGTCGCCCCGAGCTGGCTGACCTGGGTGTTCGCCGCCGCGGCGATCGTCCTGCCGTACAGCGCGGTGCTCATCGCCAACGCCGGGCGCGACCAGGCCCACTACGACACCTCGCCGATGGAGCACCGCGCGCTGCCCGCCGCCGGGGTGCCGGGATCCCACGGGATCGCCGGCGGAGAGTCGCCCGACCCGCAGGACCACGAGGAGGACAACCGGTGACCGACGTCCTGGGCCTCGCCGACCCCGTCGGCGAGGAGGATCTGGTGTGCAGCGCCAAGGGCTGCCGCGAGGAGGCCGTGTGGGGCCTGCTGTGGAACAACCCCAAGATCCACACGCCCGAGCGGCGCAAGGTCTGGCTCGCGTGCGACGCGCACCGCGAGCACCTGGAGACGTTCCTCGGCGCCCGCTCGTTCTGGCGCTCGACCGTGCCCGTCGACGAGCTCGAGCGCCGGGCGGCCCCGTGACGCAGTCCGTACCGTCGAGCCCGGCGCCGGGCGCCCCGGCAGGCCCGACGCCGGAGCGCGCCACCGCGGACGCCCACCAGCCGCGCACGGCGCGGCAGTGGGTCACCCTCGCGGTCGGGGTCCTCGTGCTCGTCGCGCTGTGCCTCGTGGCGGGACGCTGGCAGTGGAACCGGTACGTCGCGCGCGAGGCGGAGATCGAGCGCATCGAGACGAACTACGCGTCGGAGCCCGTCCCTGTCGACGCGGTCCTGGACGGTCCCGGTGCCACGCTGGACGAGGCGGACCTGTGGCGCCCCGTGACGCTCGACGGTCGCTACGAGACCGACGCGACCGTCCTCCTGCGCAACCGGCCGGTCGGCGGGAGTCCCGGCTTCCACGTGCTCGTCCCGTTCGTGACGAACCCCACGCCGTCCGCGCCCGACGGGCTCGTCGTGGTCGTCGACCGCGGGTTCGTCCCGCTCGGCACCGACGCCGTCACGCCGGGCGACGTGCCGGCGCCGCCGGAGGGCGAGGTCGAGGCGACCGTGACGCTGCGGGGCGACGAGCCGCCGTCGGGCCGGGATGCGCCCGACGGGCAGGTCCAGGCGATCTCCACCGACCAGGTGCTCGCCGCGGGCCCCGACGGCGCCGCGTGGGCCGAGGGCCGGACCGTCGGCGCGTACGGGCAGCTCCGCACGGAGGTTCCGCCGGCCGACGAGACGCTCGAGGCCCTGCCCAAGCCCGACACCGACCCCGGCTCGCACCTGTCGTACGCGTTCCAGTGGGCGGTGTTCGCGATCGGCGCGGTCGCCGGCTTCTGGCTCCTGGTCCGCCGCGACCGGCGCGACGCGCGCGGCGAGGAGACCACGCTCACGGCGGGTGACCTGCTCGCCGCCCAGGACCCGGATGCCGCCCGGGCGCGTCGCGAGCCGCGGTCCCGCCGCCCGAGCGCCGAGGACGAGGAGGACGCCCTCATCGACGCCCAGCTGGGCTCGCACCCCGGGCCGCCGACCGGTCGGGCCGACGAGACGAGCTCCGAGCGCGACCTGCAGCGCGAGCGCCCGCCACTGCGGTAGTCGTGCTCACGCGCCGCGAGGGCCGCGGGTCCACCGAACGGTGGAGGCGCGCGTCAACCCGGGTAGTGCCGCAACGGTCGATGTAGCCCGGTGCCCGGCGACCGTAGCGTCGCAGCATGACCGCTCTGGAAGTCCGCAACCTGCACAAACGCTACGGGCATCGCGTCGCCGTCGACGACGTGTCGCTGACCGTCGAGGACGGCGAGATCTTCGGCATCATCGGGCCGAACGGCGCCGGGAAGACGACGACCGTGGAGTGCGTCGCCGGCCTGCGCACGCCCGACTCCGGGTCCATCTCGGTGCTGGGTCTCGACCCGGCCACGGACCGCGCCGAGGTGCGGGAGCGGCTGGGCGTGCAGCTCCAGGAGAGCAGCTTCCCCGACGCGATCACGGTCGCCGAGGCGCTCGACCTCTACGGGTCCTTCTA
This sequence comes from Cellulosimicrobium sp. NPDC057862, assembly GCF_042797035.1. Lineage (NCBI taxonomy): Bacteria > Bacillati > Actinomycetota > Actinomycetes > Micrococcales > Promicromonosporaceae > Cellulosimicrobium > Cellulosimicrobium sp. NPDC057862. The sequence continues at coordinate 181,304 of NZ_JBHVMH010000004.1, forward strand.
CCGGGACCCCGTCGACTGGCGCGAGCTCGTGGAGCTGCTCGACCTCACCGAGAAGCGCGACACCCGGTACAAGGCCCTCTCCGGCGGGCAGAAGCAGCGGTTGTCGATCGCGCTCGCGCTCGTCGGCGGGCCGAAGGTCGCGATCCTCGACGAGCTCACGACCGGGCTGGACCCGCAGGCGAGGCGCGACACCTGGAGCCTCGTCGAGCGCGTCCGGGACACGGGCGTCACGATCGTCCTCGTCACGCACTTCATGGACGAGGCCGAGCGCCTCAGCGACCGGATCGCCGTCGTGAGCGGCGGCCGGGTCGCGGCGGTGGACACGCCCGCGGGCCTCATCGCGCAGGCGAACGCGGCGCAGCAGGTCCGGTTCCGCGTGAGCCAGCCGCTGGACAGGAGCGTCCTGACCGGGCTTCCCGACGTGACTGACGTCGAGAACACCGCGGACCGCTGGCGGGTCACGGGCCGCGGGCAGCTCCTGAGCAGCGTCGCCGGGGCTCTCGCCCGGGCGCACGTCGTGGGGGAGGACCTGCGCGTCGACCAGCGCACTCTCGACGACGCGTTCGTCGCCCTGACGGGGCGACCCCCGGGGTCCGGGGACGCCTCCGCGCGGAGGGCCGGCTGATGCCCGCGCTCCGGAAGCTGGTCCGGGTCGAGACGAGGCTCTTCCTCCGGGATACCACGACCGTCGTCTTCGGCGTGCTGTTCCCGACAGCGCTCCTGCTCGGCCTCGGCACCATCCCGGCGCTCAGGGAACCGACGCCGGAGACCGGCGGCCTCCGGCCCATCGACGTCTGGGCGCCGACCGCGCTGGTGTTCGGGATGGTGATGATCGCGGTGCAGCACGTCCCGGCGGTCATCGCGACGTACCGGGAGCGCGGCATCCTGCGCCGGCTGTCGACCACCCCGGCGCACCCGCGGAGCGTCCTGCTCGCGCAGGTGATCGTCGCGTTCGCCTCCGTGGTGGCCTCCGCGGCGCTCCTGGTCCTCGCCGCGTGGGCGGTGCTGGGCATCGCGCCGCCGGAACGACCGCTGGAGTTCGTCGTCGCGTTCGTGGTCGGCTACGCGGCGCTGCTCGGGCTCGGGCTGGTCTCCGCCGCGGTGGTCCGCACGAGCAGCGCGGCGAACCAGGTCGGCACCCTCTTGTTCGTCGCGCTGATGTTCTTCGGCGGGGCGTTCCTGCCTCGCGTCCTCATGCCCGACCTGCTGCGCGCGGTCGGCGACGTGGTCCCACCGGGGCTGCAGGCCCTGACCACGGCGTGGTCCGCCGACGCGGGCGCGCTCACGGCCACTGCCGGTGGCCAGCCGTTCTGGCTGCAGATGGCCATAATGGCGGGCATCGCGCTGGTCGCGGGCGCGGTCGCCGCGAAGCTCTTCCGCTGGGAGTAAGTCCAGGAGCCGGACCGGAACAGGAGTCGACGATGCAGGACGCCAGGGCCGTCGAGCGCCCGACCTCCGGGGCGCGCGGACCCGCCGTCGCCGACGGTGCGCCGACGCCGGGCGCCACGACGCGGGCCTGGAAGGCGGACCAGCTCCGGGTCTGGGACCTCCTGCAGCTGTTCACCCCGTGGCTGCTCCTGACGGTCTCGACCGCGATCTACTTCGCGGGGGTGCTCCCGGCCTCCGGCGAACGCTTCTGGCCCGAGGGCGCCTCGGTCCTCGGGCTGGTCGCAGTGTCGGCGCTGTGGGTGCTGTGCGGGCACACGCTTCCCCTGCGGAGGGGGACGCTGCGGCCCGTCCCGGCGGGCATCTACTTCGTCGGTCTGCTGGCGCTGTGCGTCACCCTCATGACCTACTCCGAGATCTTCCTGGTCTTCACCGTCGCGGGCTTCTTCCACGCGTACCTGCTCACGCCCTGGCCGCTCGGCGTGCTCGGCGTCCTCGTCACCTCCGTGGCCCTCAACGGCTCGGCGATGAGCGTGTGGGCCGACCCGACACCGGAGCGGCTCGCCGAGCTCGTGCTCGTCGTCGTCGTGCAGACGGCGGCGATCGGTGCGGGCATCCTGCTGGCGGCGCGCAGCGAGTCGGCGGAACGCAAGCGCGAGGAGCTGGTCGAGCGGCTCGAGGCCGCGCTGCACGAGAACGCCGGGCTCCATGCCCAGCTCGTCGTCCAGGCCCGGGAGTCCGGCGCCCAGGACGAGCGACAGCGCCTGGCCCGCGAGATCCACGACACCCTGGCGCAAGGCCTGGCGGGCATCATCACGCAGCTCCAGGCGGCGGAACGCTCCGCGCACGCGCCGGGCGAGACCGACGCCCACGTCGCGCGGGCGCTCCGGCTCGCGCGCAGCAGCCTGGCGGAGGCCCGACGGTCCGTGCAGGCGCTCGGACCCCAGGAGCTCGGGCGCGCGCACCTTCCCGACGCGCTGCGCACCCTGACCGAGCGCTGGTCGCACGACCACGACGTCCGCGCTCACGTCGAGATCACCGGGGTCCGGGAACCGCTGAGCCCGGCGATCGAGGTCTCGCTCTTCCGGGTCGTGCAGGAGTCCCTGACCAACGTGGCGAAGCACGCGGAGGCCTCGCGCGTCGGGGTCACGCTGTCGTACGCAGGCGCCGAGGTGCTGCTGGACGTGCGGGATGATGGGCGCGGGTTCGCCGCAGGGGTCGGCACCGGCTTCGGCCTGACGAGCATGCGCCAGCGGATCAGAGGGGTCGGCGGTCACCTCGAGGTGCAGAGCGCGCCCGGCGAGGGAACCTCCGTGAGCGCTCGCGTCCCGGCGATCGCCCCCGGGGGAACGACGGAGAAGGAGTAGACCGGCCGATGCTTCGACTCGTGATCGTCGACGACCACCCGATCGTGCGGGGCGGCCTCCGCGACACCTTCGCGGACGTCGAGGACATCGTCGTCGTCGGCGAGGCCGGCGACGGCGCCGAGGGGGTCGACCGCGCGCGGTCGCTCGCGGCGGACGTCGTGCTCATGGACCTGCGCATGCCCGGGACGGACGGGGTCGCGGCGACCGCGGCCCTGCGCGAGCAGGTCCCGCAAGCCCGGGTGCTGGTCCTGACCACCTTCGACGGTGAGAGCGACGTCCTCCCGGCGATCGAGGCGGGCGCGATCGGCTACCTCCTGAAGGACGCGCTGCCCGACGACCTGATCCGGGCCGTCCGTGCTGCCGGGCGCGGGGAGTCGGTGCTCGCGCCGTCGGTGACCCAGCACCTGATGGGACAGGTGCGCAGGCCCGGCGCCGGCACGCTGACCGACCGGGAGAAGCAGGTGCTCCAGCTCGTGGCGAACGGCTGCTCGAACCGCGAGGCCGCCGCCGCGCTGTTCATCGGCGAGGCGAGCATCAAGACCCACCTGCAGCACGTCTACGACAAGCTCGGCGTCCGTGACCGCGCCTCGGCGGTGGCCGAGGGCTACCGGCGGCGCATCCTCACCTGACGCCGCCCGGCCCGTCGCGCGTGGGCACGGCGTTCTTCTCCGGCGGACGCCTCAGGCGAGCGAGACGAGCTCCGCGTAGTCGTCGCTCCACAGGTCCTCGTCGCCGTCCGGCAGGAGCAGGACACGCTCCGGCTCGAGCGCCTCGACCGCGCCGTCGTCGTGGGTGACCATGACGACCGCGCCCTCGTACGTCTTCAGCGCCCCGAGGATCTCGGCGCGCGACGCGGGGTCGAGGTTGTTCGTCGGCTCGTCGAGGAGCAGCACGTTCGCAGCCGACACGACGAGCGTCGCGAGCGCGAGGCGCGTCTTCTCCCCGCCGGACAGCACGTTCGTCGGCTTCTCCGCGTCGTCTCCCGAGAACAGGAACGACCCGAGCACGGAGCGCACCTGGGTGTCGGTCAGGTCGGGCGCGGCGTGGCGCAGGTTCTCGACGACCGTCGCGTCCATGTCGAGCGTGTCGTGCTCCTGGGCGTAGTAGCCGATCTTCAGGCCGTGCCCGGGGTGGACCTCGCCGGTGTCCGGCTCCTCGACGCCACCGAGGATGCGCAGGAGCGTCGTCTTGCCCGCGCCGTTGAGGCCGAGGACGACGACGCGGCTGCCGCGGTCGATCGCGAGGTCGACGCCCGCGAAGACCTCCTGCGACCCGTACGCCTTGGACAGCCCGCTCGCGGTGAGGGGCGTGCGCCCGCACGGCGCGGGCTTGGGGAACCGCAGCTTGGCGACCTTGTCGCTCTGGCGCTCGCCCTCCAGCCCTGCGAGCATCTTCTCGGCGCGGCGCATCATCTGCTGCGCGGCCACGGCCTTGGTGGCCTTGGCGCGCATCTTCTCGCCCTGGGCGAGCAGCGCCCCGGCCTTCTTCTCCGCGTTCTGCCGCTCGCGACGACGGCGGCGCTCGTCCGACTCGCGCTGCGCGAGGTACGCGTCCCAGCCGAGGTTGTACTGGTCGAGCTCGCCGCGGTTCGCGTCGAGGTGGAACACCTTGTTCACGGTCGCGCGCAGCAGCTCGACGTCGTGGGAGATCACGACGAACCCGCCGCTGTACGACTTGAGGTAGTCGCGCAGCCAGATGATCGAGTCCGCGTCGAGGTGGTTCGTCGGCTCGTCGAGGAGCAGCGTCTCGACCCCGGAGAACAGGATGCGCGCGAGCTCGATGCGCCGGCGCTGACCACCGGACAGCGTGCTCAGCGGCTGGCCCAGGACGCGGTCGTCGAGGCCGAGGTTGCTCGTGATGCGGTGCGCCTCGCTCTCGGCGGCGTACCCGCCGGCGGCGAGGAAGCGCGCCTCGAGCTTCGGGTACCGCTCCATGGCGGCCTCGTGCGTCTCGACGTCGGCGCTCGCCATCGCGCCCTCGGTCTCCCGCATCTGGCGCACGATCTTGTCGAGGCTGCGGGCCGAGAGCACCCGGTCCATCGCGATGACGTCGAGGTCGCCCGTGCGCGGGTCCTGCGGCAGGTAGCCGATGTCGTTGCCGCGCGTGATCTTCCCCGCCGTCGGCTGGGTCTCCCCCGCGAGCGTCTTGGTCAGGGTCGTCTTGCCGGCGCCGTTGCGCCCGACGAGACCGATCCGGTCGCCCGAGGCGATCTGGAAGGTCGCCTCGTGCAGCAGGACGCGGGCGCCGACGCGCAGCTCGACGCCGTGAGCGGTGATCACGGGAGGGTCCTCTCGGGTGGTGCGGGTGCCCGACGACGGCCCTCGCCCGGCCGGTCGGCCGGCGGCTCGTCGTGGGGCCGGGTGCGTGCGCCCCGGCATCCGGGCCTCGTCGATTCTACGGGGGCCCGGCGTCGCGTCCCACCCCATTCCGCCGGAGGCGCGTGCGAGGCGGCTGCTCGACACCGGGATCGCGCTCGCGCCGCCGTCGGGCACCCCCACCAGGACGCCTGGCGCGCGGCCCGGCGGTAGCGTTGACCTGTGACTTTCCAGGAGGGTGGCTCGTTCGAGGGCGGACGGGTCCGCAAGGGCGGCGGTCGGCGCGGCACGATGATCGCGGGCGGCGGGATCGGGGCCGTGCTCGTCGCGTTGCTCGTCGCGTTCCTCGGCAACCAGACCGGCGTCGACCTCAGCGCGCTCACGGGCGGCGACGCGTCCGACTCCGGCGCGTACGGCGAGGGGCAGCAGGAGTACATCGACACGTGCACGGCCGAGGAGGCGAACTCGACGCGCGAGTGCCGCCTCAACGGCACGGTGCAGTCGCTCGACGCCTACTGGGCCGAGGCCCTCCCGGAGCAGGCGGGCGTCCAGTACGCGCTCCCGGAGGTCGTGAGCTTCACCGGACAGGTCTCGACGGGCTGCGGCGCGGCGACCAGCGCCGTCGGACCGTTCTACTGCCCGCCCGACCAGACGGTCTACATCGACCTCGGCTTCTACGACGACCTCACGAGCCGGTTCGGCGCGAACGACGGCGGTCTCGCGGAGATGTACGTCGTGGCGCACGAGTTCGGGCACCACATCGAGCAGCTCGTCGGCGCGATGGACGCGGCGGACCGCCAGGGTACGGGCCCCGAGTCCGACTCCGTCCGCATCGAGCTCATGGCCGACTGCCTCGCGGGCATGTGGGCGGGCCACGCCGCGAGCACCGTCGACCCGGACACCGGCGTGACGTTCCTCGCGCCGATCACCGACCAGGAGCTGAACGACGCGCTGTCCGCCGCGTCCGCCGTCGGCGACGACCGCATCCAGGAGGCCGCCACCGGCCAGGTGAACCCCGAGGGCTGGACCCACGGCTCGAGCGAGCAGCGCCAGCGCTGGTTCACCATCGGCTACAACGGCGGCACCCTCCAGGACTGCAACGCGCTCTCCGCCGCGACGCTCTGACCGCTCCCGCCGAGATCGACCCGGCCGCCACGAGATCGGCCCTCCCGGGGTCGATCTCGGACGTGCAGGTCGATCTCGCGGCCGTCGTCACAGCTCGATCGAGTACATCCGCGAGCCGGTGACCTTCTCGTAGCCCAGGCTCGCGTACAGGCCATGAGCACCGGAGGGGTTCTCGGTGTCGACGTCGAGCGCGGCGTACTGCATGCCGTCCGCGGCGAAGGCGCGCATCCCGGCTGCGAGCGCCGCGACGGCGACGCGACGCCCCCGGTACGCGCTGCGCACGCCGAGGATCTCGGTGTAGCCGAACGTGTAGCCGCGCACGGGGAAGTCCTCGTCGTAGCGACCCGCCATCTCGTAGCCGACGACGAGCGGCTCGCCCGCGCGGAGCGCCGCCGCGGTCTCGGGGTCCGTCGTCGGGTCTGCGAGGAGCGCGTCGACGTCGGGCGCGTCGTCGACCACGAGGAAAGACCATTGCGGCGCGAACTCGCTGCGGCCGTGCGTCCACGCCTCGGAGGTGCGGGGCTCGCTCCCCCAGTGGTCGCGGAACGCGTCGTTGTGCGCGAGGCGGGTCGCCTCGTCGAGCTCCGTCGACCACGGGACGAGCCGCAGCGACCCGTCGAGCGGCACCTCGGGTATGGGCGTGGTGAGGTCGCGACGCAGGTCGGAGTAGAAGCGGCGGGTCTCGAGCCCGAAGCGCGCGTAGAGCCGCGCCTTCGCCGGCGGGTCGGTGTCCTCGCCGTAGGTGAGCAGGCGCGCGGGCAGCTCCTTGCCGCTCGCCGCGAGGAGCTGGCGTCCGCGCGCGATCTCCCACGCGAACAGCTCCCGCCCGACGCCGCGCCCTCGGTGGCTGGGGTGGACGCCGCCCCAGAGGAACGCGCGCACGGTGTTCGCGTCGCCCGGGTTGGTGTCGACCAGGGCGTACGCGCGCAGCGTCCCCTCGGTGTCGACGCCGACGAGCGAGTCGGCCGCGAGGTCGCGCCACGGCGCGGTGAACAGCTCCTCGATCTCGCCGATCGTCTCGCGGTACGGCTCCTGGTCCGCCTCGGCGATGCCGTTGCGCAGGGCCAGCAGCGCGGGCGCGTCGGCCGGCTCGGCGGCGCGCCACGTCAGGTCGCCCGCCGTCACGGCCAGCAGGGTTGACGGTGCGGCGGCGCGCTCGGCGATCGGGGCGAGCGTCGTCGTGGCCGGGTTCTCGACCTGGTCGGTCGCGGGAGAGGACATGCCGACCACGGTAGGTGCGCCCGCGCCGTCGGGCACGCGCTTTTCCCACCCGACCGGACGCCCGAGCGATGCAGGTCCCGCTGAGACGGCATCCCACGACCGGGCTCGCGCGATCTACGCTGCGATCATGCCGATCGTCGTACCCCAGGACCTCGCCGACGCCCGTTCCCTGGCCCTCGCCGACGCGCTGCGCACGCGCGTCGTCGTCGCCGACGGCGCGATGGGCACGATGATCCAGGAGCAGGACCCGACCCTGGACGACTACCAGGGGCTCGAGGGCTGCAACGAGATCCTCAACGTCTCGCGGCCCGACATCATCGCCGCGGTGCACGACGCCTACCTCGAGGTCGGGGTCGACGCGATCGAGACGAACACGTTCGGGGCCAACTGGTCCAACCTGTCGGACTACGACATCGACGACCGCATCCGCGAGCTCGCCGCGGCCGGGGCACGGATCGCGCGTGAGCGTGCGGACGCGTTCGCGACCGCCGACCACCCGCGCTGGGTGCTCGGCTCGATGGGGCCCGGGACCAAGCTGCCGAGCCTCGGGCACGCGACGTACGCGCACCTGCGCGACACGTTCGCCGAGCAGGCCGCGGGCCTGCTGGAGGGCGGGGTCGACGCGATCCTCGTCGAGACGAGCCAGGACCTGCTCCAGGCCAAGGCGGCGGTGACGGGGTCGCGGAACGCGATGCGCGACGTCGGGCGCGAGGTCCCCGTCATCGTCCAGGTGACGGTCGAGACCACGGGCACGATGCTCATGGGCTCCGAGATCGGGGCCGCGCTGACGACCCTCCAGGCGCTCGACGTCGACGCGATCGGTCTCAACTGCGCGACCGGCCCGGCCGAGATGAGCGAGCACCTGCGGCACCTGTCGCGGCACGCGGAGATCCCCGTGACGTGCATGCCCAACGCGGGGCTGCCCGTGCTCGGCGCGAACGGCGCGTCGTACCCCCTCACGCCCGACGAGCTCGCCGCCGCGCACACGCAGTTCGTCACCGAGTTCGGGCTGGGGCTCGTCGGGGGGTGCTGCGGCACCACGCCCGAGCACCTGCGCCGCGTCGTCGAGGCGGTGCGCGCGCGGCCGGTCGTCGAGCGGCGCCCGGAGCGGGAGAACGGCGTCGCGAGCCTGTACTCGCACACGGACCTGCACCAGGACGCGTCGTTCCTCGCGATCGGCGAGCGCACGAACGCCAACGGCTCCAAGGCGTTCCGCGAGGCGATGCTCGCGGAGAACTGGGACGAGTGCGTCGAGATCGCGCGCGCCCAGACGCGCGACGGCGCGCACCTGCTCGACGTGTGCATCGACTACGTGGGGCGCGACGGCGTCGCGGACGTGAAGCAGGTCGTCTCGCGTCTCGCGAGCGCGTCGACGCTCCCGCTCGTCATCGACTCGACCGAGCCCGAGGTCATCGCGGCGGGCCTCGAGCTCGTCGGCGGGCGCGCCGTCGTGAACTCGGTGAACTTCGAGGACGGCGACGGGCCGACGTCGCGGTTCGCGCGGATCATGCCGCACGTCGTGGAGCACGGCGCGGCCGTCGTCGCGCTGACGATCGACGAGGAGGGCCAGGCGCGCACGGCGTCGGGCAAGGTGGAGATCGCGACCCGGCTCGTCGAGACGCTGACGCGCGACTGGGGCATGCGCGTGGACGACATCATCGTCGATGCCCTGACCTTCCCCATCGCCACCGGCCAGGAGGAGACGCGGCGCGACGCGATCGAGACGATCGAGGCGATCCGCGAGATCACGCGCCGCTACCCCGGCATCCACACGACGCTCGGGGTCTCGAACGTGTCGTTCGGGCTCAACCCCGCCGCGCGCACCGTGCTCAACTCCGTCTTCCTCCACGAGGCGGTCGAGGCCGGGCTGGACTCCGCGATCGTGCACGCCGCGAAGATCCTCCCCCTCGCCCAGATCCCCGACGAGCAGCGCGAGGCCGCGCTCGACCTCGTGTGGGACCGGCGGCGGTACGACGACGAGGGGAACCTCGTGCACGACCCCCTCGCCCGCCTGCTCGACCTGTTCGAGGGCGTGGACTCGGCGGCGCTCAAGGACCAGCGCGCGGCAGAGCTCGCCGCGCTGCCCGTGGGCGAGCGGCTCGAGCGGCGGATCGTGGACGGCGCGCGCAAGGGTCTCGAAGAGGACCTCGACGCCGCGATGGCGTCCGGCATCGCGGCCCTCGACATCGTCAACCAGCACCTGCTCGAGGGCATGAAGGTCGTGGGCGACCTGTTCGGGCGCGGCGAGATGCAGCTCCCCTTCGTGCTCCAGTCCGCCGAGGTCATGAAGACGGCGGTCGCGTACCTCGAGCCGCACATGGAGAAGATCGAGGGCTCGACCGGGTCCAAGGGCACGATCGTGCTCGCGACCGTGCGCGGCGACGTGCACGACATCGGCAAGAACCTCGTCGACATCATCCTCACCAACAACGGCTACACGGTCGTCAACATCGGCATCAAGCAGCCGATCTCCGCGATGATCGAGGCCGCCGAGGAGCACGACGCCGACGTCATCGGCATGTCCGGGCTGCTCGTGAAGTCGACGGTCGTGATGAAGGAGAACCTCGCGGAGCTCGCGTCGCGCGGGCTCGCCGGGCGCTGGCCCGTGCTGCTCGGCGGTGCGGCGCTCACGCGCACCTACGTCGAGGACGACCTCGCGGGCCAGTTCCCGGGCGTCGTCCGGTACGCGCGCGACGCGTTCGAGGGCCTGCGCCTCATGGAGCCGCTCGTGCGCGTGGCGCGCGGCGAGTCGCCCGACGCCGTCGGGCTGCCCGCGCTGAAGAAGCGCCGGCACGCGGTGGTCACCGTGACCGAGACGCCCGTCGAGGACCTGCCCGCGCGGTCCGACGTCGCAGCGGACAACCCGGTGCCCACTCCACCGTTCTGGGGCACGCGCCTCGTCAAGGGCGTCCAGCTCGCGGAGTACGCGGCGTTCCTCGACGAGCGTGCGACGTTCATGGGTCAGTGGGGGCTCAAGCCGGGGCGTGGCGACGACGGCGCGTCGTACGAGGAACTCGTCGAGACCGAGGGCCGGCCGCGACTCAACGCCTGGTACGAGCGGATCCGCACCGAGGGCGTCGTCGACCCGTCGGTGGTGTACGGGTACTTCCCGGTGTGGTCGGAGGGCGACGACGTCGTCGTCGCGCACCACGGCGCCGGGCTCGCGGGGATCGGTGCGCCCGACGGCGGGTCGGGCGGCGAGCCCGGGACCGAGCGGCTGCGCTTCACCTTCCCGCGCCAGCGACGCGACCGGCATCTGTGCCTCGCCGACTTCGTCAAGCCGCGGTCGTGGGTCGAGGAGACAGGCCGCTACGACGTGCTGCCCGTTCAGCTCGTCACCATGGGCGCTTCGGTCGATACGCACACGGCCAAGCTCTTCGCGGGGAACCACTACCGCGAGTACATGGAGCTCCACGGACTGTCGGTGCAGCTCACCGAGGCGCTCGCCGAGATGTGGCACTCGCGCGTGCGCGCCGAGCTCGGCTTCGCCGACGAGGACCCGACCGAGGTCGAGGGCATGTTCAAGCTCGAGTACCGCGGCGCCCGCTTCTCGCTCGGGTACCCCGCCTGCCCGGACATGGAGGACCGGACGAAGGTCGTCGAGCTCCTGCGCCCCGAGCGCGTGGGGATCGAGCTCTCCGCGGAGCTCCAGCTCCACCCTGAGCAGTCGACCGACGCGTTCGTCTTCCACCACCCCGAGGCCAAGTACTTCAGCGTCTGACGTTCTCCAGCAGCTCCAGAGCTCACGGCAGGAGCGTCAGGCCCACTTCCAGGTACTGACGACCTGCTCGATGAGCTCCTCGCCGTTGTCGTAGGGGGTGACGATCCCGATCACGAAGAACTGGACCGTATCTTCGCCCGGCGTGAACGGCTCTGGTGCGAAGGCCGTGATGAAGGCCTTCGTCCGCGTCTCCTCGAAGCCCCCTTCGACCCGGGTGATGTTCGCCGGGACACCGTCGAGGTCGATCGGCTCGTGGAGACTGATGATCGTGCCGTTCTCCGCGAAGTACGAGTCCGCGAGGGCGTCGACGGCGCCGTCGAGGTCGCTCCCGACCCCCCAGGCGTCGGACGTCGAGACGCGCACTGGTTCGACCTTCACCCGGCCGTAGACCGCTCCGACTCCCGTCGGCACGACCGCGCCGTCGATGACCTCGCCCCAGAGCTCGAGAGCGCCCAGGCACAGCTCCTCGTCGTCGGACGAGATGTTGTTCACGAAGTTCTGCGGACCCTCGTAGGACCAGCACGGCGTCTCGATCGGCTGGCCGGAGACGATCGAGTAGTCCTCCTGCGAGGGCGCTGCGAGGGTTGCTGGCACGCGCTCGCTCTGTGACGTGGCCGCAGCTCTCGATTCGTCATCCGACGCGATGTCGCGAGGCGACGCGCAGCCGCTCAGCGCGGCAAGGATGCCGACGACGACGAGGCCCATGAGCCCGCGCCTGGTGAAGGTCCGGCGACGGGACGCCTCACGCCGGCAAGGGCCGCCCTGCGTCACGCGCGACATGGTCGGGGGCTCGTACGAGTCGAGCACGATGATCCTCCTGGCCGTGGGTGTCTGGCTCCGAACGCTAGACGACCCGACGCCTGCGGCTATGAGTTATCCACAGGCTCCGACCTGCACGGCCCTGGCCCAGCACACTGTGTCCGACCGATCGACCGTTTCGAGAAGGACCAGTGGGAGAAGTGCTTCAGCGAGCGACACCCGACGAAGCGCGAGACGGAGCGCTCAGGTGGGAGCTCGACCATGAAGGGCACCAGACGAGATCCACCCGGAGCCGCTGGCCTCGCTCACCCTGCGCGTGACCCGCGAGGAAGCGGCCACGGGATGGCTCCGACTCTGGTGGGACTGGGGCCTTTCTCCTCAGTGCGTGACCGAGCCAGACAGTCGCCCAGTGCCCAGGCGCGGACGGTGAAGCGCACCGGCATCAAGCGGCCGTGCCGCCATAGTGCGCGGCCAGACGCCGCAGCCCTTCGTCGACGCTCACGGCGGGACGCCAGCGCAGGTCGCGGCGCGTTGCCCGCTGGTCGAACCAGTGCGCGGTCGACAGCTGCTCGGCGAGGAAACGCGTCATCGGCGGCTCGTCGGCGCCCGGCCGCACCCGCCAGACGGCCTCGACCAGGCTGCCCGCGGCTCGCGCGACCCCGGCCGGGACGCGCCACCGTGGTGGCTCGACGCCGCCCGCACGGCAGATGCCCGTGAGCAGGTCGGCGACGGTGCGCGGCTCGCCGTTGGTCAGCACGTACGCGCGGCCGTGCACGTCGTGGGCGCGGTCGAGCGCGGCGAGGATGCCGTCAGCGGCGTTGTCCACGTAGAGCGTGTCGATGAGCGCCGAGCCGTGCCCCAGCAGCGGCAGGCGCCCGCCCGCCGCCCGCTCGAGCACGCGCTCGACGAGCTGGGTGTCGCCCGGCCCCCACACGAGGTGCGGGCGCACGGCGACGACGCTCGGCCCGGTCTCGCCCGACCCGTCCGGTCGACGACGGCGGTCGCGGCCCAGGGCGAGCAGCTCACCCGCGGCCTTGGTGCGTGCGTAGTCGCCGCGCGCGTGCCGGGGGTCGGCCGGCGTCGTGCCCGCCCCGACCAGGGACGAGCCCAGGTGGGCCACGGACGGCGAGGACACCTGCACGAACCGCTCGACCCCGGCGCGCTCGGCCGCGTCGAGGAGCGCGCGGGTGCCTTCGACGTTCACGGCGTGGAAGTCCGCGGGGTCGCCCGCGAGCGACACCTTGGCCGCGAGGTGCACGACCGCGTAGACGCCCTCGACGGCGCGCGCGACGGCCGCCGGATCGGTCACGGACCCCTGGACGTCCTCGGCGCCCGGCACGCCGGAGGTGCGGCGCTGGAGCGTGCGGACCTCGTCGCCGCGCGCCACGAGCGCACGGGCGACGGCGCCTCCGAGCAGCCCCGACGCCCCGGTCACGAGCACGGTCACGGTTGCCCCACCCGCCCGCCGGCGAGGACGCCGTCCGCCCAGGCGGCGAGGCGCGCCCGGTCGATCTTGGAGTTGTGTCGCACGTCGGTGGGCATGCGCGGCACCACGAGCACGGCCGCGAGCGCCACGGGCGACGCGGCGCGCACGGCGGCGGTCAGCGCCTCGGGCGCAAGCCCGGGGCGCCGGACGCCCGGCTCGGTCTCGACCACCGCGACCGCCTGCTGCAGGCCCGCGGGCCCGACGCCGACGACGGCGGCCCGCCGCACCTGCGCCACCCGCTCCACGTGCTGCTCCGGCCCCACGGGTGCCAGCGGGCCGTCGGCGGTGCGGAGCACGTGCCCGAGCCGCCCCTCGATCCATAGTCGGCCCTGCGCGTCGAGGTGCCCGACGTCGCCGGTGCGGTGCCAGCGTCCGGGCGGGGTGCCGCGCTCGGCGGCCAGGTCGGTGAGCCACAGCCGGTCGTAGCGCTCCTTGAGGTGCCCGGCCCGCACGACGACCTCGCCGAGCACGCCGGGCGCGGCCGACGGCGTGCCGGTCGCGGCGCCGTCGTCGTCGAGCGCGCTGACGAGCACCTCCGCCCCGGGCACGGGGCGGCCCACGCACACGCCCGCGTCGGGGGCCGCGGCGGCGTCGCGGATGCCGCCGAGCGTGACGTCCGTGACCAGGAGGCACTCCGTCATTCCGTACGGGGTGTGTGCGGTGGCCGCGGGCATGAGCTCGGCGGCCGAGCCGAGCAGCTCGGCCGAGATCGGCGCACCCGTGGAGAGGAACGTGCGCACGCGCGCGAGGGCGGTGCGGTCGGCGGCGTCGAGCGCGTCGGCGGTCGCGACCACGTTGAGGATCGCGGCGGGCGAGAGGAACACGATGCGCGCGTCCGACGCGCGCACGGCGTCGGCGACCGCCTGGGCCGTGAGGGTGCGCGGCGAGGAGACGTCCATGCGCGGCGTCACGGACCGGGTGCCGAGCGCAGGCCCGAGCAGCGCGAACGGGGCGAAGCCCGTGACGAGCCCGGTGTCGGGACCGACGTCGAAGTGCTCGGCGAGCGTGTCGCGCAACGCGGAGAGGCGGGCGTGCGAGTACACGACGCCCTTGGCCGGGCCCGTGGACCCGGACGTGAACAGCACGGCGGCCTCGTCGTCGGGTCCGGGCTCGGGCGGCAGCGTCGCGCCCTCACCGGTGCGCGCGACGTCGACGAGCTCGTGCGTCACGCCGAGCGCACGACGGACGGCGGGCGCGAGCGGGTCGGCCGAGATCCGCACGCCGGGCCAGCCGAGCGCGCGTGCCGCGGCCAGTCCCTTAGTCTGCGCGACGACGAACCGCGGCCAGGCCCCTCGCTGGGCGCGGGTGAGCCCGCGGACCCCCAGCCCGGCGTCGGCGACCACCACGACAGCCCCGATCCGCAGGCACGCGTAGACGAGCGCGGTCAGCGTAGGCCCCGGTTCCACCAGCAGCGACACCCGGTCGCCCCGACGCACCCCGATCGCGTGCAGCCCCGCGGCCAGCCGCCGCACCTGCCGGTGCAGCGCCTGCCAGCTCACGGCTCGGGCAGAGCCGTCGGCACCGGTCGCCGCCATGTCGAGCACCGCGGGCTCGTCGTCCCCCGCCCGCGCGTCCAGCCCCGCCCACAGCGGCACGAACGGCGAGCGGGCACTCCCCTCAGCACCGGTGGCACCGACACCGGACAGCGCGTCGTCCCTGAGCCACCCGAGAACGGCGGGCGTCCAGTCGGCATCCTCGGCGACGAGATGGCCGGCGTCCGCGAACCGGTGCACGTGCGCGTGCGGCAGCCGGCGGACGAGGTCGTCGAGGTAGCGGTCGGAGAACACCGGGTCGTGCGGTCCCCACAGCAGCACGGCGGGCACGCGGAGCCGCGTCACGCCGGCGGCGATGCGGTCGAGCTCGGGCGCGCTGGGGTGCGCGGCGTCGACGGGGATGTCGGCGACGAAGCCCTCGATCCCCCGGCGATCGTGCGCGGTGCGGTAGGGCAGCCGGTAGGCGCCCGCGACGTCGCGAGGCAGGCTTGGGCGCGCCAGGGCGAGCGTCGTGTCGAGGAAGGCGGGCGTCGTGCGGGTGCCGAGCCGGTGCACGGGTCCGGCGAGCGCGAGCCGCAGCGGCGCGGGCACCGGGGCGCCGTCGGGCTGGTGCACGGCCGTGTTGAGCAGCGCGACGCCCGCGAGGAGGTCGGGGTGGTCGACGGCCCAGCCGAGGGAGACGACGCCGCCCCAGTCGTGACCGAGGGTGACGACAGGCCCGGCGAGGCCGAGGGCGTCGGTGAAGGCGCCCAGGTCGGCGACGCGGCGGGCGAGCGGGCGGTGCTCTCCCGTGCGGGCCGAGAACCCCATCTCGAGCTGGTCGACGGCGACGACGCGCCACGCCGCACCGCCGCCCCGAGCCGCGGCGACGGAGTCGGCCACGAGCCCCCGCCACAGGTAGGACCACGTGGGGTTGCCGTGCACGGCGAGCACGGTGCCGACGGGCGCGACACCGTGCCGCTCGAGCTCGGGGCCCGTGTCGAGGTAGTGCCAGGTCGCGCCCCGGGCGTCGCGCAGCACGTGGCTGTACCGCGGGTCCAGGCCCGGCAGCCCGTGCGGGACGGTGCCGGCGGGGCGCAGGAGGGAATCGGTCGCGGGCGTGAGGGCGGGCCCGGTCACCAGGCCAGCTCCAGCATCGCCGTGTTGATGCCCGAGCCCACGCCCATGAGCAGCACGCGGTCGCCCACGCCCAGCGTGTCCTGCTCCTCGACGAGCGTGATCGGCACGGACGCCGGCCCCACGTTGCCGAGCCGGTCGTAGGTGACGGGCAC
The DNA here is from genome assembly GCF_042797035.1 of Cellulosimicrobium sp. NPDC057862. NCBI lineage: Bacteria > Bacillati > Actinomycetota > Actinomycetes > Micrococcales > Promicromonosporaceae > Cellulosimicrobium > Cellulosimicrobium sp. NPDC057862. Next base: position 197,448 of record NZ_JBHVMH010000004.1, read on the forward strand.
GCGGGAGGGGTTCAGGCCCACCGCCTCGACGATCGCGTCGGTGTGCACGCGCGAGACCTGGTGCGTGACGTACCGGTCCATGGACGACCAGTCCCAGTCGGCGACGGCGTCCTTCCAGGCGTCTACGACGAGCTCGAGGCCGCCCTCGAGCAGCGCCTTCGCGTCGGTGAACATGCCCTCCGTGCTGCCCACGCACAGGTCGTGGAACCGGGTGGCGGCGCGGGTGACGCCGCCGAGCACGCGGTGGGCGCGCGGGTGCTCGTCCGCGCGGCCCAGCACGGCGGCCGCCGAGCCGGACCCGAGCGTGAGCGAGGCGAACTCCTGCATGAAGTCGTCGCGGTCCCGGTCCTCGCGCAGCAGCCGCTCGATCGTGCGGTCGTGGATGATGTCGGCGTCCTCCCCGTCGACGACGACCGCGTAGCGGATCTGGCCGGACTCGATCATGCCCGCGGCGAGGCTCATGCCGTTGATGAAGCCGAGGCACGCGTTGGCGACGTCGAAGTTGGTGGCCGACGACGGCAGGTCGAGCCCGTGGTGCAGCCGCACCGCGACCGACGGCTCGAGGTGCTTGCGCGTGACCGACGTGTTGATCAGGAGCCCGACGTCGCTCGGGTCCACCCCGGCGGCGTGCAGCGCCTCCTGCCCCGCGGCGACCGTGGCGGCGTCGACGTCCTCCTGGGCGGTCCAGGCGCGCCGCTCGTGCACGCCCGCCACGCGTTGCAGCAGCGTGGACGGCAGGCCCAGCCGTCGCAGCGCGGGAGCAAGACGCTCCTGCACCTCGGCAGACGTCCGCACGCCGGTGGGGAGCCGACTGGTGACGGACAGCAAGGCGACGTTGGTGAACCTGGTGGTGGCGTTTCCTGACACACGAGCTCCAGACGGCCGGGCGCACCAGCGCCCGACTCAGCGACGAGACGACCGGGGGCGCGTGACCGCCGGCGCGGCCGCGCGACCGCGCCGGGCGGGGGCAGCGGCTGGTGCCGCCCACTCCCGCGTCCTTGAGCGTAGGACGCTCGGCGGGTGCCCGCCGTTCCAACCGTGCGCTGTGGGGTGCGCCACGTCGACACGGTCGGGCCGCGCGCGGCGGCACGTCGGGTCGTCGAGCGCACCTCGTTCGTCGTCGTGGCCGAGGTGGTCGGTTCCCTCCCGTTGCTCGATGAGTTCCCCGGAACCCCGCGGTCTACCCCTGGACCGAGACGGCGAGCGACCTGGAGACGACCATGGGATCCATCGAGATCGAGCTGTTCACGACCCTCGACCTCGTCGGGCAGGCGCCCGGCGGGCCGGAGGAGGACCCGGAGGGCGGGTTCGCGTTCGGCGGCTGGCAGGCGCCGTTGCTCGACGACGTCGCGGGGGCGCAGATCGCCGCGGCGTACGAGGGCACGGACGCGCTGCTGCTCGGGCGGCGCACGTACGACATCTTCGCGTCGTACTGGCCGTTCCAGGAGGGCGGGCAGGACGACGACTTCGCCGCCCTGTTCAACCGCATCCCCAAGTACGTCGCGTCGCGCGGCACGCCCGACCTGCCGTGGGCCGGGTCGACGCTGCTCGGCCCGGACCTGCCCGCGGCGGTACGCGAGGTGCGCGACCGGCACGAGCACGTCAAGGTCGTCGGCAGCCTCGACCTGGTGCAGACGCTGCTGCACGAGAAGCTGTTCGACCGTCTCGACCTGTGGGTGCACCCCATCGTGCTCGGCACCGGCAAGACCCTGTTCGACGGCGGCGCCGTCCCCACCAACCTCACCCTCCTCGAGCCGCCCGCGCCCAGCCCGACGGGCACCGTCCTGCTGCGCTACGGCCTCGCCGACGGCACGCCTGGGACGGGCGACATGAGCGAGCCGGGGCGCGGCGTCGAGCACGACGCGTGATCCTGGGACCGGACATCACCGTCCCCACGGACCGAGGAGGCACCCCATGGCGCTCCAGCGCCTCGACAACGTCGCCGTCGTCGTCGACGACCTCGACGCGGCCATCGCGTTCTTCGCCGAGCTCGGGATGGAGCTCGAGGACCGGATGACGATCGAGGGGAGGTGGGCCGAGCGCGTCGTGGGGCTCGACGGCCTGCGGTCGGAGATCGCGATGATGCGCGTCCCCGACGGCCCAGGGCGCCTCGAACTGACGCGGTACCACGCGCCCGCACCGCTCGACCTCGGCCTGGGCACGGCACCGCCCAACGTGCTGGGCCTGCACCGGGTGATGTTCGCCGTCGACGACATCGACGACACGGTGCGGCGCCTCGGGCCGCACGGCGGGGAGGTGATGGGAGAGATCGTCCAGTACGAGGACGTCTACCGGCTCTGCTACCTGCGCGGGCCGGGCGGGATCATCGTCGGGATCGCCGAGCAGCTCGGATGAGCGCGGCTGCCTAGGAGGCGGCCGCCGTCTCGCCGCGCAGGATCGACGTCATCTTCTTGCCGCGCGCTACCTCGTCGACGAGCTTGTCGAGGTAGCGGATCTTCTGCATGAGCGGGTCCTCGATGTCCTCCACGCGGACGCCGCAGATCACCCCGGTGATGAGCGCGGCGTTCGGGTTCCACGCGGGCGCCCGGTCGAAGAACTCCTCGAGCGTGACCTCGTCCGCGATCACCTGCGCCAGGCCGGCGTCGTCGTAGCCGGTGAGCCAGCCGATGACCTGGTCGAGCTCGCCCGTCGAGTGCCCCTTGCGCTCCACCTTGGTCACGTAGAGCGGGTAGATGCTCGCGAAGCTCATCCCGAAGATCCGGTGTCCCGCCATGGGTGTCCTCCTCCTGCGCGGCCGAGCCCGTCGCCGCGCCGGCTCAGCGCGAGCGGCCGTCCGGCACGGACCACGCTACCGCGCGGGTCAGGCGGGTCGGGCCGCGACCATCCCGTGCGACGCCTCGAGCCGGTCCACGAGCAGCGTGCCCGCCGCGACCAGCGGCACGAGCACGAGGTTGCCCAGCAGCATGGTGCGCAGGAACGGCAGGCCCGCGACGTAGCTCGCGACGAGCCCGTCGACACCCGCCGGGTACCAGACGCCGCGGCCCTGGAGCCAGACGCCGAAGTTGGTCCACGCGAAGAACCAGAGCGAGCCCGCGACGCCGAACGCCGCGCCCGCGCCCACGCGCCGCCAGCCGGTCGTGTTCCGCGCGAGCAGCGAGCCCAGCCCGACGACGAGCCAGGCGCTCCACGTGAACAGCGCAATCGCGGTGTTGCCGAGCACGACGTCCGACACGACCGTCACTGCCAGCGGCACGACGAACGCCCAGCGCGAGCGCAGCAGGAGCGTCGCGGCGAACGTGGCGGCGGTGACGAGCTCGAGGTTCGGCGGCGCGCCGAGGTCGGCGCGCACGAGCCGCCACACGACAGCAAGTGCCGCCAGCGCCACGACCAGCGCCGGGCGCCACCAGCGCAGCGCCACGCTCGACGAGCGCGTCACGAGGTGAACGTCTCGAGCTTCCACGTGATCTCGTCCCCGTCCGTCGTCTCGAGGGATCCTGCTCCCACGGTAGCCATCTCGCCGTTGACGTACAGCGCCCAGAACTCGCTGTCCGGGTCCGCCGCGACGCCGTCGATCGCCGTGACGAACGCGTTCTCGCCCTCGCCGGTCACCTGGGCGGACGGGTCGGCCTCGAGCAGCAGGTCGAGCGCGGTCGTGCCGGCGCGGCCCTCGTAGGAGAACTCCGGGGCGTCGTCGGTGTCGCCGGACTCGTCGTCGGACGCCTCGTCCGTCGCGTCGTCGGCGGGCGCGCTCGTCTCCTCGCTCGCGGTCGACGTGGAGGTCGACGACGTGGCGTCGGCGCCGGGCTCGTCGGTGGACGAGCACCCGGCCAGCAGGCCCGCGGTGAGCAGGACGGCGGTCAGGGCGGTGAGCGAGCGCGCGGGGGTGTCGCGGAATGTTCGGAGAGTCACGACGCCAGCGTACGGAGCGCCCGCCATCGCGCGCCCGGGCGACCGCCTGTCGGACGACGCTCCGTCACCCGATCTCCTCTCCCGCGAGGGCCTTGGCGGCGAGCCGCTCCTCCTCGCTGACGTCCCAGACCTCGTAGGCGGAGTGGAACGCGAGGAGGATGATCCCGCACCCGAGCACGAGGTCCGGCCAGCCGGACCCGGTCCACGCTGTCACGAGGCCCATCGCGATGACGGCGACGTTCACCAGGACGTCGTTGCGCGCCGAGAGGAACGCGGCCCGGCTGAGCGAGCCGCCGTGGTGCCGCACGCGCACCAGGAGCCACGCGCACACGCCGTTGACGACGATCGCCCCGAGCGAGGCGAGGACGAGCGGCACGACCTGGGGCGCCGTCGGGTCGCCGAAGCGCTGCACGGCCTCCCAGGCCGCGAAGAGGGCGGGGCCGAGGATGAGCAGCGCCATGACCTTGCCCAGCACGGCGCGCCGCGCGAGGGGGAAGCCCAGCGCGACGGCGATGAGCAGGTTGATCGCCGTGTCCTCGAGGAAGTCCACGCTGTCGGCGAGCAGCGACACCGACCCCGCTGCGAGCGCGACGGACAGCTCGACGACGAAGTACGCCAGGTTGAGCGCAGCGACGACCAGGACGACGCGCCGCAGCCGGCGCGCGACGTCAGCCTCGTCGGGCCGGCGCGCGTCCTGGCCGGTGGTCACCGTCAGACGTCGATGCGGGCGTGGTCCAGCTCGGCCGCCCCCGCGACGATGAACTCCTTGCGCGGCGCGACGTCGCTGCCCATGAGCAGCTCGAACACGCGCTCCGCCGCCTCGGCGTGCTCGGCCGTGACGCGGCGCAGCGTGCGGTGGCGCGGGTCCATCGTCGTCTCGGCGAGCTGGTCGGCGTCCATCTCCCCCAGGCCCTTGTACCGCTGGATGTCGTCCTTGTAGCGGCGCCCGGCCCGGTCCAGCTTCTTGAGGGTCGCGGCGAGCTCGGCCTCGGAGTACGTGTAGATGTACTCGTTCTTGCGGCGGCCGGCGCCGATGACCTCGATGCGGTGCAGCGGCGGCACGGCCGCGAACACGCGGCCGGCCTCCACGAGCGGCTTCATGTACCGGTAGAAGAGCGTGAGCAGCAGCGTGCGGATGTGGGCGCCGTCGACGTCGGCGTCCGTCATGAGCACGATCTTGCCGTAGCGCGCGGCCTCCAGGTCGAACGAGCGCCCGGACCCGGCGCCGAGCACCTGGATGATCGCGGTGCACTCGGCGTTGCGGAGCATGTCGCTCACGGACGCCTTCTGCACGTTGAGGATCTTGCCGCGGATGGGCAGGAGCGCCTGGAAGTCGGAGCTGCGCGCGAGGCGCGCGGTGCCGAGCGCGCTGTCGCCCTCGACGATGAACAGCTCGCTGCGCTCGACGTCGTCGCTGCGGCAGTCGACGAGCTTGGCCGGCAGGGAGGACGTCTCGAGCGCGTTCTTGCGGCGCGAGATCTCCTTCTGCTTGCGCGCGGTGATGCGCGCGCGCATCTCCGCCACGACCTTGTCGAGCAGCAGCGCGGCCTGCGTCTTCTCGTCGCGCTTGGTCGACGTGAGGAGCGCGTTGAGCTCCTTCTCCACCACGCGCGACACGATGCCGCGCACGGGCGCGGTGCCGAGGACCTCCTTGGTCTGGCCCTCGAACTGCGGCTCCGCGAGGCGGACGGTCACGACGGCGGTCAGGCCCGCGAGGACGTCGTCCTTCTCGATGCGCTCGGAGGCGTCCTTGGTCGAGACCTTGAGGCGGCGCGCGTTCGTCTCGACGGACTTGCGCAGCACCTTGAGCAGGCCCTGCTCGAACCCGCCGAGGTGGGAGCCGCCCTTGGGCGTGGCGATGATGTTGACGAAGCTGCGGACCTCGGTCTCGTACCCCGTGCCCCAGCGCAGCGCGACGTCGACCTCGCAGTCGCGCTCCACGGCCTGCGGCGTCATGTGGCCGCGGTCGTCGAGCACCGGGACGGTCTCCGTGAACGACCCCGAGCCCGTGAGGTGCCACGTCGCGGTGACGGGGGTGTCCGGCGCGAGGAAGTCGACGAAGTCGACCGACCCGCCCGTGTGGACGAACGTCTCCTCGTGCGGCCCCGACTCCCCCGGCGTGCCGGGTACGCCGCGCTCGTCGCGCACGGTGATCTTGAGGCCGGGGACGAGGAACGTCGTCTGGCGCACGCGCGTGACGAGCTCGTCGTAGGAGAAGACGGCGGTCTTGAGGAAGATCTGGCGGTCCGCCCAGTAGCGCACGCGCGTGCCGGTGACACCGCGCTTCGTCTTCCCGACGACCGCGAGCTCGGAACCCGACACGAACGGCTCGAACGGGGCGTCCGGCGTCGGGCCCGCCTTCGGGTCCGTGAAGATTCCGGGCTCGCCGCGGTGGAACGTCATGCGGTGCGTCTTGCCACCGCGGTCGACCTCGACGTCCAGGCGCGAGGACAGAGCGTTCACGACGGAGGCCCCGACGCCGTGGAGGCCGCCCGACGCGGTGTACGAGCCGCCGCCGAACTTGCCGCCCGCGTGCAGCTTGGTGAAGACGACCTCGACGCCGGACAGGCCGGTCTTGGGCTCGATGTCCACGGGGATGCCGCGACCGTCGTCCTCGACCGTCACGGACGAGTCGGCGTGCAGCACGACGAGGATCTTGGAGCAGTTCCCGGCGAGCGCCTCGTCGACGGAGTTGTCGATGATCTCCCACAGGCAGTGCATGAGGCCGCGCGAGTCGGTGGTCCCGATGTACATGCCGGGGCGCTTGCGCACGGCCTCGAGACCCTCGAGCACGGACAGGTGCCGAGCGGTGTAGCTGGACTCAGCGGAGGTGGTCGTCACGGCCGCAAGCCTAGACGAGCGCGCCCACACGGTTGCGCTCCCCCGCCGCGGGCCCCGGCTCCTGCCCCCGGCACGGACGCGACGCTGACCCAGCACAGGCCCCCGGCGCTTCGCGGGTAGCGAACCGGGGGCCCGCGGGGGACGAATCCTCAGGAGCGGATGGTTTGATATTCATGTGACTGCTACGACGACCACCACCGAACCGCTGACCGCGGCCGACCGCTGCGACCGCTGCGGGGCCCAGGCGTACGTCCGCGTGGTCCTGCCGAGCGGTGAGCTGCTGTTCTGCGGCCACCACGCGCGGGCGCACGCCGACGCCTACACCGACCTCGCGACGTCCATCCAGGACGAGACCGACAAGCTGCACGCGGAGCACGGCGCGCGCTGACGCGCCGCTCGCACCGCCTGGCTCACCCACCTCGCCGCGAGCGGGAGCATTCGGGGGGCCACGAGGACCGGTTCCACCGCCCGGTCCGGCGGCCGACAGACGACACGACGAAGGCCCCGAGGAGATCTCCTCGGGGCCTTCGTGCGTCTCGACGCTTCTCGCCGTGGGGCGGCCGGGCCGTAGCGGGCCGGGCCGCCCGAGGGCGGGACGTCAGTCGAGGTAGTCGCGCAGGACCTGCGAGCGGCTCGGGTGCCGCAGCTTCGACATGGTCTTCGACTCGATCTGCCGGATGCGCTCGCGCGTCACGCCGTAGACCTTGCCGATCTCGTCGAGCGTCTTGGGCTGCCCGTCGGACAGGCCGAACCGCATCGAGACGACGCCCGCCTCGCGCTCGCTCAGGGTGTCGAGCACCTGGTGGAGCTGCTCCTGGAGGAGCGTGAAGCTCACCGCGTCGGCGGGGACGATCGCCTCGGAGTCCTCGATGAGGTCGCCGAACTCGCTGTCGCCGTCCTCGCCCAGGGGCGTATGCAGCGAGATGGGCTCGCGGCCGTACTTCTGGACCTCGACGACCTTCTCCGGGGTCATGTCGAGCTCCTTGGCGAGCTCCTCGGGCGTGGGCTCCCGACCCAGGTCCTGGAGCATCTGGCGCTGCACGCGCGCGAGCTTGTTGATGACCTCGACCATGTGCACCGGGATACGGATGGTGCGCGCCTGGTCCGCCATCGCGCGCGTGATCGCCTGGCGGATCCACCACGTCGCGTACGTCGAGAACTTGTAGCCCTTGGTGTAGTCGAACTTCTCGACCGCACGGATCAGACCGAGGTTGCCCTCCTGGATCAGGTCCAGGAACAGCATGCCGCGACCCGTGTACCGCTTGGCCAGGGACACCACCAGACGCAGGTTCGCCTCGAGCAGGTGGTTCTTCGCCCGCTTGCCGTCGTGCGCGATCCACTGGAGCTCACGCTTGAGCTTGCGGTCCAGGTCGTCGCCCTCGGCCGCGAGCTTCTCCTCCGCGAACAGGCCGGCCTCGATGCGCTTCGCGAGCTCGACCTCCTGCTCCGCGTTCAGGAGCGCGACCTTGCCGATCTGCTTGAGGTAGTCCTTGACCGGGTCGGCCGTCGCACCGGCGGTCACGACCTGCTGGACCGGCGCGTCGTCCTCGTCGGCGTCCGACACGACGAAGCCCGTCTCCTCGGGCTCCTCGGCCGCGGCACCGGCGGCGGGCTTCTTCGCGCCCGAGTCCGCGGCCGCGTCCTCCTCGTCCTCGGTCACGTCGATCTCGAGGTCCTCGACCTCGACCTCGGCGTCGTCCTCGTCGTCGTCCTTCTTCTTGGCGCGCGCGGGCGTCGCCTTCCCCTTGGCCGGGGCCTTCGTCGCGGTCTTGCGCGCGGCGGGCTTCGCGGGTCCGGTGGACGGCGCGGCCTCGGCGGCGTCGCCCTCGGCCGCCGGGGCGGCCTTGGTGGTGGTCGTCGCGCGACGCGTCGTCGACGACGTCGACTTCGCCGCGGCGGGCTTGGTGCGCGCCGTCGTCGTGCTGCGCGGCGACGCCGCCGCGGCGACCTTCGTCGTGGTCGGGATGTCGACCTCGACGCCGGCGCCTGCGAGCGCACGGAAGACCGCCTTCAGCCGCTTGGCGTCGTTGACGGCGGCCTGCTCGCACGCGGTGCGGAAGCTCTCGGCGTCGACGCGACCGTTCGCGCTGCCGCGCCGCAGGAGCTCCTGCAGGGCGGGGTGCTCGAACTCTCGCGGGAGTGCGGAAATCGGGGTTGAGGGCGCCACAAACCGACCTTTCGGCAATCATGGGGGGCGGTAGGGCCGCCGGAGCGGGGACGGGAACCGTGAAGTGCGGGCTTCTCGTGGACTCTCACGGTGAGTCGTCGGGCTCTAGCGGATACCTATATTGTACCGGCGATCCGTGCACCGGACGCCGCGACACGGGGTGAGGTCGGACCTGACCGCCGCTCGGCGGTCCCGCACACCACGTCTCGGCGACGTTCGACACCGGGTCCTGGCCTGTACAACGGCCCGGCACCCGCGAAGATTCCCTGCTCAGGCCCCCGCGGGGCGCTCGGGCTTGACGGCCAGCACCGGGCAGGGCGCGTCGAGCAGGATGCGCTGCGCGTTCGACCCGAGGATGAGCTTGCCGACCGGGCTGCGGCGGCGCAGGCCGATGACGATGAGGTCCGCCGAGGCGCGCTCGGCCGCGCTCACGAGGTCGTCGGCGAGGTCGGACGTCCCCTGCTCGCGCCGCAGCGTCGTCCCGGTCCCCTCGAGCCGCTCCTCGACCCGGCGCAGGTCGTCCTCGTGCGCGGCGGCGAGCTCGGGCGTCGACGTCGAGCCCTCCGTGACCACGACCACGAGCTCGGTGCCGCGCCGGACCGCCTCGGTGGCCGCGCTGTCGAGAGCCTCGCGACCCTCAGGCGTGCTCAGGTGCGCGACGACGACGCTCATGTGTCCTCCGGAACGGCTCGTGGGCGCGGCCGGCCGCGGGCGGCGACCGCAGGTCGTGTGCGGTCGAACCTACCCGAACCCGCGCGCCGCGGCTCACACGTCGGCGCGGATCCACCCCGGCGGCACACCGGCGTCGAGCGCGCTCGACAGCAGGAGGGCGAGCCGGTACGTCGGGTCCTCCGCGAGCGCCTCGTCGAGCCGACGTCCCGCCCGGCCGCCGTCGCCGTGCCACCAGGCGACGAGCGCGAGGAGGGTGAGCGCCGGCGCGGTGCTCCCGCGCGGGGCGTGGGCCACGACCGCCTCGAGCACGGTACGCGCCGGTCCCGTGACGGCCGGGTCGGGCGCCAGCCCCGCTGCCGGGTCGACGATCGACGCGATCGCGCGTGCCGTCCCGGCGTCGACGTCGCCGCCGCGCACCGTGCGGTCCGCGAGGTCGCCCGTCCCGGGCACGAGCGAGACGAGCACGGCGTCGCGCACCGGGACCGCCTCGAGCCCGGCCGCGAGCCGGCCCAGGACCGTGGCCGGAGGCAGTCCCGCCGCGGTCCGCGCGTCGGGTGCCCGGCCCCCCGCGCGGTCCCGCTCGTGCTGGGACACGCGGGCGACCACGGCGCGCCACTCGGCCAGGTTCGTGACACGGCGGGCGACGGCGGCGTCGGGGTCGGTCCAGGCGTCGGTCGGGCCGCCTCCGCGGGCGCGGTCCCGTACCCGCCGCGCGGCACGCGCCGCACGCCGCCGCTCGTCGGCGCCCGCGCGCGGGATCCGCAGCGCCTCCTCCCGCGAGTCCGCGAGCGCCGCCCCGGCGAGGACCATGTGCGCGCCCACCTCGCTCGACTCGAGCTCGCGCAACGGGCGCCCGCCCGGTGGGCAGCACTCGTCCTCGGTGCAGTCGAGCGCGTACCAGCCGCTCGGCGCCACGACCCAGACGTCCACCGGGCCGTGGTGCGGCTCGACGGCCTCGCGGCAGTGCTCGACGGCGGCCCTCGCGACGGCGGTCTCGACGCCGCCCGACCGCAGCGGGGCATCCGTGTAGACGACGAGGACGACGCGTTCCGCGCCGTCCGCGGCGAGGTGCCCGACGACGGACCGCGCGAGCTGTGGGCCGTGCTCGAGGTCGGCGACGTCTGCCGTGTCGACCCGGACGACGAGGCCGATCCGACCGCGCGGCGGGCGCAGCCCGACGAGGACGACGCTGTCCTGCGGCCGGTAGCCGAGCCGGTAGGGGACGTAGGCGAGGAGCTCGCGCGGGCCCTGGGCCCGGATCAGGGTGGTCATGGGCCCATCCCAGCCCGTCCGGGGGCCGCGCGGGGAGATCGGGCGGACGCCTGTGGACTCCCCGCGTCCGGCGCCGCCCCGGGACGCGCCCTGTGGTCCACCCCCGGGACCGGTGGTGGCTCGCGGACGCCCGGGTGACTACGGTGTGCGCGTGCCACCACGAACCCGATCCCGCGCGCGGCGAGCGGACCGGTCCGCCCGGCCTGCCGCCGTCGTCCTCGTCGTGGCGCTGCTCGGCACGACGCTCTCGGGCTGCCGGGCCGACCCGGACGACGTCCAGGGGGCTGCCGGGCCCCGCGGCACGCAGGAGTCCCCCGCGGCGGAGGCGGCCGGAGTCCCGGGCACGCCGCTGCCCGACTACGACGCCGCGTCGGCGGTCGGCGACCTCGTGGAGGGCTTCCCGGCGGAGCTCGTCACGGTCCCCCCGGGCGCCCAGGTGCTCGCGAGCTCGGCCCGGCCGACCGAGGACGGCACGCTCGTCGACGTCACCCTCAACCTGCGCTCGGACGAGCCCGTCGACGCCCTCACCGCCTACTACACCGACGCGCTCGGCGCCGCCGGGTTCGAGGTGTCGCCCTCGAGCGTCCCGAGCGCGCTCACCTCCCTCACGACGTTCGTCCGGACACCGGCCGCCGACTCCCCCACCGAGTCGCTGGCCGTCGGCGTGTTCGACGACGAGACCGAGCGCCTGGTGACGATCAGCGGGCAGGTCGCGGCCGGTTGACGGGGTCCGACCGTGGTACGACGCCTTCGACGCGCCGCACCGCATAGGCTTCCACCGTGCCGAACCCGTCGCTGCCGACCACGCCCCCGCCTCCCGGCCCGGCGACGCCCCCAGGCGTCACCGACCCGAGCCCGAGCGCGCTCGTCGACCGGGAGGGCGTGCGCGCCGGGGTCGACGAGGCCCTGCACGTCTCGACCGCCGCGCTGCGCGACGAGCTCTCCTCCACGCACCCTGACGCGGACCCGCTCGCCGACGCGACGGACGAGCTGCTCGCCGGGGGCAAGCGCCTGCGCGCCGCCTTCTGCTACTGGTCCTGGCGTGCGCACGGCGGCGACCCGGACGGCCCGCACCGCGCGGTCGTGCTCCGCGCGGGTGCGGCGCTCGAGCTGTTCCAGGCCGCAGCGCTCTTCCACGACGACGTCATGGACGCCTCCGACACGCGGCGCGGGCACCCGACCGCGCACCGCGCCTTCGGGGCGCGGCACCGCGCGCTCGGCTGGTCGGGCGACGCCGACAGGTACGGCGAGAACACGGCGATCCTGCTCGGCGACCTCGCGCTCATCGCGAGCCACCGCGAGCTCGGCGACGCGCTCGACGCCCTCCCCGCCGACGTCGCGACCCGGTCGCGCGTCGTGTTCGGGCGCATGCAGACCGAGGTGATCGTCGGGCAGTACCTCGACGTGCAGGCGCAGGTGCTGCCCTGGGGCGAGGACCCCGCGGCCGACGAGGAGCGAGCGCGGGCCGTGATCCGGTCGAAGTCGGCGCGCTACAGCGTCGAGCACCCCATCGCGCTGGGCGCGGCGCTCGCCGGGGCGGACGAGGCCGCGGTCGCCGCGACGAGCGCGTTCGGGCTCCCCGTGGGCGAGGCGTTCCAGCTCCGCGACGACGTGCTCGGCGTGTTCGGGGACGCGCGTGTCACCGGCAAGCCCGCGGGCGACGACCTGCGCGAGGGCAAGCGCACGGTGCTCGTCGTGCGCGCGCTCGCTGCGGCGACGCCCGCGCAGCGCGACCTCCTGCTCACGCACCTGGGCGATCCCGACCTCGACGCGCGCACGGTCGAGGACCTGCGCGCCGTGCTCGTGGAGACCGGCGCGCGCGACGCCGTCGAGTCGCTCATCGCCGAGCTCACCGACCGCGCGTCGGCGGCCCTCGCCGGTGCCGGGCTCGCCGAGCCCGGGGCCGCGATGCTCGGGCTGCTCGCGCGGGCCGCTGTCGAGCGCACCGCCTGACGCGGGTCGTCCGAGCAGGTCGGTCGAGCGCGTCAGAGCTCGGACTGCGCAGCGCGGCGCACGCGCGCCTTGTGGCCGCTCACGAGCGTGTCGAACGGGGGCTCGCCCAGCTCGTCGTTCGGGCTGAACAGCCACTCGAGGATCTCGGCGTCGTCGAAGCCGGCGTCGGTGAGCACGACGATCGTGCCCTGGAGGCTCGACAGGACGCCCACGCGGCCGCTCCCGTCCGGGCGACCGGCGTTCGCCGGATCGACCAGGTGCAGCGGCACGAGGAACCGGGCCGGGATCTGGAACGTCGTCCGCTCGCCCCGCTTGACGCCGACGACGCGGCGCTCCTGGACGATCCGGCGCACCTTGCCGACGTCGGTGCCGAGCGCCTCGGCGACGTCGGGGAGGGTCAGCCACTCGCCGACCAGGTCGTCGAGGGTCGGGCGGGGGCTGGGGTCACGGTCGGTCACCGGGCAAGCCTACGGCGTGCCTCCACACGACACCCACGCCGTGCGCGCCCGTGCTCACCGGATCGCGACGCCCGGCCACCTAGACTCTCCCCGTGGCCACCGTGACGACCGATCCCCTCGTCGGCCGCCTGGTCGACGGGCGGTACGAGGTCGTCTCGCGCATCGCGCGAGGCGGCATGGCGACGGTCTACCTGGCCGTCGACCGGCGGCTCGAGCGCGAGGTCGCGCTCAAGGTCATGCACGCCCACCTCGCCGAGGGCGCGTCGGGCGCCGACTTCGTCTCGCGCTTCCGTCGTGAGGCGCGCGCGGCGGCCCGCCTCACGCACCCCGGTCTCGTCGCCGTGTACGACCAGGGGCTCGACGGCGACACGAGCTACCTCACGATGGAGTACGTGGCGGGCTCGAACCTGCGCCGCGCGATGCTCACCGAGCGCACGCTGCCGCTCGGTCGCACGCTCGACGTGCTCGAGGACGTCCTCGACGCGCTCGCCGCGGCGCACCGCGCCGGGCTCGTGCACCGCGACATCAAGCCGGAGAACGTGCTCCTCGACACGGAGGGCCGGCTCAAGGTCACCGACTTCGGGCTCGCGCGCGCGGTCAACGAGGTCACGGCGACGACGACCGGCACCATCCTCGGGACCGTCGCCTACCTCTCCCCCGAGCTCATCGCGACGGGCGCGTGCGACGCGCGGACCGACGTCTACGCCGTGGGGATCCTCGCCTACGAGATGCTGCTGGGCACGGTCCCGCACACCGGCACGACGCCCATCCAGGTCGCGTTCCAGCACGTCAACAACGACGTGCCGCCGCCCTCGGACGTCGCCCCGTGGATCCCCCCGGAGGTCGACGACCTGCTGTGCGCGCTCGCCGCGCGCGACCCCGCCGACCGCCCGGCCGACGCCGGCGCCGCCCTCGCGCTCGTCCGCTCGGTCCGCGCGGAGCTCGACCCGGCCGACCTCGAGCGGCGCGTCGACCCGCCCGCGGCTGCGGGCGTCGTCGACCCCGCCCAGGGCACGGAGCCCGGCTCGACGGCGGAGCACCGTCCGGCGGCGACCGCGCCCCTCGCCGCGCTCAGCCTCCAGGACCGTGAGGCCGCCGGTCTCACGGAGCCGCTCGCCGTGGGGCACGTCGTCGCCCCGACGACGCGACCGGGCCCGCCGCCGCCTCCGGCTCCCCCGGCCACGGCCCGACGCCGCGGTCGGGGGCGTGCCCTCGTGTGGTCGCTGGTCGTCCTGCTCGTCCTGGCGGGCGTCGGTGGCGGCGCGGCCTGGTGGTTCTCGTCCGGGCCGGGCGCGTACACGCAGGTCCCCGACGGCCTCGTCGAGGTGTCCCGGACCGAGGCCACAGCGATCCTCGACGGCGCGAACCTCGACCACACGGTCGAGGAGCGCTACGACGACACCGTGCCCGAGGGCGCCGTCGTCGAGACCGACCCCCCGTCCGGCGAGCCGGTGCGCAAGGACGGGAGCGTCCAGCTCGTCGTCTCGAAGGGCGTGCGGATGCTCACGGTGCCGACCGGCCTCGTGGGCGCCACGCAGGCGGACGCCACCTCGGCGCTCGAGGGCGCGGACCTGACGGTCGGTGATCCCGTCGCGAAGGCGCACGACGAGGTCCCGGCAGGCCAGGTCATGGCCGTCACGGACGGCGACGGCAAGCCGATCGAGGAGGGCGCCACGGTCCGGCACGACGTCCCCGTCGTGCTCACGGTCTCGTCCGGCCCGGCGCCCGTCGTCGTCCCGCAGGTGACGGGCTCCCAGAAGGACGCCGCGGTCACGGCCCTGGAGGACCAGGGCCTCGTGCCCGCGGTGACCGAGGAGTACTCCGAGACCGTCGCCGCGGGTCTCGTGATCCGCCAGGACCCCGAGCAGGGCAGCGACGCGCACCGGACGGACACGGTGAACGTCGTCGTGTCGCTCGGCCCGCCGCTCGTCGAGGTGCCCGACACCTACGGCACCAACGTCAAGGCCGCCGAGAAGGCCCTGCGCGACGCGGGCTTCGAGGTCGAGGTCCGCCACCCGCAGGGCATCAGCCCGCTCAACATCGTCTACGCCCAGGACCCGCCGGGCGGCGACGGCCGCACCGCGCCCAAGGGCTCGACGATCGTCATCAACGTCTTCTGACGCCTCAGCGGCCGTCAGCGGCCGTCAGCGGCCGTCAGCGGCCGTCAGCGACGCAGCATCTCCGCGACCTGGAACGCCATCTCCAGCGACTGCTGGTGGTTGAGGCGCGGGTCGACCAGGGTCTCGTAGCGCAGGGCCAGGCCCGCGTCGTCGATCTCCTCGCTGCCGCCCAGCACCTCGGTGACGTCGTCGCCCGTGAGCTCGACGTGCAGCCCGCCCGGGACGGTGCCCGCGGCACGGTGCACCTCGAAGAACCCGCGGACCTCGTCGAGCACGTCGTCGAAGCGGCGCGTCTTGTAGCCGCTCGCGGACGTGATGGTGTTGCCGTGCATCGGGTCGGTGACCCACGTGACGGGCACGCCGGCCCGGGACACGGCCTCGACGAGCGGCGGCAGCGCGTCGCGGACGTTCCCCGCGCCCATGCGCGTGACGAACGTGAGGCGACCCTCGACGTCGTCGGGGTTGAGCCGGCGCGCGAGCTCGAGCGCGACCTCGGGCGTCGTGGTCGGCCCGAGCTTGACGCCGATGGGGTTGGCGACGCGCGACAGGAAGTCGACGTGCGCGCCGTCGAGCTGACGCGTGCGCTCGCCGATCCACAGGAAGTGCGCCGACGTGTCGTAGGCGTCGCCCGTGCGTGTGTCGCGGCGCGTGAGCGCGCGCTCGTAGTCCAGGACGAGGGCCTCGTGGCTGACGAAGAACTCGACGGTGCGCAGGGCGTCGAAGTCGGCGCCGCACGCGTCCATGAACCGGATCGCGCGGTCGATCTCGGACGCCGTCTGCTCGTAGCGCGCGTAGGCGGGGTTGCGCATGAAGCCGCGGTTCCACTCGTGGACCTGGCGCAGGTCGGCGAACCCGCCGGTCGTGAAGGCACGCACGACGTTCCACGTGGCCGACGAGATCTGGTACGCCTGGACGAGGCGCTCCGGGTCGGGCACGCGCGCCTCGGGCGTGAACGCGTGACCGTTGATCATGTCGCCGCGGTACGCGGGCAGCGTCACGCCGTCACGCGTTTCCGAGTCGGAGCTGCGCGGCTTGGCGTACTGCCCGGCCATCCGGCCCATCTTCACGACCGGCATGCTCGCGCCGTGCGTGAGGATGACCGCCATCTGGAGGATGGTGCGGATCTTGTTGCGGATGCGGTCGGCGTTCGCCTCGGCGAACGTCTCGGCGCAGTCGCCCCCCTGGAGGAGGAACGCCTCGCCCCGCCCGGCCGCGGCCAGGCGGGAGCGCAGCGTGTCGGCCGCGGCGGGCACCACGAGCGGCGCGGAGGCCGCGAGCCGGTCCCGGACGGCGTCGAGCGCCGCCTCGTCCGGCCACGTCGGCTGCTGGAGCGCGACGAGCGTGCGGAAGTGGTCGAGCCCGGCGTCGGTCCCCGGCTCGCTCGTGGTGGTCATCCCGTTGCCCGGATCAGTGCGCGGCGGGTGCCGCGGCGACGAGCGGCTGGCCGATGCCCTCGAGGAGCTCGCCGAACCACTGCTGCGTGACGTCGAACGCCTTGCCGCCGGCGATGCGCGGGAACTCGATCGCGCGCAGGCGGTCGCCGTTCTCCTCGTCGTGCCCGATGACGCCGGACTCGCCGCGCAGCGCGCACTCGACCGCGAGGTCGGTCATCGACTTGATGAGGCGCAGGTCCTCGGCGTTCGCGGCCGCGGCGCGCGAGAAGTAGCCGGACTTCTGGACCATGACCTTCTCGGCGCCCAGCTTGTCGGCGAACTGCTTGGCGAACCACTGGCCGGGGTTGACGGTGTCGAGCTTCACGTGGCCGAACGGGTCGCGCTGGACCTCCTCGCCGGCCGCCTCGAGCTGGGCGACGATCTCGTGCATGCCGGCGCCCTCGGACAGGAAGATGTTGACGTTCCCCTGCTCGTCCATGATCGCCTTGAGACGCTCGGCCTCGGCGTCGATGTCGAGCGCGAGCTCCGGCAGGAAGACGGCGTGCACGTCCCAGCGCTCGCGCGACAGGCCGAGGGCCGGGGCCCACTCCTGCGCGTCGAGCCACTTGCGGTACTCGGCCGCCGACGCGGCGGTGAGCCACCCGCAGTGGCGGCCCATGACCTCGTGCACGATGAGCATGCGCGGGCCCGAGCGGTGCTCGCCGATGACGTTCGCCGCGAAGCCCGCGGCCTCCTCGGCCGCGGTCCACGCGCCGAGCGACTGACGGATCGGGATCACGTCGTTGTCGATCGTCTTCGGCAGGCCCACGACGGTGAGCTCGTAGCCGTTGTCGTGCAGGTAGGCGGCGAGGTCGGCCGCGGTGGTGTTGGTGTCGTCGCCACCGATGGTGTGCAGGACGTCGACGCCGTCGGCCTTGAGCTGCTCGGCCGCGACCTGGAGCGGGTCCTGGCCCTCCTCGACGAGGCCGCGCTTGACGCAGTCGGCCGCGTTCGTCAGCTTGACGCGCGAGTTGCCGATCGGCGACCCGCCGAAGCGGTGCAGGATGCCGGCCTGCTTGCGACCCTCCTCGTCCACCACGATCTTCGTGCCGGTCAGCAGGCCGTGGTAGCCGTACTGGTAGGCGATGATCTCGATCTCCGGGTCGAGCTCCGTGTACCGCTCGATGAGACCCCCGACGGCGGAGGACAGGCACGGGGCGAAACCGCCCGCGGTGAGGAGGGCGACGCGACGAACCGACATGTGAACTCAGAACCTCTCGTAGGACGGATCCTGGCCGGACGGACGCGGTCCGGCGGGGGTGGCGGCGACGGCGGCGGGCACGTGCCCCGCGAGGGGCACCACGAGCACTGCGCGACCGGCCGTCGCTCAGTCTACTGACGTCGTGCCGGGCTCCGGCGGCGGTTCCGGGACCTGGACGTCGGGGGCCGGGCGGCCGCCGGGCGCCCCGCCCGCCTCCTCGGACTCGGTGTGACCCGCGGCGAGCCGCGCCTTGGCCGTCGCGGCGTAGATGTCGACGTACTCCTGGCCGGACAGCCGCATGATCGCGTACTGGATCTCGTCCGCGACGGCGCGCAGGATGAAGCGGTCGTTCTCCATGCCGCGGTACCGCGAGAAGTCGAGCGGCTCGCCGACGACGACCCCGATGCGCATGGGCTTGGGGATGACCTTGCCGATCGGCTGGGCGATGTTCGTGCCCACCATCGCGACCGGCACCACGGGCGCGCCCGACTCGAGCGCGAGGCGCGCGACGCCCGTCTTGCCGCGGTACAGCCGCCCGTCCGGGCTGCGCGTGCCCTCGGGGTAGATGCCGAACAGGTCGCCCTCGCGCAGGACGCGCAGCCCGGTCTCGAGCGCGGCCTCGCTCGCCTTGCCTCCGGCCCGGTCGACGGGGATCGTGCCGACGCCGCGCATGAACCCGGCCGTCAGGCGCCCCTTGACCCCCGTGCCCGTGAAGTAGTCGGACTTGCCGAGGAACTGGACCTTGCGGTCGAGGACGAGCGGAAGGATGAAGGAGTCGATGACCGCGAGGTGGTTGCTCGCGAGGATCGCGCCCCCCTCGTCCGGCACGTGCTCGACGCCCCGCGTCCAGGGACGGTACAGGACCCGCAGGATCGGGCCGACCATCACCTGCTTCATGAACCAGTAGAACAACGTTCCTCCTCGCGGGGTCCCGGCGCGGGACGTGCATCCGACTCTAGAGTGATTCCTATGGCCGCACCGAACGCCCAGCCGGACTCCCCGCAGCCCGACGACGCACCCGACCCCACGCCCGACGACGCGTCGCGGGGCCCCGAGCATCCCGGTCCCGACGACGAGGGTGCCCGGCAGGACGACGCGCCGCGCGAGCCGGCGCTCGACGTCGACGCGCAGTGGGCCGGCATCGTGGCCGAGCTCGCCGACCTGTCCGACCTCGACCGAGACGCCGCGCGCGACCCCGAGGCCGCTCCGGGCGGCACCGAGGGCCCCTCCCCCGCGCCGCGCGACGGCCGCGACGTGCTCGGGTCCGTGCCGGTCGCGCCGTGGGTCCGCACCAGCGGTCCCCGCGACTGGCCGACGACGCCGGAGGTCGAGGACCTCGAGGAGGCGGAGAGCCACTTCGTGCCCCCGGACCCGCCGCTCGTGCTCGGCCGCGACCCGCTCCTCACCATGGCGTGGGCCCTGGTCGTCGGCGTGCCGATCCTGCTGCTGGTCGTGCTCGTCGTGGTGCGCCCGTACCCGGTGATCGTCGCGCAGGTGGGCGGCGGGGCGTTCCTCGCCGGGCTAGCGATCCTGCTGTGGCGCATGCCCCACCGCCGCGACGACGACGACGGGGGCCCGGGCGCCGTCGTCTGACGCCCGGGCCTCGCCCGCACCCGGTCGCGCCGCCCCGTCGGCCGGTCGTCGGCGGTCAGCGGCGCGCGAGGTCCGCCGCGCCGACGATCCCGGCCTCGTTGCCGTGCTCGGCGAGCTCGATCCGCGCCTCGGGACGGTGCCCGCGCGCGGAGAGCTGGTCCGCGAACGCGCGGCGCACCGGCTGGAGCAGCAGGTCGCCGGCCGCGCCGACGCCGCCACCGATGACGATGAGCTCCGGGTCGAGCAGCGCGGTGACCGAGGCCGCGCCCTCGCCGATCCAGCGGCCGAGGGTCGCGAGCAGCTCGACCGCGAGGTCGTCGCCCTCCTGGGCGGCCTGCGTGATCTGGGGGCCGTTGAGCTTGTCCGGGTCACCGCCGCAGATCTCCAGGAGGCGCGTCGCGCGGTCCGGCTGGGCGATGAGCGCGTTCTGCCCGTCGCGCACCAGGGCGCGCCCGGACGCATACTGCTCCCAGCAGCCCTCGTGGCCGCAGCCGCAGTAGTGCCCGCCCGGGACGACGCGCACGTGCCCCACCTCGGCCGCGACGCCCCACTTGCCGCGCACGAGCTCGCGGTCGACGACGATCGCGCCGCCCAGGCCCGTCCCGACCGTCAGCATGAGCATGTCGGTCACGTCGCGGCCGACACCGAACTGGAACTCCGCCCAGCCCGCCGCGTTCGCGTCGTTCTCGACGACGATCGACACGTCGGTGTCCCCGATGAGCTCGCGCACGTTCCTCGCGAGGGGGTACTCGCGCCACGCGATGTTCGGGGCGAAGAGCACCGACGTGCGGTCGGGGCTGACGAAGCCGGCCGCGGCCAGACCCATCGCGCCCACCTCGTGCTCGGCGGTCAGCTCGGCATACACGTCGGCGATGGCACGGTCGATGCTCGCGACGTCGTCGGGCTCGGTGTCGCGGCGCGTCTGGACGAGGATCTCGCCCTTCTCGTCGACGACCCCGGCCGCGATCTTCGTCCCGCCGATGTCCACACCGATGGCGTGCATGTCCCGTCCTCACTCGCTCGGTAACCGCTGACTAACCGCTGGCTGGAAGCCTCACGCTGCGGGTGCTGCCCGCGCACGGGCGACGCACGACGACGGCTCGCGACCCCGCGCCCGGGTCGTCCTGCCGGAACTCCGCGCCCGCGCGAAACGTTGCGCAAGCAGCGCACAGCACCTGAAGCCTACCGACATCGACAGGTCCCGGGCACACACCGCCACTGGGTAGGGTTCTCCCACCGTCGACTACTGCCACTGGAGCCAGAATGGACGAGATCAGCGCCCCACGGATCGTCGAAGTCGATCCCTCGAAGAACCTCAACGACCTGCTCGCGAGCCGCGTCGCGGCCGACCCGGCCGCGCCGATGGTCGAGCGCCGCGCCGGCAACGACGGCGCGTGGCAGCCGCTCAGCGCCCGCGAGTTCGACGCCGACGTCGTCGCCGTGGCGAAGGGCCTCGTGGCGCGCGGCATCCAGCCGGGCGACCACGTGGGCATCATGTCGCGCACGCGCTACGAGTGGACGCTCATGGACTGGGCCACGTGGGCGGCCGGTGCCGTGCCCGTGCCGCTCTACGAGACCTCCAGCGCCGAGCAGGTGCAGTGGATCCTCTCGGACGCCGACGTCCGGCTCCTCGTCGTCGAGACCGAGGCGCACGCGGCGACCGTCGGCGAGGTGCGCGACCAGGTCCCTGCGCTGGCCGACGTCCTCGCGATCGACTCGGGCGCGATCGCGACCCTGACGGCCGACGGCGCCGACGTGGAGGACGCCGAGATCGCGCGCCGGCGCGGCCTCGCGAACCTCGCCGACGTGGCGACGATCATCTACACGTCCGGCACGACGGGGCGTCCCAAGGGCGCGGAGCTCACGCACGAGAACTTCTACTCGCTCACGGTCAACGCGGTCGCCGCGGTGCCGGAGGTGTTCGGCGAGCCGGGCGGCCGCACGCTGCTCTTCATGCCGCTCGCGCACGTGTTCGCGCGCTTCATCGGCGTGCTCGTCGTCGCCGGCGGGACGGTGCTGGGCCACACGCCCGACACGAAGACCCTGCTCGACGACCTCGGCACCTTCAAGCCGACGTACATCCTCTCGGTGCCGCGCGTGTTCGAGAAGGTCTACAACTCGTCCGAGCAGAAGGCCGCGGCGGGCGGCAAGCTGAAGATCTTCCACTGGGCCGCGGCCACGGCGATCGCGTACTCGCGCGCGCTGGACGAGCCGTCCGGCCCCGGCGTCGGGCTGCGCCTGCAGCACAAGGTCGCCGACGCGCTCGTGTTCAAGAAGCTCCGCCACGCGCTCGGCGGTCGCGCCAAGTACGCGGTCTCCGGCGGCGCGCCGCTCGGCGAGCGTCTGGGGCACTTCTACCGGGGTATCGGCGTGCGCATCCTCGAGGGCTACGGGCTCACCGAGTCCACGGCACCGACGAGCGTCAACCGGCCCGCGACCACGAAGATCGGGACCGTCGGCGAGCAGCTCCCGGGCTGCGGGGCGCGCATCGCCGAGGACGGCGAGATCCTGCTCAAGGGCGACCACATCTTCCGCGGCTACCACAACAACGAGCAGGCCACGGCCGACGCGTTCGTCGACGGCTGGTTCCGCACGGGCGACCTCGGCTCGCTCGACGACGACGGGTTCCTGCGCATCACCGGGCGCAAGAAGGAGATCATCGTGACCGCGGGCGGCAAGAACGTCGCACCCGCTGTCCTCGAGGACCGCATCCGCGCCCACGCGCTGGTCTCCCAGTGCGTCGTCGTCGGCGACCAGAAGCCGTTCATCGGGGCGCTCGTCACGCTCGACCCCGAGGGGCTGCCGGGCTGGGCGAGCATGCACGGCAAGGAGCCGATGTCGATCGAGGAGGCGGCCAAGGACCCCGACGTCCTCGCGGCTCTCGACGCGGCCGTGACGCGCGCCAACCAGGCCGTGTCGCGCGCCGAGTCGATCCGCAAGTTCACCGTGCTCACCACCGACTTCACGGTCGAGAACGGCTACCTCACGCCGTCGCTCAAGGTGAAGCGCGGCGAGGTGCTCAAGGACTTCGCGGCCGACGTCGAGGCGATCTACGTGGACGGTCCCGCCCCGGTCGACTGACGCCCGACGGTCGTCGACGGCACCCGTACGGCCCTCCCCGGCACCCGCCGGGGAGGGCCGTCGGCGTTCAGCGGCGCGCGAGCCGCGCGAGGAGCGCCTGCGCCGGGACGCACACCGCGCCCATCGCCTGCACGTCGTCCGACACCGCGCGGTCGCTCGTCACCACGACGACCGGTCGGCCAGCGGGCTCGGCGGCGACCAGTCGGCGGATGAGGTCGTCGGCGATCTCCCCCGACGAGAAGAGCACGCGCACGCCGCGCGGGGCGTGCACCGGCCGGGCAGCGACGTCGGCGCCGTCGAAGCACACCGTGACCTCGGTGCCCCCCGCCGCGACGCGCAGGAGTCCGTTGAGGAGCCGGTCGCGCTGCTCGGCGAGAGTGAGCTCGCCGAAGCCGGTCTTGGTCACGTTGTAGCCGTCGACGACGAGGTGGGTGCGCGGGACGGAGAGGAGGTCGCCGAGCAGCGCGGGGTCGTCCGCCGCGCGCCCGCGCGACCCGGGCCGCGGTCGCGCGGCGGCGCCCGGCAGGGCCGCGGCGACGTCGTCGGCCGGCGTCGTCGTGGCGGGCCCCAGCGCGAGCTCGCGCCGCAGCCCGGCGGCCGCGTCGACCACCGTGTCGAGCAGGAGCCGCGCGCGTGCGGTCGCGACGTCGGCCGCCGACGTCCGCGCGCGCCGCGCCTCGTCCCGCTCCGCGCGCGCCCGGGCGAGCTCGACGCCCGCGGCACGGCGCTCCTCGCGCGCGTCGCGCAGCGCCCCGTCCGCCTCGGCCCGCTCGGCCGCCGCCGCATCGAGGGCCGCCCGGGCCTCGGCCCGCGCCCGGTCGGCGTCCGCCCGCAGCCGCCGCTCGGCGCGGCGTGCGCCGGCGAGCTCCGCCGTCGCGGCGTCCGCTCGCGCGGCGGCGTCCAGCGCCTGCGCCCTCAGCTGCTCGACCTGCGCGGCCAGCCGGTCGCGGTCCCGACGCAAGCGGGCGACCTCGCTGCGCTCCGAGCGTTCGGTGCGCAGCGTCGTGTCGAGCGCGCGGGCGCGCTCCACGGCCGCCTCCCAGCCGTCCGGGCGCAGCAGGAAGGCACCGGCGGCGCGCTCGCGGACGAGGGCGGGCGTGAAGGGGTCCTCGTCACCCCGTCCCGCCACGGCCTCGTCCTGCGGTGCCGCCGTGAGGTCGTCGGGCAGTCCCTTGTCGTCCGGGACCGGGGGATCTCGTGGCGCACCCGTCGCGGTCCCGTGCTCGCGCGACCAGGCGGCGGCGACGGCGTGGCGGAACCCGGCGTCGTCGACCAGGGCCCGCCACAACGGTGCCGCACCGGCCGACGCGCGCCGGCGCGGCGCGAAGGCCTTGACCCGTTGCAGGCCGACCGGGACGAGGACCGGGTCGAGCGTGCCGAGCACGTCCGCCGCCGCCTCGACGAGCAGCGCGCGCACCGCGGGCGGGACGCCGCCCGCGGGTCCCTCCTCGTCCGACCTCTCGGCCACCATCCGCCGCGCCTCCTGCGTGTCTGCCGTCGGGAGTGCCACCGGACATTTCGTCCCTGATCGTCCCGATTCCCCGGGCACCACCCTATGACGTGCCCGTGCTGGACCGCGGACCCCGCCGCGCCCCGCCCCCGCCGTGTCGGTGGCCGTCGCTACCCTCGCCGCCATGCCGTCCGGACCACCACTCCTCGCCTCCTCGCGCGAGGGGTCCGCGCCTCGGGGCGTGCCCGTCCAGGCCACGCTCGACGACCTCGGGACGCCGCTGCGGGACGTGACGTTCGTCGTCGTCGACCTGGAGACCACGGGCGGCTCGCCCGCGGGCGCCGGGATCACGGAGATCGGCGCCGTGAAGGTGCGCGGCGGCGAGGTGCTCGGGGAGTTCCAGACGCTCGTCGACCCCGGTGTCCCGGTCCCGGCCTTCGTGGCCCGCCTGACGGGGATCACCTCGTCCATGGTCGCGACCGCCCCGCGCATCGAGGCCGTGCTGCCGAGCTTCCTGGAGTTCGCGCGCGGCGCCGTGCTCGTCGCGCACAACGCGCCGTTCGACATCTCGTTCCTCAAGGCCGCGTGCCGGGCCGCGGACTACGACTGGCCCGGGAACCAGGTGCTCGACACCGTCCCGCTCGCGCGCCGCGTCGTCACCCGTGACGAGGCGCCCAACCACAAGCTCGCGACCCTCGCCGCGCTGTTCCGGGCCACGGTGACGCCGGATCACCGCGCGCTCGCCGACGCGCGCGCCACGGTGGACGTGCTGCACGCGCTCCTGGCGCGGCTCGGGCCGCTGGGCGTCACCCACCTCGAGGACCTCGCCGGTGCGACGGACCCTGTCCCGCAGGACGTGCGGCGCAAGCGGCACCTCGCCGACGACCTCCCGGACGCACCAGGCGTCTACCTCTTCCGCGGGCCCGGCGACGAGGTCCTCTACGTCGGCACGTCGACGTCCATCCGGCGCCGCGTCCGGTCCTACTTCACCCGCTCCGAGAAGCGCAGCCGGATCACCGAGATGGTGCGCATCGCGCACGCCGTCACCCCGGTCGTGTGCGCGACGCCGCTCGAGGCGCAGGTGCGCGAGCTGCGACTCATCGCGGAGCACGCGCCGCGCTACAACCGGCGGTCGCGCCACCCCGAGCGCATGACCTGGGTCCGGCTCACGGACGAGGCCTACCCCCGCCTGTCCGTCGTGCGGGACGTCCGCGCCCCGGCGGCGCACATCGGACCGTTCGCGTCCAAGCACCAGGCGCAGGCCGCCGTCGACGCCCTCCACGACGCGTTCCCGCTGCGCCAGTGCACGCGCCGCCTCCCGGTCGTCGCCTCGCCCGGGGCGACGGCGTGCGTCCTCGCCCAGATGGGACGGTGCTCGGCGCCGTGCACGACCGTCGCGCGCGACACCGGGTACGGGGCCGTCGCCACCGGCGTGCGGGAGGCGTTCGAGGGCGACCCGTCGCGCGTCGTCGCGGAGCTCGGACGCCGGATCGTCGCGCTCTCGCGCGACGAGCGGTTCGAGCAGGCGGGCGAGCTCACGCACCGCCTGAGGGCGTTCCTCACGGGGGCGGCGCGCGCCCAGCGGCTCGCCCCGCTCGCCGCGTGCGCCGAGCTCGTCGCCGCCCGCCCGACGGACGGCGGCGGGTGGGAGATCGTCGTGGTGCGCCACGCGCGCCTGGCCGCGACCGGGGTGAGCGACCCCGGCGCGGACCCGTGGCCGCTCGTCGACGCGCTCGTCGCGACGGCGGAGACCGTCGCCCCGCCCGTGCCGCCCGCCCCGGCGAGCCACCCCCACGAGGCCGAGATCCTGCTGTCCTGGCTCCAGGAGCCGGGCGTGCGGATCGTCGACGTCACCGGCCCGTGGGCGTGCCCGGTCCGGTCCGCGGGGTCGCACGTGGACCTCGCCGCCACGGCCCGGGACGTCGCGCGCCACACCGGCCCGGGCGACCGCCCCGACCTGACGCACGCGGCACCCGGCGTGACCGTAGAGTGGTCGCCAGTCGACGACCCGACCCCGGAGGAACCATGCTGACCGCCATCGTCCTGATCGACACCGACCCCGCGCGCATCCCCGAGGTCGCGTCCGAGGTCGCGGACCTCAAGGGCGTCAGCGAGGTCTACTCGGTCACGGGCAAGGCGGACCTGGTCGCGATGGTCCGCGTCCAGGAGCACGACCAGCTCGCCGACGTCATCGCGGACCGCATCAGCAAGGTCCAGGGAGTCGTGCGCACCGAGACGTTCATCGCGTTCCGCGCCTACTCGAACGTCGACCTCGAGCAGGCGTTCGCGCTCGGCCTCGACGACTGACGAGACGGCCGGCGACCGCCGACCGCCTCGTATGCAGGGTCAGTCCCGCGCCGCGGCCTCGGCCCAGCGCGCGAGGACGTCGCGGGCCGCACCCGTGTCCACGCTGCGCGCCGCGATCTCGTAGGCGGCGCGGAGGCGCGCGGCGAGCGTGCCCTCCGAGGTCCCGGGCAGCGTGCCGTCCGCGACGAGCCCGGCGGCCGCGTTGAGCAGCACCGTCTCCCGCACGGGGCCCGCCTCGCCTGCCAGGAAGCGTCGCGCCACGTCGGCGTTGTGCGCCGCCTCGCCGCCCCGCAGGTCGGCGACCGTCACCGGCGCGAGGCCCAGGTCCGCGACCGGGTCGAGGCGGTGCTCCGTCACGACGCCCTCGCGCACCTCCCACACCGTCGCCCCGCCCGTCGCCGCGAGCTCGTCGAGCCCGTCGTCGCCGCGGAACACGAGCGCCGAGGTCCCGCGCCCCGCGAGGACCCCGGCGATGAGCGGCGCCATGCGCGCGTCCGCGACGCCGATGGCGGCCGCACGCGGCTGCGCGGGGTTCGTCAACGGGCCGAGGACGTTGAACGCCGTCGGGATGCCGAGCTCCTTGCGCGCGACGCCCGCGTGGCGCATGGACGGGTGGAAGACCATGGCGAAGCAGAAGGTGATCCCCGCCTCCTGCACGATGCGCGCCACCCGCTCGGGGCCGTGGTCGAGCCGGATGCCCAGCTCCTCGAGCACGTCCGCCGCGCCCGACGACGAGGTCGCGGCCCGGTTGCCGTGCTTGACGACCCGCACGCCCGCGCCCGCGATGACGAGCGAGGCCATCGTCGAGATGTTGACCGTGTGCGCGCGGTCCCCGCCCGTGCCGACGATGTCGACCGCCGGACCGTCCACGGTGAACCGGCTCGCGTGGGCCAGCATCGCGTCCGCGAGGCCCGTCAGCTCGGCGACGGTCTCGCCCTTCGCGCGCAGCGCCACGAGGAAGCTCGCGAGCCGCACGGGCGACACCTCACCCGACATCACCTGGTCCATCGCCCATGCGGTGGAGTCGGCGTCGAGGTCGTGCCCCGCGACGAGCTCGGTCAGCAGGCCGGGCCACGTGAGCCCCGTGCCCGTCGAGTCGCTCGTGGTCGAGGCGGCGGGGTGCGGGGTGGCGGTCACGGGTGGCCCTTCGGCTGGTCGGTCTCCTGTCGGCTACCGCGTGCCAGCGGCACGCAGCAGGTCGGCGACGGCGCGCTGGAGGGCGACCGCGTCGAACGGCCGGGGCACCGCGTCGTCGGCGAGCGACCACGATGCTAGCCAACCGTCCTGCGGCCTGCCGGTGAGGACCAGGACGGGCGGGCAGCGGTAGACCTCGTTCTTGAGCTGGCGGCACAGACCCATGCCGCCGGCCTTGTCGGCCTCGCCGTCGAGGACGAGCAGGTCCCAGCCGCCAGCGTCCGCGGAGCTCACGACGGCCGTCGGCGTCGCGACCTCGAGCCACTCGATGTCCGGCTGACCAGCACCCAGCCGCCGCCCGACGGCGAGGCGCACCTGCTCGCGCACCGTCACGTCGTCGCTGTAGAGGAGGATGCGCGGCGCGCGCGGGGTCACGGTCGTGTCCCCGTGCGTCGTCGTCACGGTCGTCGTCATCGTCGTCACCGTCGCCTTCGTGGTTCTCTCGGGTGGTCCGGGGGCGCGCCCCAGTACGTGCGGCACGCGCGTCCCGACTCGCATCTTGGCACGTCGGAGCCGATCGCAGCACCCCCTCGCGCGGCGCCCGCGCCGACCGGCGCGGGACCCGGGACCAAGGGCCCTGGCCGGCCCCGTGAGCCTGCCGGTTTCATGGCACTCAGCAGCGATCCGTCACCAAGTGCAGGTCTCCGTGGGAAGATCTGGAGACATTGTGAGATTCACCGCCTCCGGGCGGCAGTCTGCGTGCCGCGAAGGGGCCGTTCGTCGGCCATAATGGCTTCTGTGTCGACCGCAACGGCTGCCCCCCACGCCCATCAGCACGTGAGCGTCAACCGACCGAACCCCGTCTCGGTCGGGACGATCGTGTGGCTGGCCAGCGAGCTCATGTTCTTCGCCGGCCTCTTCGCTATGTACTTCACGGTCCGCGCCGTGATGCCCGCCGACGAGTGGGCCCTGCAGGCGGACAAGCTCAACCTGACCTTCGCGGCGATCAACACGACCGTCCTGGTGCTGTCGTCGGTGACGTGCCAGATGGGCGTGTGGGCCGCCGAGCGCTTCCAGCCCGTGCGCACCGGCTCGATCTTCCAGGTGAACCGCTGGGGGATGAACGAGTGGATGACGCTCACGTTCCTCATGGGCGCGTTCTTCATCGGTGGTCAGATCTTCGAGTACGCCGAGCTCGTGGAGCACGGCGTCTCGATCTCCTCGACGCCCTACGGCTCCGTCTTCTACATCACGACCGGCTTCCACGGACTCCACGTCGTCGGCGGCCTGATCGCGTTCCTGTTCCTTCTCGGCCGCTCGTTCTCGGCCAAGAACTTCGGGCACCACGAGGCCACGACGGCCATCGTGACGTCCTACTACTGGCACTTCGTCGACGTCGTGTGGATCGCGCTGTTCTTCGTGATCTACATCTTGCGCTGACGACACGCCCGGGGTCCGCCCCGGCCCGCCCATCCGCCCCCCTGCTCCCCCACCTGCGAGACGAGGATCATTTCGTGAAGGCACTCGCCGCCCGCAGACACCACCGCTTCGCGCCGGTCGTGCTGCTGCTGCTGGCGCTGCTGGTCACCGGTGGCGTCTACGCCGCCTTTGCACCGACTCCGGCCAACGCCGAGACCGCCAGCACCGAGGACATCGAGACCGGCCAGAAGCTGTTCCAGGCCAACTGCGCCACGTGCCACGGGCCGAACGCCGAGGGCTCGGACACGGCGCCGTCGCTCGTCGGTGTCGGTGCCGCGTCGGTCGACTTCCAGGTATCCACCGGCCGCATGCCCATGCAGATGGACGGTCCGCAGGCCATCCAGAAGCCCCGCCAGTTCGACGAGGAGCAGACGGCCCAGCTCGCCGCCTACGTCGCCTCGCTCGGTGCCGGCCCGGCGATCCCGACCGACGAGCAGGTCGACGCCTCGCTCGGCGACGTCGCGAACGGCGCCGCGATCTTCCGCACCAACTGCGCGATGTGCCACAACGCCGTCGGCGCCGGCGGCGCGCTCTCCGAGGGCAAGTTCGCGCCTCCGCTGTGGGAGACGTCGGAGCGCAACCTCTACCAGGCGATGCTCACCGGCCCGCAGTCGATGCCGGTCTTCAACGACGCGACCATCACGCCGGAGGAGAAGCGGGACGTCATCGCGTTCCTCGTCGACCAGCGTGAGGGCTCGGCGGGCGGCCTCTCGCTCGGCTCGCTCGGCCCCGTCAGCGAGGGCCTGTGGGCCTGGATCGTCGGAATGGGCCTCCTCATCGGGGCCGCAGTGTGGATCGGAGCGAAGTCCTCGTGAGCGACTACCAGAACCCCCGGTCGCCCGAGTCCTCGCACCGCGAGGTCGGGCACCGCGAGGAGCACGGCACCCTCGAGACGTTCCCGGACCCCGGTCTGCCGGAGCACAAGAGCCGCATGGCCGACCGCGACCCGAAGGCGTCGAAGCGCGCCGAGCGCCAGGTCGCGACCCTCTTCGGCATCTCGGTGATCGGTACGATCGCCGCGCTCGTCGTCTACTTCGTCATCCCGCCGGACGGCACCACGGCGGGCGTGCGCCTGTCGACGCTCTCGCTCGGTGTGGCCATCGCCTTCGCGCTGCTCGGCATCGGCCTCGGCGCCGTGCACTGGGCGAAGGTCCTCATGTCCGACCACGAGAAGGTCGACGAGCGCCACCCGATCGCGAGCGACGCCGAGACGCGCGTCGGCGCGATCGCCGAGCTCGAGGCCGGCGCCAAGGACTCGGGCATCGCCCGCCGCGGCGTCCTCAAGGGCGCGGTGATCTCCGCGCTCGCCCTGTTCCCGCTCACCATCGCGGTCCCGCTCGTCGGGAGCGTCGGCGGCGACTGGAACGTCTCGAAGTTCAAGCACACGCTCTGGAAGCCCGGGACACGCCTCGCGATCGACCCCTCCGGCCGACCCATCAAGGCGGCGGACGTGACGATCGGCTCGGTCGTGCACATCATCCCGGAGGCCTCCCAGGAGGAGATGCAGTCCCACGAGTGGATCACGGAGAAGGCCAAGGCCGTCGTCCTGCTGGTCCGTCTCGACCCGCGCGACATCGTGTCCGACCAGTCCCCCGAGGGCGAGACCTGGTCGTACGACGGCATCGTCGCGTTCTCCAAGATCTGCACGCACGTCGGCTGCCCCGTGGCGCTCTACGAGCAGCAGACGCACCACCTGCTGTGCCCGTGCCACCAGTCGACGTTCGACGTGGCCGACAGCGCCAAGGTGGTCTTCGGGCCCGCGAAGCGGCCCCTGCCGCAGCTGCCGATCACCGTTGATGACGAGGGCTACCTGGTCGCCCAGAGCGACTTCCACGAGCCCATCGGCCCGAGCTTCTGGGAGCGTCTGAAGTGACCACCAGCACCGGAACCGCCTCACCCCAGGCGGCCGCACCGAAGTCAGCCGCGCCGACGACCCCCGCCGGCAAGGCCGCCGACTACCTGGACCAGCGCACCGGCATCGGCGTCGCCGTCAAGGAGTTCGCCCGCAAGGTCTTCCCTGACCACTGGTCGTTCCTCCTGGGCGAGATCGCGCTGTACTCGTTCGTCGTCCTGATCCTCACGGGCATCTTCCTGACGATGTTCTTCGTGCCGAGCATGTCGCTCGTCACCTACCACGGCGAGCCCGCGTCGATGAACGGCGTGCTCATGTCCGACGCGTTCGCGTCGACGCTGCACATGTCGTTCGAGGTGCGCGGTGGCCTGCTCATGCGGCAGATCCACCACTGGGCCGCGCTGATCTTCATGGCGGCGATCGTCACGCACATGATGCGCGTGTTCTTCACCGGCGCCTTCCGCAAGCCGCGCGAGATCAACTGGCTCGTGGGCATGCTGCTCATGATCATGGGCCTCGCCGCCGGCTTCTCGGGCTACTCCCTGCCGGACGACGTCCTGTCCGGCAACGGCCTGCGCATCACCGACGGCGTCGTGAAGTCGATCCCGCTCATCGGGTCGTACCTCTCGTACTTCATCTTCGGCGGCGAGTTCCCGGGCGAGCACATCATCCCGAGGCTCTTCACGGTGCACATCCTGCTCGTGCCCGGCCTGATCCTCGCGCTCGTCGCGCTCCACCTGTTCTTCGTCGTGCTGCACAAGCACACGCAGTACCCCGGTGGCGGCCGTACGGACAAGAACGTGGTCGGCTACCCGCTGTTCCCGGTGTACGTGGCCAAGGCCGGCGGCTTCTTCTTCGTCGTGTTCGGCATCCTCGCCCTCATGGGCGGCACGATGGCGATCAACAACGTGTGGAACTACGGCCCGTTCGACCCGTCACCGGTGTCCGCGGGAGCCCAGCCCGACTGGTACATGCTGTTCCTCGAAGGCTCGCTACGACTGATGCCAGGGCAGGCGGAGTTCGTGACGTGGGGCGACTACACCGTGCCCCTCAACGTCCTGATCCCGGCCGTGGTCGTCCCGGGCCTGCTGTTCACCTTCCTGTTCGTCTACCCGTTCCTCGAGGCCGCGGTGACGAAGGACAAGCGTGAGCACCACGTGCTCGACCGCCCGCGCAACGTCCCGGTCCGCACCGGTCTGGGCGTCGCCTTCCTCACGGCGTTCATCATCCTGGCGCTCGCCGGGTCGAACGACCTCATCGCGACGCACTTCCACATGTCGATCAACACGATCACGTGGGCGTTCCGGGTCCTGTTCTTCGTCGGTCCGTGGTTCGCGTTCTGGATCACCAAGCGCATCTGCCTCGGCCTGCAGCGCAAGGACCGCGAGCTCGTGCTCCACGGCCACGAGACGGGCCGGATCGTGCGGTTCGCGCACGGCGAGTACATCGAGGTCCACCGCCCGCTCGACGAGCAGGAGCGCTGGCTCCGGGTGAACTACCAGGCCCACGAGCCGCTCGCGATCGAGCCGGCGACGGACTCCCGCGGCGTGCGCCGCAAGGGCTACAAGAAGGACAAGCGTCTCCAGCGCCTGTCGCGGTTCTTCTACGAGGACCGGATCGAGCCCGTGACGCCCGTCGAGCTCGCGGCCGCGCACTCGCACGGCGAGCACGACACGCTCGAGGGCGAGAGCCACGAGCAGATCGAGGCCGGTGCCGCCACCGTCGGTGGTGGGCGCGACCTCGTCGAGCCGGAGAAGGGCGCCGACGAGCGTCGACCCTGAGGTTCCTGCACAGTAGGACGATGACCCGCGACCAGTCCCCTCATCGAGGCGGACAGGTCGCGGGTCATCGTCGTCTCGGCACCCGGGCGCGGGCGGCCGCGCCTGCCTGAGGGGCCTGAGACACCGTCAGTTCACCGCACAGCGGCCGCAGGACGCTCTCCCGCGGTCCGTACCAGGAGGTACTCCGGATGCCCGTCTACACCCTGCCCGAGCTGTCCTACGACTACGGTGCGCTCGAGCCGCACATCTCCGGGCGGATCATGGAGCTGCACCACTCCAAGCACCACCAGGCCTACGTCACCGGCGCGAACACCGCCCTGGAGAAGCTCGCCGAGGCCCGCGAGACCGGCGACTTCGCCGCGATCAACCTGCACGAGAAGAACCTCGCGTTCAACCTCGGCGGCCACGTCAACCACTCCGCCTTCTGGACCAACCTCTCCCCCGAGGGCGGCGGCGAGCCCACCGGCGAGATCGGCGCCGCGATCGACGAGCACTTCGGCTCCTTCGACGCCTTCAAGAAGCAGTTCGCCGCCGTCGCCGCCGGCGTCCAGGGCTCCGGCTGGGCGATCCTCGCCTGGGACTCCATCGGCTCCAAGCTCGTCACCGTCCAGCTCTACGACCAGCAGGGCAACCTCACCCTCGGCCTGACCCCGATCGTCCTGCTCGACGTCTGGGAGCACGCCTACTACCTCGACTACCAGAACGTGCGCGCCGACTATGTCACCGCCTGGTGGAACCTCGTCAACTGGTCCGACGCCGAGGCCCGCCTCCAGCGCGCCAAGACCCAGACCGCCGGGCTCATCGTCCCCGCCTGACGGCCACCCGCTCCACCCACCCGGCGAGCACGACACCGCCCGCCGGCGAACACGACATGAGGGTCGTTATCCGATGGATAGCGACCCTCATGTCGTGCTCGACGCCTTGCCCCGACCCGCCGGGACGCAGATCAGTCCGCGGTCACGAACCAGGTGGCGCGTGGCGTCGTCGGGCAGGTCCAGGAACGACGAACGGCCCGGTCCCGCGAGGGGGCCGGGCCGTTCGGGCGTCGGGTCAGTCAGTGCGCGTGCTGGCCACGAGAGAACTCGAAGACCCAGCCGACGAGGGCGACCGCGGCGAGCGCGATCCCCACGTAGACGAGCCACCAGCCGACGGCGAGGCCGAGGAACACGATCGCGGCCGAGCCGGCGATGGCCAGCGGCCACCAGCTCCACGGGGCGTAGACGCCCTGGTCGCCGGCGCCCTGCTCGATGAGACCCTCGGGGTCGTCCTCGGGCCGGGCGTCGATGCGCTTCGCCGTGAGCATGAGGTAGGCACCGATCATCGCGACCAGCGCACCGGTCAGGAGGATGGCGACCGACCCGACGGGCTCCCAGTGGCTCCAGAAGCCGTAGACGAGCCCTGCGGCGATGAAGAACGGCGTCCCGTAGAGGAACAGCTTGTACTCGACCTTCACTTCCCGGCCTCCTCGTCCGTCGTGCCCGTGCGGGGTTCGTCGACGATCGTGGTCGTCGTCGAGTCGCTCGCGCTCTCCGCGCCGCTCAGGCGGTCGAGCGCGACGCTCTTCTCGCCCCGACGGTCAGCCTCGCCGTAGACCTTCTCGAGGACGTTCGGGTTCGGCTCGGCGTGGTCCATCGCCGCGACCTCGGGGTGGTGCAGGTCGAACGCGGGCGACTCGGAGCGGATGCGCGGCAGCGACGTGAAGTTGTGCCGCGGCGGCGGGCTGGACGTCGCCCACTCAAGCGAGCGGCCGTAGCCCCACGGGTCGTCGACCTCGACCTTGGGCGCGTTGCGCCAGGTCGTGTAGACATTCCAGAGGAAGGGCAGGGTCGACGCGGCGAGGATGAACGCCCCGACCGTCGAGACCTGGTTCTCCCACGTGAAGCCGTCCGACGGCGCGTAGTCCGCGTAGCGACGCGGCATGCCCTCGACACCCAGCCAGTGCTGGATGAGGAACGTCGTGTGGAAGCCGATGAACAGCAGCCAGAAGTGCAGCTTGCCGAGGCGCTCGTTGAGCATCCGGCCGGTGAACTTGGGCCACCAGAAGTAGAAGCCCGCGAACATCGCGAACACCACGGTGCCGAACACGACGTAGTGGAAGTGCGCCACCACGAAGTAGGAGTCGGACAGGTGGAAGTCCAGCGCCGGGCTCGACAGGATGACGCCCGTCAGACCACCGAAGAGGAAGGTCACGAGGAAGCCGATCGACCACAGCATCGGCGTCTCGAACGTGAGCTTGCCTCGCCAGAGCGTGCCGATCCAGTTGAAGAACTTCACACCGGTCGGGACCGCGATGAGCATTGTCATGAACGCGAAGAACGGCAGCAGGACTGCCCCGGTCACGTACATGTGGTGCGCCCACACCGTGACGGAGAGCGCCGCGATGGCGATCGTCGCGTAGACGAGGCCCTTGTAGCCGAAGATCGGCTTGCGGGCGAAGACCGGGAAGATCTCGGACACGATGCCGAAGAACGGCAGCGCGATGATGTAGACCTCAGGGTGCCCGAAGAACCAGAACAGGTGCTGCCAGAGGATCGCTCCCCCGTTCTCGGGGTTGAAGATCTGGGCACCGAAGCGCCGGTCGGCGCCGAGCGCGAAGAGCGCGGCGGCCAGCGGCGGGAACGCCATGAGCACGAGGAGGCTCGTGATGAGCGTGTTCCACGTGAAGATCGGCATGCGGAACATCGTCATGCCGGGTGCGCGCATGGTGATGATCGTCGTGATGAAGTTGACGGCACCGAGGATCGTGCCGAATCCGGCAAGTGCGAGGCCGAACACCCACAGGTCTCCCCCGAGACCCGGACTGAACGTCGTGTTCGACAAGGGCGCGTACGCGAACCATCCGAACGAGGCCGCGCCCTGCGGCGTGAAGAACCCCGCCGAGGCGATGAGCCCGCCGAAGAGGTACAGCCAGTACGCGAACATGTTGAGTCGCGGGAACGCGACGTCCGGCGCACCGATCTGCAGCGGCATGATGACGTTGGCGAACCCGGCGAACAGCGGGGTCGCGAACAGCAGCAGCATGATCGTGCCGTGCATCGTGAAGAGCTGGTTGTACTGCTCCTTGCTCTGCACGAGCTGGATCCCGGGCTCGAAGAGCTCCGCCCGGATCACGAGGGCCATGAGGCCGCCGATGCAGAAGAAGATGAACGACGTGATCAGGTACATGTACCCGATCGTCTTGTGGTCGGTGGACGTGACCCACTTGATCACGGTCCGACCGAGGGTCTGACGCCGAGGGGCGAGACCGGGGATGACTTCGGCCTGCGCGACCATCAGTGCTCACCCTCCGTGCTAGCGGGGACGGGGTTCGGGTCCTGGAGGCGGCTGAATCCCTCCACCGGGATCTGGCCCTCCTGCCCCTTCTCGCGGAGCGCCTCCATCTGCGCGTCGAACTCGGCGCGGTCCACGATCTCCACATTGAAGAGCATCCCGGAGTGGTGCTCGCCGCAGAGCTCGGCGCACTTGCCGGCGTAGACGCCCTCGCGCTGCGGCGTGACCACGAACTCGTTGGTGCGGTGCGGGATCATGTCGAGCTTGTAGAGGAACGCGGGGATCCAGAACGAGTGGATGACGTCGCGCGAGTCCAGGACGAAGCGGATGCTCTCGCCCGCGGGCAGGTACAGCGTCGGCAGAGCCTCCGAGGTACCGGGGGCACCGTCGATCTCCGCGTCCTCCGTCATCGTGCCGCCGACGTCGGCGAGGTGCTGGCCGCTCTCGTAGACGTCCTCGTCCACGTAGTTGAAGTCCCAGCTCCACTGCTTGCCGATGACCTGGACGGTCATGTCGGACTCCACGTCCTTGTCCACGATCGCGCTCATGTCGCGGTCCGTGTAGAAGAACAGGACGAGGACCATGATGATCGGCACGGCCGTGTACATGATCTCGAGCGGCAGGTGGTACCGCGTCTGGATCGGGAGCCGGTGGTCGTCCTTGCGCTTGCGGTAGGCCGCGACGCACCACAGCATGAGGCCCCACGTGATGACGCCGACGATGAGGGCGGCGATCCACGAGCCGGTCCACAGCGACGTGATCCGGGCGGTCTGGTTGGTCACCTCCCCGTCCTCGTAACCGGGCAGGAACCCGCGCTGGACCGTGTCGCTGGCGCAGCCGGACGCCACCGCAGCGACGGCGACGGCGAGGGCCGTCGCCCGCAGGATGGTGCGCCGTGTGCGGCTAGGGGGTTGCGAGTGCAAGGGGGGCCTTTCACGTCACGTCCTGCCCGAGCCCGCCTTTACGAGCCCAGCACAGGACCTTCGTCCTCGACACACGAAGCCTAGCGCGGGATTCCGCCCTTCGTGGCCCGGAACGCGCTGCGGGCGGGCGAGATGCGGCACACGTCGTGGCCGGTCAGGACGGGTTCACCACACCCGCGCCACGTCTGTCAGATCCTTGCCACACCAACACGTCGGGTGGCGGAGCGGTACCGTGCCGGTGGAGCGTACGGGCCCGCCCCGACGCTCCGTCGTGGTCCGCGCGAGCGCAACGATCCGATGCCCCGCGGGGGCCACGGCGCGCCCGTCCGGGCGCGGTCGACCGGCTCCCCCGGCCCGCGCCGCGGCCTTGCGGCGCGACCGCCAGCGCCCTGGAGACCATGTGACACACACCACCCCCGATCGCCGGGCCCGCCTCGACAACGGCGGGCGGGCGCCCTGGCACCCGCTCGCCCGCGAGGCCTTCGACCGTGCGCTCGACGACGGCTGGGCGGACCCCCGCCGCCTGCACGCGGAGGGCCGCCGTGCCGCCGCGCTGCTCGACGGCGCGCGCGAGGCCGTCGCCGCCGCGCTCGGCGCGCGGACGGAGGAGGTCCACCTCACGCCCACCCACACGGCGTCGCTGCACACCGCCGTCGCGGCGCTCGCCGGGGGACGCGCGCGCGTCGGCCGGCGGGTCGTCGTCGGGGCGGTCGAGCGTGCCGCGGTCCTGCACGCTGCCGAGCACGGCGGGCTCGAGCGGGAGGTCGTCGGCGTGGACCGCGCCGGCCGGGTCGACGCCGTGGCGATGTCCGACGCCGTCGCACGACCGGGCGTCGCGCTCGCCGCGCTCCAGCTCGCCAACGGCGAGGTGGGCACGCGCCAGCCCGTCGCGGCGGTGCACGAGGCCGCGCGCGCCGTCGGCGTCCCCCTCCTCGTCGACGCGGGGGCGAGCGTCGGCCACGACGCGGTCCCGACGACGTGGGACGCGCTGGCCGCCGACCCTGCCGACTGGGGCGGAGGTCCCGGCGTCGGGGTCCTGGCGGTCCGGTCCCGCGTACGACGGCGCAGCCCGTTCCCGGAAGACCCCGACCCCTGGGCCCCCGGCGGCGTGTCCGTGCCGGCGGCGTTCGCGGCCGCGGTCGCGCTCCAGGCGGTGCTGGCGGACCGCGAGGCCGAGGACGCACGGCGGCGGGCGCTCGTCGAGCGGGTCCGCGCGCGCGTCGCCGAGATCCCCGACGTCGAGGTGGTGGGCGACCCGGTCGACCGCCTGCCGCACGTCGTGACCTTCTCGTTCCTCTACGTGGACGGAGAGGCGCTGCTCACGGACCTCGACCGCGAGGGGATCGCCGTCGGCTCGGGGTCCGCGTGCACGTCGAGCACGCTCGAGCCGTCGCACGTCCTGGCCGCGATGGGCGTCCTCACGCACGGCAACGTGCGCGTCGCGCTCGACCGGTCCACGAGCGAGGCGGACGTCGACCGCCTGCTCGACGCGCTGCCGGGGGCGGTCGCGCGCGTGCGCGCCACGCTGGGGGTGCAGGGTCTGTGACGGACGAGACCCCCGAGGTGGTCGACGCGCGCGGGCTGCGCTGCCCGCTCCCGGTGATCCGGCTCGCCGCCGCCGCGCGCGACCGCGACGCGGGCACGCACCTCACGGTGTGGTCGACGGACCCGGCCGCGCGGCTCGACGTCCCGGCCTGGGCACGGATGCGCGGTCACACGGTCGTCGGGGAGGAGCCGCTCCCCCGTGCGCACGACGACCACGGCGAGGACGCCTGGGCGATCACGGTCGAGCTCGGCACCTGACGGCGTTCGCGCGCCGGACGACGCGAGCCCGGCCACCCGCGGGGCGGGTGACCGGGCTCGTGCGGTCGTGATCGGCGTGCGCGCGGCGCGCCGGGCGGGTCAGCTGAAAGAGCCGCCGCAGGCGCAGGCGCTGCCCGCGTTGGGGTTGTCGATCGTGAAGCCCTGCTTCTCGATCGTGTCCGCGAAGTCGATCGTCGCGCCCTCGAGGTAGGGGACGCTCATCTTGTCGACCACGACCTCGACGCCGTCGTAGTCGCGCAGCGCGTCGCCGTCGAGCACACGCTCGTCGAAGTAGAGCTGGTAGATCAGGCCGGAGCAGCCGCCGGGCTGCACCGCGACGCGCAGGCGCAGGTCGTCGCGACCCTCCTGCTCGAGGAGGGTGCGGACCTTGTCCGCGGCCCCGTCGGTCAGGTTGACGCCGTGCGTGGCAATGTCGGTGGTCTCGCTCATCTCGTCTCCGCGCTGTCGGGGGCAGTGCTGCCCCGGTGGTGGCCGGCTTCTACGGACCTCTCGAGAGAGATCCCGTCAGGTCCTCAACACCACTCGTGCCGGTCGTGTTCCCGAGTCTACGACCACCCGGCGGCGTACGGTCGAACGGAGCCCGTGCCGCACCGGTGGCGCGGCCCGCCCGACGGGAGACGCATGGACCAGTCGCTGCACTTCGTCACGGTCGCGACCCGCGACCTCGACGCCGCGCGGAGCTTCTACGGGGCGCTCGGCTGGACCGCGCAGCTCGACGTACCCGGCGAGATCGTCTTCTACCGCTCCGCGGCGGGCCAGCTCCTCGGATTCTTCGAGGAGTCGGCCTTCGCGCGCGACGCCGGCACCCCGGACGCGACGCCCGCCACGACGGGTCTCACGCTGTCGCACAACGTGGCGGACCGGGCCGCGGTGGTCGAGCTCGTGCAGGCGATGGTCGCCGCGGGCGGGACCGTCCGCAAGGAGCCGCAGGAGGGCGAGTTCGGCGGCGTCTTCCACGCCCACGTCGCCGACCCCAACGGCCTGGTGTGGGAGGTCGCGCACAACCCCGCGTGGTCGATCCGCGCGGACGGGACCGTCGACCTGGGCTGACGGCCCGGCCTCAGCCGCGCGACCACGTCCGCGCGACGCGCTCCACGAGGGCGCGCGGGTCGCCGTCGCCCCACGCGTACGCGCCGCTGAGCCCCGCGGCGGCCTGCTCTCGGCGCCCGGCGACGACCGCGCGCGCCACCACGACGACGGGGAGCGCGTGCTGGGCGGCGCGGGAGGCGACCTCGTGGACCGTCCCGTCCCCCAGCTCGTGCGCCCCGAGCTCGTCGGCGAGCACCACGACGACGTCCGCGCCCGCGAGGAGCGCGTCGAGCCCCAGGTCGTCGGCCACGACGCGCAGCGCGGGCACGAGCCGGCCGCCCAGCGCAACGACGGTGTGGGCGAGGCCGCCCCCGCTCCCGGCCCCCGGCAGGCCCGCCAGGCGACGGCCGGCCGTCGACGCGGCGAGGAGGTCCCGCCCGGCGAGCGCGCCGCCGCGGTCCGTGTCGTCCGCCGCCACACGGTCGACGGCGGACGCCACGGCGTGCGCGACCGCGCCCAGCGTGCGCTCGAGGTGCTGGGCCACCGCCGGGTCCACGCCCCGGGCGTCGAGCGTCGCGCTCGCCCCGTGCAGCCCGAGCAGCGGGACGTCGGCCGCGACGGCCGCCACGAGGTCGGTGCCGCCCAGAGCGGCCCGTGCGGCGCGCACGACGTCCGCCGGGAGGGCGGTCGGGGGTCCTCCGTCGCGCTCCGGCGCCCCCGCGAGCGCCAGGAGGGCACCGAGCCCGGCGTCGTGGCTCGTGCTCCCGCCCGTCGCGAGGACGACGCGGCCGGGCGCTCCGCCTGGACCGCGCGCGGCGTCGGCCGCGAGCGCCAGGAGGTGCCCGACGGCGGTCGAGGACCGCGCGGGCACGGCCACCGGCCGCGCGTCGACCTCGAGCACCTCGCCCGCGCCGGTCGCGGGCACCTGGGACGCGTCCGCGTAGACGGTCCGTCGCCCGACCGTGGCGTCGTCGCCCGGCGTCCGGCGGTGCACCGCGACGGGGACGTCGCCCCCGTCCGGCCCCGGGACCACCCCGGCGAGGACCTCCGGCGCGACGGGGGCGACCGCCTCGAGGAACGCGGGCCCGGACGCCGCGAGCGCCACGGTCTCGACCTCGGCGTGCGGCGACCACCAGCCCGCGACGTCGTCGAGCGTCGGCCCGGCGGGCGGCGACGAGGTCTTCCCGGCCGGCCACGCGCCGTCGGGCACGGGCGGGACGGCGGAGCCGGTGAGCAGCACGCGCATGCCCGGATTGTGCCAGGGCCAGGGCCGTCCGATCCCCGCGGGACGCCCGCTCGACCGTGGCGGCGCTGTGCGACGATGGTCCCGTGAGCACTGGTAGCACCTTGCTGTCGTCCGTGAGCGGGCCGAACACCTCGCGCCAGGGCGGGTTCGCCGAGCCCAGTCCTTCCGCCCTGCTCCTGCTGGGACAGGGCCGTGACCTCGCGTCCGAACGCGGGGTCGAGTGCGTGGGCGAGCTGCCCGCGCCGAGCGACCCGGACCTCGTGGAGCGCGCCCGGGTGGCGCGCGCCGCCCTGGGCGAGCGCGCGTTCGTGCTCGGTCACCACTACCAGCGCGACGAGGTCATCGACTTCGCCGACGTGACGGGCGACTCGTTCAAGCTCGCGCGCGAGGCCGCGGCGCGGCCCGAGGCGGAGTTCATCCTGTTCTGCGGCGTGCACTTCATGGCCGAGAGCGCGGACATCCTCACGTCGGACACGCAGCAGGTCGTGCTGCCGGACCTCGCGGCCGGCTGCTCGATGGCGGACATGGCGGCGATCGACCAGGTCGAGGACGCGTGGGACGTGCTCGAGGAGGTCGGCATCGCCGACTCGACGATCCCCGTGACGTACATGAACTCCTCGGCCGCGATCAAGGCGTTCACGGGTCGCCACGGCGGCACGGTGTGCACCTCGTCGAACGCGGAGGTCGCGCTGCGCTGGGCGTTCGACCAGGTCGGTGGTGTGGACGGCACGGGCAAGGTGCTGTTCCTGCCGGACCAGCACCTCGGCCGCAACACCGCGGTCCTCAAGCTCGCGATGTCGCTCGACGACTGCGTCGTGTTCGACCCCCGCAAGCCGAACGGCGGCCTCACCGACGCCGAGCTGCGCGACGCGCGCATGATCCTGTGGCGCGGGCACTGCTCGGTGCACGGGCGGTTCTCCGCGAAGAACGTCAGCGACATGCGCGCCGCGGTGCCGGACGTCAACGTGCTCGTGCACCCGGAGTGCAAGAACGAGGTCGTCACGGCCGCGGACTTCGTCGGGTCGACGGAGTACATCATCAAGATGCTCGACGCCGCAGAGCCCGGCTCGTCGTGGGCGAT
Organism: Cellulosimicrobium sp. NPDC057862; assembly: GCF_042797035.1. Lineage (NCBI taxonomy): Bacteria > Bacillati > Actinomycetota > Actinomycetes > Micrococcales > Promicromonosporaceae > Cellulosimicrobium > Cellulosimicrobium sp. NPDC057862. The sequence continues at coordinate 239,485 of NZ_JBHVMH010000004.1, forward strand.
CGGGACCGAGCTCAACCTGGTGCGCCGCGTCGCGCGCGCCCACCCGGACAAGCAGGTGCACTACCTCGACTCGACGGTGTGCTTCTGCTCGACGATGAACCGGATCGACCTGCCGCACCTCGTGTGGGCGATGGAGTCGCTCGTCGCGGGCCGCGTGGTGAACCGGATCGTCGTGGACGCCGACGACGCGCACTGGGCGCGCGTCGCGCTCGACCAGATGCTCGCCCTGCCGGGCATCTAGGCAGTACCCGCCGGGCTCCCACCGCGCCCGGCGGCGACGTCCGGGGCACGCGGAGGTGGCCATGAGCACCGGGAACGGGATGAACGTCGGCATCTTCGTCTTCGACGAGGCGGAGGAGCTGGACGTCGCCGGGCCGTTCGAGGTGCTGTCCGCCTGGGCCGAGCACTCCGCCCTCAAGCCGCACGTGTCCACGTTCTCGTGGGACGGCGGTGGCGTGCGCCTCGCCAAGGGGCTGCGCCTGCTCCCGGACCGGTCCGCGGACGACGTCGGCCCCCTGCACCTGCTCGTCTATCCCGGCGGGTGGGGCACCCGCTCCCTGCTCGCGGACCGCGTGCACCTCGAGTGGCTGCGCGCGATGCGCGCCCAGACCCCCGTCATCGCGAGCGTGTGCACGGGCTCGCTCGTGCTCGCCGCCGCGGGCCTGCTCGCGGGGCGGCCCGCGACGACGCACTGGGAGCACTACGACGAGCTCGCGGAGATCGACCCGAGCATCGTGGTCGACACCGAGGCGCGGTTCGTCGACGACGGCGACGTCGTCACGTCCGCGGGCGTGTCCGCGGGGATCGACATGGCGCTGCACCTCGTCGCCCGGCTGGAGAGCGACGAGGTCGCGCGCGCGGTGCGGCGAGCGATCCAGTACGACCCCGACCCGCCCGTCTGAGACGGGACGACCGGCGCAGCGCGCGAGGGTCAGACGCCGGCGGCGACCGCCGCCCGGCGTGCCGTGGCGGCGTAGCGGCCGGTGCGGTGCGCCCAGACGTCGAAGAGGACGGTGCAGAAGGGCGGGACCGTCGCGGCGAGCGCGAGGAAGGTCGTCCAGAGCGACCAGCGGACGCGCACGGCGACGAGCAACGCGAGCGCCACGTAGACGAGCACGAGCCCGCCGTGGACCGGTCCGAAGATCTCCACGCCGCGCTCGGTCGTGCCGGCGACCCACTTGAGGTACATGCCGACGAGCAGCCCGGCCCAGGAGAACGCCTCGGCGATCGCGACCGCCCGGAAGGCGCGGACCTGCCACGGGTGCGCCGGGGTGGACCCGGCGTCGGGGGTGGCGGTGGGGCGAGGGGCGGGGCTCGTCGTCGTCACGGCGCGCATCCTCGCACACGGAGATGACAGGCGTTCCCAGGCGTCGGCGGCCACAAGTACCCGATACCGCTGGTGCGAGGTAGTAGCCTGCCCGGGTGACCCGCCAGATCCAGCTCCTCGTCGCCAGCACGATGCCGCGCAAGGCCGTGCCGGGCCGCGGCGTCCTCGAGCCGTCCGTCACCCGGATGCGCGTGCACCCGGGCGACCTCGACTTCTACCTGCACGTCAACAACGGCGTGTACCTGCAGATGATGGACGTCGCACGCAGCAACTTCATCGCCGACCTCGGCGGGTTCCCCCTGCTCAAGGACAAGGGCTGGTACCCCGTCGTCGCGGCGTCGACCATGAAGTACCGCCGCTCCCTGCAGCTCTGGGACCGCTTCGAGATCGCGACGCGCGTCCTCGGGTGGGACGAGCGCGTCGTCTACCTCGAGCAGGTGTTCTCGCGCGGCGGCGACCTGTGCGCACGCGGCCTCGTCGCGGGCCGGTTCCTGGCGCGCGGGTCCGGCGACCGGATCGCCGCGCCCGCCGTCGTCGGGCTCCTCGGCGGTGACGTCGCCTCGCCCGAGCTCCCGGACGACGTCGCCCGGTGGTCCCGGGCGGTGGACGTCGCGCACCGCGGCTGACGACGGACCCTGGCCCCGCAGGGAGCCGGGTGCTTCGATGGTGCGGTGACCGCCGACCGAGCACCTGACCCCGATCCGTCCCCGGACCAGCCCGCCACCGACCCGTTCGACGCGACCATGGTCCCGGCCCTCCCGTGCCGCGACATCGACGAGCTGCGCGACTTCTGGACCGCGCTCGGCTTCGACGTGACCTACCGCCAGCTCCGACCCAACCCGTACCTCGCGGTCCGCCGCGGCGGCGTGGACATCCACTACTTCGGGCTCGACGGGCTCGAGCCGCAGGACAGCTACAGCACCTGCATCGTCGTCGTGGAGGACACGGCGCCGGTCTTCGAGGCGTTCGCCGCGGGGCTGCGCGCCCGCTACGGACGGCTCCCCCTCACGGGCTTTCCCCGGATCACCCGACCCCGACGGCGCGCGAACGCGGGCGGCACGACGGGTTTCAGCCTCGTGGACCCCGCCGGCAACTGGGTCCGCGTGATGCGCCGCTCCCCCGCAGCGGCGGCGCCGGCCACGGACGCGGCCGGGGCGTCCGCCGTCGACGCGTACGCCGCCCGCCCCGAGGGGCGGCTCGCCCGGGCGCTGGACGACGCCGTCGTGCAGGCCGACTCGCACGGCGACCCCGTCCAGGCGCGCAAGATCCTCGCGGGCGCGCTCCGGCGCGCCGGGGACGACGCCGACGCGGCCGACCGCGTGCGCGCCCTCGCCTACCTCGCCGAGCTCGCTGTCCGCGTGGGCGAACCCGACGCGGCACGCACGCATCTCGCGGACCTCGACGCGCTGGCGGGCGCCCTCGGCCCGGACGTGCGCGACGCCGTCGGGCCGACGCTCGCCGAGGCGGCCGACCTGCGGGCGGCGCTCCCCGGCTGACCGGTCGAGCGCCGCCCGGGCCGGGCAGCCGGGGTCAGGCGACCGCGCCGCCGAGCCGGGCGAGCAGGAGCGCCTCGGCGAGCACGACCTTCTCGAGCTCGCCGAGGTGCACCGACTCGTTCGCGCCGTGGGCGCGGGAGTCCGGGTCCTCGACGCCCGTCACGAGGATCGCCGCGTCGGGGAACACCTCGAGCAGGTCGGCGATGAACGGGATCGACCCGCCCACGCCGATGTCGACGGGGTCGGTGCCCCACGACGTCGCGAAGGCCCACCGCGCGGCCCGCATCGCCTCGGAGTCACCTGGGGCGAGGAACGGCTTGCCCTGCTCGCCGTCGCGCACCGTGACGCGCGCGCCGAGGGGCGCGTTCTCCTCGAGGTGCGTGCGCAGGGCCGCCATCGCGGCGGCCGGGTCCTGCCCGGGCGCGAGCCGCACCGAGAGCTTGGCGGTGGCGCGCGGGGTGAGCGTGTTGGACGCGTGCGCGACGCTCGGCGCGTCGAGCCCGATGACGGCGATCGCGGGCTTGGTCCACAGCCGCCCGGCGATGCTGTCCTCCCCGGCGAGCACCGTGCCGTCGAGGAGCGAGGAGTCCGCCCGGAAGTCCGCCTCGGCGTAGTCGACCGTCGGCTCGGCCGCCGTGACCAGCCCGGGCACGGCGACGTTGCCCGCGTCGTCGTGCAGGGTCGTGATCAGGCGCGCGAGCAGCGTCACCGCGTCGAGCACGGGTCCGCCGAACATGCCCGAGTGCACCGCGTGGTCGAGCACCGCCACCTCGACCTCGCAGTCCACGAGGCCGCGCAGCGACGTCGTGAGCGCGGGGACGCCGATCTTCCAGTTCGACGAGTCCGCGACGACGATGACGTCCGCCGCGAGCAGGTCGCGGTACTGCGTGAGGAACGGCAGGAACGTCGGCGAGCCGATCTCCTCCTCGCCCTCGACGAACACCGTCACCCCGACCGGGAGCTCACCCAGCCGGGTGAGGGCACGCAGCGCGCCCAGGTGCGCCACGACGCCCGCCTTGTCGTCGGCCGCGCCGCGGCCGTACAGGCGCCCGTCGCGCTCGGTCGGCTCGAACGGGTCGGTCTCCCAGGTGGCGGCGTCGCCCGGGGGCTGCACGTCGTGGTGCGCGTACAGGAGGACGGTCGGCGCGCCGTCGGGCGCAGGACGGCGCGCCACGACGGCGGGCGCGCCCTCCGTGCCGTCGGCGGTCCGGGCGCGCAGCACCTGCACCTCGGGCAGGCCGGCGTCGCGCAGGAGCGCGGCCACGGCGTCGGCGCTCGCCGCGACGTGCGCCGGGTCGAAGGCGGCGTTCGAGACGCTCGGCACGCGCACGAGCGACTCGAGGTCGGCGCGCAGCGCGGGGAACAGGCGGGCGACGGTCTCGCGGAGCGTGGTCGCGAGCTCTGGGCCGGTCGCGGTGCCGGGCGCGGCGTCGGGCGCGGCGTCGGGCGCAGGGATGGTGGGGTCGGGTGAGTTCGTCACGACGAGCACCGTACGACACCATGAGCCGCCGGTCCTGGGACCGGCGTCCGGCACTGCCCCGGCTCGACTACCCTGGAGGGGTGTTCTCCCGCAACAAGCCCGCCGCGACGTCCGCCGCCCCCGACCCCGTCGAGCAGGCGGCCGAGATCGAGCAGGCCGGCAAGGGCCGCCCGACGCCCAAGCGCAAGGTCTCCGAGGCCGCGAACAAGCGACCCCTCGTGCCGAACGACCGTCGTGCCGCCGCGAAGTCCGCGCGGGAGAAGCAGCGCGAGATGCGCGACCGCCAGTACCAGGCGATGCAGACGGGCGACGAGCGCTACCTGCCGCCCCGCGACAAGGGCCCGGTCAAGCGGTACGTGCGCGAGTACGTCGACGCGCGCTGGAACCTCGGCGAGTTCTTCCTGCCCGTCGCGCTGGTGTTCATCGTCTTCTCGTTCCTCACCGCGCAGAACCAGGACCTCGCGTTCCTCACGGTGATGACGCTCTACGTCATCGTGCTGCTGACCGTCGTGGACGGCTTCATCATGTGGCGCCGGCTGCGCAAGCGCCTGCTCGCGAAGTTCGGCGAGATCCCCAAGGGCACCGTCATGTACGCCGTCATGCGCGCCTTCCAGCTCCGCCGCGCGCGTCTGCCCAAGCCGACGCACAAGAAGCACGGCGTCTTCCCGGAGTAGCGGTCCGCTCTCCCGGCCTCCCGGTCCCGATAGCCTCGACGTCATGGTGCACCGCGTGACCGACCTCGAGAGCTTCACGCCGCAGATCTCCGAGGCGGTGGTCGCGGACCTCCGGTCCCGCCTCCGCGCGACCCGGTGGGTCGACGCCCCGGACGGGCTCGGGTGGGACGCCGGCACGGACGTCGCGTACCTGCGCGACCTGGTCGCGTACTGGGCCGACGGCTTCGACTTCGCCGCGCACCAGGCACAGCTCTCCGCGCTCCCGAGCCGTCGCGCGACGATCGACGGGACCCGCGTCCACCTCCTCCACGCGCTCGCGACCCGGCGTCCCGGTGACGCGCCCCCGCTCCCGCTCCTGCTCGCGCACGGCTGGCCCGACTCCGCGTGGCGATACCGCAAGGTCGTACCGCTCCTGACCGACCCGGGCCACCCCACGGCCCCGGGCGGTGCGGGGCGACGCACCTTCGACCTCGTCGTCCCCGACATGCCGGGCTTCGGCTTCTCCGACGTCCCCTCCGGCCCGACCCCGGACAACCGCGCGGTCGCCGCCCTGTGGGCCGAGCTCATGACCGCGCTCGGCTACGACCGGTTCCTCGTCGCGGGCGGGGACATGGGCAGCCACGTCGCCCGGTTCCTCGCCCTCGACTTCCCCGACCGGGTCATCGCCGTGCACCGCACCGACGCCGGGCTGCCCCTGTTCACGGGTGACCCCGCGTCCCTCACGCCCCAGGAGCGCGACTGGCTCGACGAGAGCGCACGGTGGCGCACGACCGAGGGCGGCTACGCCGCCGTGCAGGCCACGAAGCCGCAGTCGCTGGCGGTCGGCCTCACCGACTCCCCCGCCGGTCTCGCGGCCTGGGTCGTCGAGAAGCTGCGGTCGTGGAGCGACTGCGGCGGCGACCTCGAGTCCGTCTACACGCGTGACGAGGTCCTCGCCCTCCTCACCGAGCACTGGGCAGCCGGCAACGTCGGGGCCGGCGTCCGCGCCTACCGGGCCAACGCCGCGATCCCGCGCGAACAGCTCTCCCGCCGCGTCGAGGTGCCGTCCGGCTTCTCGGTGTTCGCCGGTGACGTCGTGCGGCCCCCACGGGCCTGGCTCGACCGCGTCGCGAACACCGTCTACGCCACCGAACCGCCCCGCGGCGGCCACTTCGCCCCGTTCGAGCAGCCCGAGAGCTACGCCCACGAGCTGCGGTCGTTCGTCGGGCTGCTGTAGCCGACCGACCACGGACGAGGTGCGCGGGTCGGCCTCGCACGGCGCAGCGAACGTCAGGACCCATCTCGCCACGTCGGGGGCGCGGGCTCTCCCGCGTCGGGTCCCGTCGGCGAGACGGCGCGCGGTCGCACGCGCCGTAGGCTCGACACCATGCGCTACCGATACCTCGGCAACTCCGGCCTCAAGATCTCCGAGATCACCTACGGCAACTGGCTCACCCACGGCTCCCAGGTCGAGAACGACGTCGCGACGGCGTGCGTCCATGCGGCCCTCGACGCCGGCATCTCGACGTTCGACACCGCGGACGTCTACGCGAACACGAAGGCAGAGCAGGTCCTCGGCGACGCCCTGAAGGGCCAGCGACGCGAGTCGCTCGAGATCTTCACCAAGGTCTACTGGCCCACCGGGCCCGGCGGCCCCAACGACACCGGGCTGTCGCGCAAGCACGTCATGGAGTCGATCAACGGGTCGCTGCAGCGCCTCGGCACCGACTACGTCGACCTCTACCAGGCGCACCGGTACGACACGGAGACGCCGCTCGAGGAGACGATGCAGGCGTTCGCCGACATCGTCCGGCAGGGCAAGGCCCTGTACATCGGTGTCTCCGAGTGGACCGCCGACCAGATCCGCGCCGGCGCCGCGCTCGCGAAGGAGCTGGGCTTCCAGCTCATCTCCTCCCAGCCGCAGTACTCGATGCTGTGGCGCGTCATCGAGGACGAGGTCGTGCCGACCTCGCGCGAGCTGGGCCTGTCCCAGATCGTCTGGTCCCCGATGGCCCAGGGCGTGCTGTCCGGCAAGTACCTGCCCGGCCAGGCGGCACCCGCCGGGTCGCGCGCGGCCGACGAGAAGGCGGGCCGCGGCGGGATCTCGCAGTTCATGACCGACGACGTCCTCACGCGCGTGCAGAACCTCAAGCCCGTCGCGGAGGAGCTGGGGCTCACCATGCCGCAGCTCGCGGTCGCGTGGGTCCTGCAGAACGACAACGTCGCGGCGGCGCTCGTGGGCGCCTCCCGACCCGAGCAGGTCGCCGAGAACGTCAAGGCGTCGGGCGTGACGATCCCGGCCGAGCTCCTGGCGCGCATCGACGACGTCCTCGGGGACGCCGTCGAGCGCGACCCGGGCAAGACCGCCGAGAACGCGCCGCAGACACGCGTCGTCTGACTCCGGCGCACCGCGCGCGACGACGGCCCCGGCGGCGGTCCGCCGGGGCCGTCGTCGTCTCCTCACCGGCCGGGCTCGGGCATGCCTCCCTCGTCCGGCCGGGGGCCTGTGGTCGCGGCGACCGGCTCCCGCGGCTCCGTCCCGACGTGCGCCCGTCGGCGTGCCCGGGCGCGGGCAGGGCGCGGGCCCGCGAGCCCTCGCGGGGCGAACCAGCGCGCGGTGAGCTGGACGATCGGCCCGACGCCCAGCGCGTAGGCGATCGTCGCCCAGCCCAGCGTGCCGCCGAGCACCCAGCCCAGCGACACGACGACGACCTCGATGAGCGTGCGCACGAGGCGCACCGACCACCCGGTGCGCGCGACCAGACCGGTCATGAGCCCGTCGCGCGGGCCGGGCCCGAGGCGCACCCCGAGGTACGCCGAGGTCGCGAGCCCGTTGAGCACGATCCCGCCGACGGCGAGCGCGACGCTCGCGGCGACGCCGGGGTCGGGCACGAGGCGCGTCACGAGCGCGATCGCCGGGTCGATGGTCAGGGTGATGACGACGACGTTCGCGATCGTCCCGATCCCGGGGCGCTGACGCAGCGGGATCCACGCGAGCAGCGCGAGCACGCTGAGCGACCCGACGACGACGCCGAACGGCAGCCCGGTACGGAGCACGACGCCCTGGTGCAGGACGTCCCACGGCATCCCGCCCTGCCCGGCGTGGAGCAGCATCACCATGGAGAGCGCGTAGGCGAGGAGGCCGAGGAGGAGCTGGACGGCACGACGGGTGGGGCTCATGCGAGCCATCCTGACGACCAAGTGGCATCGACATCCATAGCCAATCGCGAGAGAGTGGCCCCATGAGCCTCGCCCCGCTCGGGTCCGTCGACGTCCACCGCCACCTCTCCCCCGCTGCCGCGGCGCGGCTGCTGGGACGCTGGCACGCGGGCGGCCCCGCGTACACCGCCCTGGCCGACGCGCTGCGCGCCGCCGTCCTCGCCGGCACGCTCGCCCCGCACACGCGGCTCCCGTCCGAGCGCGACCTCGCCGTCGCGCTCGGCGTCTCCCGCACCACCACGGCGGCCGCGTACGGGCGGCTGCGCGAGCTGGGGTTCGCTCGCTCGCGCACGGGGTCGGGGACCGTCGTCGTGCTCCCTCGTGCGACGCGGCCCCGGGCCGCGCCCCGCGCCCGCGGGGGCGACGCCCCGCCCACGCCCGCGCCCCACGTCGCGCCGATCGACCTCGCCGACCTCTCCCAGGCGACGTCCGCCGCCCCGAGCGGGCTGCACGGCGCCTATTCGCGCGCGCTCGAACGCCTCCCCGAGCACCTGTCCGGGGGCGGGTACGAGCCGTACGGCGTCGTCGCCCTGCGCGAGGCGATCGCCGACCACCACACCCGGCGCGGCACGCCGACGACGCCCGACGAGGTCCTCGTCACGACCGGCGCCCAGCACGCGATCACGACCCTCGCCGGCACGCTCCTCGGCACCGGGGACCGCGCCGTCGTGCAGTCGCCGACGTACTACCACGCGATGGAGGCGCTCCGGCGCGCGGGAGCACGGCTCGTCCCCGTCCCCGTGGGGCGCGGTGACCGGGAGGCGCACCCCGGCCGCGAGCGGGACGCGCCCGGGTTCGACGTCGACCTCTTCGGCTCGACGCTGCGCCAGGTCTCGCCGCGGCTGGTGTACCTCGTGCCGGACTTCCACAACCCGACCGCCTACACGCTCACGGCCGAGGAACGGGCCGGGGTGCGCGACGCCGCGGCGCGGCACCGCGTGACCGTCGTCGGGGACGAGACCCTCACGGACCTCGACCTCGACGGCGACCCCGACGCCGTCGGCCCCGTCGTCGAGCCGCTCGCCGGCGACGGGACGTCGCCGTACGTCGTCACCGTGGGGTCGGCGTCCAAGTCGTTCTGGGGCGGGCTGCGCGTCGGGTGGGTCCGCGCGCACCCCGACCTCGTCGCGCGTCTCGCACGCACACGACAGTCCGCCGACATCGCGACCGCGGTGCTCGAGCAGCTCGCCGTGGTCGAGCTGCTCGACGACGCGGGCAGCGTGCTCGCCGAGCGCCGCCGGATGCTGCGCGCACAGCGCGACCTGCTGTGCGGGCTCCTGGGCGCGGCCCTCCCCGACTGGCGCGTGCACGTCCCGGAGGGCGGGTTGTCCCTGTGGGTCGACGTGGGCGCGCCCGTCGCCCAGGCGCTCGCGGCCGCGGCCGCCGCGGAGGGCGTCCTGGTCAACGCCGGCCCGACGTTCACCCCCGACGGCAGCGCCGCGGACCGGCTGCGCCTCACGTTCTCGCGGCCGCCCGAGGAGCTGGAGCGGGCGGTGCCCCGGCTCGCCGCCGCATGGTCACGCGTGGCGGGCTGACGCCGCCCCGGGCCGTCGGTGGGCGACGACCGCGGTCAGCGGGACCGGAGCTCGACGGGCGCGGTCGCCTGCGCGCCGTCGTGCAGGAGCCGCGCGACGGCGGCGCCCTCGGCGGCCAAGGTCCGCCACGTCTCGCCGAGCCACTGCTCGGCGTCGTACTGCGTCGTGAAGACGGGGCTCACGGGGGCGGCGAGGACACGGCCCTCGGCGTCGTCGAGCTCCCAGACCCACTGCGGCCGGATCATCGTGCCTCCCTCGCCTCGGCGCCGCGCACGTGCTCGCCCGGCTCCGGGTGGCGCGCGAGCGACCGGTTGATGCGCGCCGCCCAGAGCGGGCCCTGGTAGAGGAACCCGGTGTACCCCTGGACGAGGTCGGCGCCCGCGTGCAGGTAGTCACGAGCGTCGTGCGCGGTCGTGATGCCCCCGACGCCGATGATCGCGCGCCGCGCACCGAGGCGCTCGCGCAGGCGCGCGACCACGGCGAGGCCCCGGGCGCGGACGGGCGGGCCGGACAGCCCACCGGGCCCGCGGTCGTGCCCGATCGTCGTGTTCACCGCGACGACGCCGTCGAGGTCGAGCTCGTCGACGAGGTCGGCGACCGCGTCCACGTCCTCGTCCGCGAGGTCGGGCGCGATCTTGACGAGCAGCGGCACGCGGGCGACGCCGGCGTCCGCGGTCGACGTGTCGGCGGCCTCCCGCACCGCCACGAGGATCGGCCGCAGCGACTCGACCTCCTGGAGGTCGCGCAGGCCCGGGGTGTTGGGCGAGGAGACGTTGACGACGAGGTAGTCGGCGTAGGGCGCGAGCAGGCCCGCGCTCGTCGCGTAGTCCGCGGCGGCCTCGGCCGCGGGCGTGACCTTCGTCTTGCCGATGTTGGCGCCCACGAGCACGGCGCGCCCCGACCTCGTCGAGCGCAGCGCCTCGAGCCGACGAGCGGCCGCCGCGGCGCCCTCGTTGTTGAAGCCCATGCGGTTGCGCACGCCCATCACGTCGAGCTCGCGCCACAGCCGCGGCTTCTCGTTGCCCGGCTGCGCGTGCGCCGTGACCGTGCCGATCTCGACGAACGCGAAGCCGAGCATCGTCAGCCCGCGCACGGCGCGCGCGTCCTTGTCGAACCCGCCCGCGAGGCCGAAGGGCGCGGGGAAGACCTTGCCCAGGACCTCGACGCTGCCCCGGCCCCCGGCCGCGCGACCCAGGTACGGCGCGAGCGCCCCCTGCACGACGTCGCGCAGCACCGGCACGCGGCCGACGGCCCCGATGAGGTCGAACGCGACGTGGTGGGCGCGCTCGGGGTCCATGCGGCGGAAGACGGTGTCGAAGAGCAGTCCGTAGAGGAGCGGTCGGCGGCGGGTCATGCGGCGTCCTCCGGGGCGTCGGTGGCGGTGCGGGTGCTGGTGGCGCTCGGGGCGGTGGCCTGCGAGAGGGCTCCCGGACGGGTGTGCCAGAGCCACCACAGCCCCACGAAGGGCAGGACGAGCGGCACGTAGCCGTAGCCCTGGCCGAAGCCGGACCAGACGGTGGCACGGGGGAAGGCCTCGGGGTCGGCGAGCGAGAAGGCGCCGACGGCGAGCACGCCGACGAGCTCGACGCCCACCGCGACCCACGCGACGCGGCGCGCGACGGCACCGCCGCGCGCGAGCGCGACCGTGGCGACGACGTACACGGCCGCCGCGAGCGCCGACAGGGCGTAGGCGACGGGTGCCTCGTGCCAGTCGCGCAGGAGCTGGACAGCGGCCCGGGCCGTGGCCGCGAGGGCGAAGATGCCGTACACGGCGACGAGCACCCGCCCGAAGCCGGTGTTCGTGCGTCGCGGTCGGGGCGTCGTACCGTGCGCCGTCGGCGTCGCCGAGGAGTCCGTCCCGTCCGGGGCGGAGGGTGCGCTCATGGCGTGGACCTCCAGGTCAGGCGTTCCAGATCTGCCACAGCCGCCACTCGAGGAACGCGACCGTGAGCGCGGCGACCGCGAGCACGACGGAGCTCCAGCGCGAGCGCTCGGCGAACGCCCACAGCGCGGCGACGGGCAGGATGAAGAGGGTGGTCACGAGGTATCCCCACAGCAGCACGGGGTCGCTCGGCGCGGTCCCGGTGGCGCCGAGCACGCCCACCACCACCGCCTGCACGAGGATCAGACCCTCGACCACCGCCGCCCCCCAGAGCTGGCGCAGGATGACCGCGCGGTCGCGCGCGACGAACACGAGCGCCCACGCGGCGAGCGCGACGCACGCCGCGACCACGAGCAGCAGGAGGGGAAGGACCACGCGGCCGAGCGTACCGGGGGCGACCCGCGGCCACGGAATCCGTCCACGGTCCCGCCGGCCTCGCGGGGGCACCGGCGGCGTCCCCGGGGATAGCATCGCGGGGTGGCTGAACTGACCGTCTCCAGCAAGAATCCCGCCGGTGCCAAGGTCGACGCACTCGTCGTCGGCACCCACACGACGTCCGACGGCGTCGCGATCGTCGGGGGCGACCTGCCCCGCCCGGTGGTCGCCGCCCTCGAGCACCTCGCGCCCGCGCTCGGCATCACGGGCGCGGCCGACGAGGTCCGCAAGGTCCCCGCCGGGCCCGAGCTCAAGGCCGACGTGCTCGTCCTCGTGGGCCTGGGCTCGCGGCGCGCCGACGGCACCTTCAGCACCGAGGCGCTGCGCCGCGCCGCCGGTGCCGCGCTGCGCGCGCTCGCCGGCACGGCGTCGGTCGCCGTCGCGCTGCCCGTCGAGGACGAGGCCGAGCTCGGCGCCGTCGCCGAGGGCGCGCTGCTCGGCGCCTACGGGTTCGCGCGCTACCGCACGGGCGAGGCGGCGGCCTCGGCCGCGAGCCGCCCGCCCGCCACCGTCGAGGTCCTCGCCGCGAGCGCACGCAGCTCCGCGGCCAAGGCCGCCGTCGAGCGGGCCAAGGTCGTCGCGGCCGCGGTCAACGCGACGCGCGACCTCGTCAACGCGGCGCCCAACGACCTCTTCCCGGCCGCGTTCGCCGACGTCGCGAAGCAGGCCGTCAAGGATTCCGGTGCCAAGGGCCTCAAGGTCACGGTGCTCGACGACAAGGCGCTCGCCGCGGGCGGCTACGGCGGCCTGGTCGGCGTGGGCCAGGGCTCGGCGCGCGGTCCGCGCCTCGTCAAGGTCGCCTACGCGCCGTCGCGCCCCGCCGCGAAGGTGGCGCTCGTCGGCAAGGGCATCACGTTCGACTCGGGCGGCATCTCGATCAAGCCCGCCAAGGGCATGGAGGCCATGAAGTCCGACATGGCCGGCGCCGCCGCCGTGCTCCAGACGGTCGTCGCCGCCGCGCGCCTCGGGCTGCCCGTGGCCGTGACGGGCTGGCTGTGCCTCGCGGAGAACATGCCGTCGGGCACCGCGCAGCGCCCGTCGGACGTCATCACGATCCGCGGCGGCAAGACCGTCGAGGTGCTCAACACCGACGCCGAGGGCCGCCTCGTCATGGCCGACGGCCTCGTCGCCGCGGTCGAGGAGAAGCCGGACGTCGTGCTCGACGTCGCGACGCTCACCGGCGCGCAGATGGTCGCGCTCGGCAACCGCGTCTCCGCCGTCATGGGCGCCGACGACGTGCGCGCCGAGGTCGTCACGGCGGCGGACGCGGCGGGCGAGCAGTTCTGGCCCATGCCGCTGCCCGAGGAGCTCGGCGCCTCGCTGAAGTCGAAGGTCGCGGACCTCGCGAACATCGGCGACCGGTTCGGCGGCATGCTCGTCGCGGGCCTCTTCCTCCAGGAGTTCGTCGGCGAGACGCCGTGGGCCCATCTCGACATCGCCGGCCCGGCGTTCAACGAGGGCTCCGCGCACGGGTACACCCCGGTCGGCGGCACGGGCGTCGCCGTCCGTACCCTGCTCGGCCTGGTCGAGGGCCGCGCGCGCCGCTGACCCGGCTCCGCCGAGCAGGTGGTCCTGGTCCGTCCGATCGCCCGGACGAACCAGGACCACCTGATCGACCCGGGCAGATCGCCTGGTCAGGCGGTCAGGAGCTCCGGCGCTGGCGCGAGTTCCAGTCCCGCATGCGCTGCGGGTAGCCGGTGAAGCGGACGTTGTAGACCGGCACGCCCAGCGAGCCGGCGACGTCGAACGCCGTCTTCTCGTCGGGCACGCGGCGGCGCGTCCACTCCCCCGTCGTCGCGATGAGCAGGAGCGTCGCGCCCGTGTCCTGCGTGGGCGGCTCGACGTACGCCTCGACCCCGACGCGCGTGCGCACGAAGTCCTGGAGGTGGGCAAGCGTCGCGCGGCGGGCGTCCGACGGCGCGGCGGAGCCGCCGGTCGCGGACGGGGTCGTCGCGGGGCGGCGGGAGAACAGGCTGGACAGCTTGGGCAGCCGAGGCACAGCGGCAGGGTACAGCGTGACCCTGGTCATACGGTGGGCGCGCTGTCTGCAGCGTCACAGCCGCGAGGCCCTGGTTTCGATTGGGGAGCCCGTGCCCGAGGTGCCAAGATGGCACCCGGAGAACGTTCACGCACCGTGGGCCAGCGGTTCCCGTCCGGCCCGTCGACGTGCCGTGGACGTCCGCCCTCGCTCTCCCCTCGCTGAAGGAGTCGCACGTGGCCGAACCCGGCACACCATTCGACGTCGTCGTCCTGGGCGGAGGCAGCGCCGGCTACGCCACCGCGCTGCGCGCCGCCCAGCTCGGCCTCTCCGTCGCGCTCGTCGAGTCGGGCAAGCTCGGTGGTACCTGCCTGCACAACGGGTGCATCCCCACCAAGGCCCTGCTCCACGCGGCCGAGCTCGCCGACGGCGCCCGCGAGGGCGTGAAGTTCGGCGTCCGCAGCACGTTCGACGGCATCGACATGGCGGGCGTCAACAGCTACAAGGACGGCGTCGTCGCCGGTCTCTACAAGGGACTGCAGGGCCTCGTGTCCTCGCGCGGCATCACGTTCGTCCAGGGCCACGGCCGGCTCGTGTCGCAGGACACCGTCGAGGTCGACGGCACCCGGTACACCGGCCGCCACGTCGTCCTCGCGACGGGCTCGTACTCGCGCTCGCTGCCGGGCCTCGAGATCGCCGGGCGGGTCATCACGTCCGACCAGGCTCTCGGGCTCGACCGGGTCCCGAGGTCCGTCGTCGTCCTCGGCGGCGGCGTGATCGGCGTCGAGTTCGCGAGCGTGTGGAAGTCGTTCGGCGCCGACGTGCAGATCGTCGAGGCGCTGCCCCACCTCGTGCCCAACGAGGACGAGGCGCTCTCCAAGTCGCTCGAGCGGGCGTTCCGCAAGCGCGGCATCACGTTCTCGCTCGGCGACCGGTTCGCGGGCGTCAAGGAGACCGACTCGGGGGTCACCGTCACGCTCGAGTCCGGCAAGACCTTCGAGGCCGAGCTGCTGCTGGTCGCCGTGGGTCGCGGACCGCGCACCGCGGACCTCGGCTTCGAGGCGCAGGGCATCACGCTCGACCGCGGGTTCGTGATCGTCGACGAGCGCCTGCACACGGGCGTCGGGAACATCTGGGCCGCGGGCGACATCGTGCCCGGCCTCCAGCTCGCGCACCGCGGGTTCGCGCAGGGCATCTTCCTCGCGGAGCAGATCGCCGGGCTCGACCCGACGCCGATCGTCGAGTCGTCGATCCCGCGCGTCACGTACTGCGAGCCCGAGATCGCGTCCGTCGGCGTCACGGAGGCCGCGGCGATCGAGACGTGGGGCGCCGACCAGGTCGAGTCCCTCGAGTACAACCTCGCCGGCAACGGCAAGAGCAAGATCCTCGCGACCAGCGGCTTCGTCAAGCTCGTGCGCCGCAAGGACGGGCCCGTCGTCGGCGTGCACATGATCGGCGCGCGCGTCGGCGAGCTCGTCGGCGAGGGCCAGCTCATCGTGGGCTGGGAGGCGTACCCGGAGGACGTCGCCGCCCTGGTCCACGCCCACCCCACCCAGAACGAGGCACTCGGAGAGGCGCACCTGGCACTCGCCGGCAAGCCTCTGCACGCCCACAACTGACCCCAACGATCGAAGGAGACCAGGCAGGTCATGTCTGAGAACGTGCAGATGCCGGCCCTCGGCGAGTCCGTCACCGAAGGCACCGTCACCCGTTGGCTCAAGTCGGTCGGCGACACCGTCGCCGTCGACGAGCCGCTGCTCGAGGTCTCGACCGACAAGGTCGACACCGAGATCCCGTCGCCCGTCGCGGGCGTGCTCGAGCAGATCCTCGTCCAGGAGGACGAGACCGTGGAGGTCGGTACCGACCTCGCCGTGATCGGCGACGGTTCCGGCGGCGGCGACGCCGCGCCCGCCCCCGCGGCGGCCGAGGAGCCCGCGCCCCAGGCCGCGCCGGAGCCCGAGCCGGCGCAGCCCGCCGCGCAGGAGGCCCCCGCCGAGCCCGCCCCCGCCGAGCAGGCCGCTCCCGCGCCGCAGTCCTCCGGGGACGGCGAGGAGATCAAGCTCCCCGCGCTCGGCGAGTCCGTCACCGAGGGCACCGTGACCCGGTGGCTCAAGTCGGTCGGTGAGACCGTCGAGGTCGACGAGCCGCTGCTCGAGGTCTCGACCGACAAGGTCGACACCGAGGTCCCCTCACCCGTGGCGGGCACCGTCCAGCAGATCCTCGTCCAGGAGGACGAGACGGTCGAGGTCGGCACCGTGCTCGCGATCGTCGGTTCGGGCGCCGCCTCGGCCGCGGCCCCCGCGGCCCCGGCCGAGCAGCCCGCGCAGGAGGCCCCGAAGCAGGAGTCCGCTCCCGCCGAGGCGCCCACCGAGGCACGGACGCCCGCGAGCGAGGCGGACGTCCCCGCGCAGGCCGCGCAGGAGGCGACGCCCGCCCCGACGACGAGCGCCCCCGCTCCGGCCGCCGAGAAGCCGGCCGCGGCGTCGGCCCCGGGTGCTACCCCGGCCCCGGCCGCCAAGGCCGGTGGCACCTACCTCACGCCGCTCGTGCGCAAGCTCGCCGCGGACAAGGGCGTCGACCTCTCGACCCTCTCGGGTACGGGCGTCGGCGGCCGCATCCGCAAGGAGGACGTGCTCGAGGCCGCCCGCAAGGCCGAGGAGGCCAAGGCCGCCCCGGCCGCCGCCGCTCCCGCGGCTCCCGCAGCCGGTGGTGCCCCGAAGAAGGCCTCCGTCCCGGCGGTCTCGCCGCTGCGCGGCACGACCGAGAAGACGAGCCGCCTGCGCAAGCTCGTCGCGAGCCGCATGGTCGAGGCGCTGACCACCCAGGCCCAGCTCACGACGGCCGTCGAGGTCGACGTGACGCGCGTCGCCGCGCTGCGCAACCGCGCGAAGGCCGACTTCAAGGCGCGCGAGGGTGCCAACCTCACGTTCCTGCCGTTCTTCACGCTCGCCGCGGTCGAGGCGCTCAAGGCCTACCCGAAGATCAACGCGACCTTCGCCGAGGACGAGATCACCTACCACGGCCAGGAGAACGTCGGCATCGCGGTCGACACCGAGCGCGGCCTCGTCGTCCCGGTGATCAAGGACGCGGGCGACCTCAACCTCGCCGGCATCGCGCGCAAGATCTCCGACCTCGGCTCGCGCACGCGCGCCAACAAGGTCGGGCCGGACGAGCTCGCGGGCGGGACGTTCACGATCACCAACACCGGCTCGGGCGGCGCCGTCTTCGACACGCCGATCGTCCCGGTCGGCCAGGTGGCGATCCTCGGCACGGGGACCATCACCAAGCGCGCGGTCGTCGTCACGGACGCGGACGGGAACGACACGATCGGCATCCGCTCGACGTGCTTCATCTTCCTGTCCTACGACCACCGCCTGGTCGACGGTGCGGACGCCGCGCGCTTCCTCACCACGATCAAGAACCGCATCGAGGAGGGCGCGTTCGAGGCCGAGGTCGGCCTCTGACACGCTGCTTCCCCTGAGGCACCGCCGAGAGGCCTCGACCGTCATGGTCGGGGCCTTTCGGCGTTCTCGTGGCCGGACCCGGCGTCGGGCCGCAGAGAAGATCTCCACCACGGGTGCGCGGGGCCGTCGCCGCCCCGTAGCGTGTCCCCATGGACATCGTCGTGGCGGGCTCGCACGGATTCATCGGTGCGGAGCTGCTCGAGCGGCTGCGCGAGGACGGCCACCACGTGCGCCGACTCGTGCGGCGTGCCCCGCAGACGTCCGACGAGCACGAGTGGGACCCCGACGCCGGCGTCCTGGACCCCGGCGTGCTCGAGGGCTCGGACGCCGTCGTGAACCTCGCGGGCGCGGGGATCGGCGACCACCGCTGGACGACGGAGTACAAGCGCACCCTGGTCACGTCCCGGACCCGGACCACCGGTCTCCTGGCCCGGACCATGGCCGCTCTCGACGCGCCGCCGCCCGTCTGGGTCCAGGGCTCCGCCATCGGCTACTACGGCGACCGGGGCGCGCAGGTGCTCACCGAGACGTCGGCGTCGGGCGACGGCTTCCTCGCCCGCCTCGTCCGAGAGTGGGAGGCTGCGACGGCGCCGGCCGAGCAGGCGGGCGTCCGCGTGGTGCACGCTCGGACGGGCATCGTGCTCTCGTCCGAGGGTGGCGCCCTCGGCAGGCTCCTGCCGCTGCTGCGCCTCGGCGTGGGCGGTCGGCTCGGCCCCGGCACGCAGTACTGGAGCTGGATCACGCTGCGCGACGAGGTCGACGCGCTGCGCCACCTGCTCACCGCCCCCGTGCACGGGCCGGTCAACCTGTGCTCGCCCCACCCGGCCACCAACGCGGAGATCACCCGCGCGCTCGCGCGCGAGCTCCACCGCCCGGCCGTGCTGGCGGTCCCGTCCGTCGCGCTGCGCGTCGTGCTGGGCGAGCTGGCGTCGGACATCCTCGGCTCGCAGCGTGCCCTCCCGAGCGTGCTCGAGGCGAGCGGGTTCAGCTTCTCCGACCCCCTCCTCGCCGACGCCGCGCGGCGGGTCGCGGAGCGCCGCTGACCCCCTGCCCCGACGGCCGTCCCGAGCCGTTCCGAGCCGCCGAGCCGAGCCCGCGACGGGACGCGTCACCGCACCTCGGCGACGCGCCACCCGTCGTCGGTCCAGCGGAGCACCAGCACGACGCTGGTCCGCGGGGTCGCGGGCACGTGCAGCTCGCCGTCGTCCGCGCGCTGTCGGTGCGCGCTGACGGCGTAGTCGACCTCGACGACCGCGTCAGTCGGCACCGCGCCCGCCGGCGCGGGTGACCAGTCCTCGCCGAGCCGGGCGTCGAAGACCTCCGCCCGTGCGTCGAGCACGTCCACGCCGTCGAGCGCCTCGAGCACCGCGGCGTCGCGCGCCTCCGCCGACGAGCCCTCCACCACCACCGACGACAGGTCTCCCGCACCCTCGGTCAGCAGCGCGAGCCTCCGCGCGGTGAGCGCGCGCGCAGCCCCGCTCGGGTCGTCCCGGTCGAGCACCGCCCTCGTGCCCGCGTCCGGCTCGGTCGTGGCCGTGCTCGGCGACGGCTCGCCGCCGTCGGGCGCAGCCGTCCGCGACGGCCCCAGGGCGACCAGCAGCACCACGAGCGCCGCACAGCCGACGAGGATCGCCAGGCTCGTGCCGACCGTGCGGGCGGCCCGCCGCCGTCGGGCCCGGGCACCCCGACCGCCGGTCCTCGTCCCGCCACGCACGGTGCCCCTGCTGGCCGTCGGCACCCCGGCGCCGGGTCGCACGGTCCGCCGACCGCCGAACGCTCCCGCGACGAGACGCGCGGCGTCGGGCATCACGACCGGACGCGGCTCCACGGCGTCGTAGCAGCGCGCGGCGAACGTCCCCGCGGCAGGGCGCGCGGAGGGTTCGTCGCGCAGCGCGATCGCGAGCTCGGCGTGCAGCGCCGCGAGATCACGTGCTTCCTCCGGGTCGGCGGTCACCGGGGAGGACGGGTGGCTCGACGCCGGAGGCGGCACGAGGTCGAGCACGAGCCGAGCGAGGTCACGCACGTCGTCCGCGGCCGTCCGGTGCGCGGGCGCCAGGGCGGGGCGCAGGACCGCCCTCCCGCTCGGCGTGACGACCACCGCCGACGCGTCGAGGCTCCCGTGCGCACGCCCGTCCTGATGGAGCCGCGCCAGCCCCTGCGCGACCGGGACCAGCACCGTGACCGCTTCGGCGGCCCGGAACGGTTCCCGGGCCGCGGCGAGCTCGTCGAGGCGCAGCCCGTCGACGTGGTCGGTGAGGACCACGAGCGACGACTCCCCCGCCTCGACGACACCACGCACCGCCACGAGGTGCTCGTGGTCCTCGGAGAGGGCGTGCAGGTGCTCGACCAGCGCGGCACGAAGCGCCGGTCCCTCCGGAACCTCCAACCGCGCGACCTCGCACACGGCCCCGGCGTCGTCGTATGCCACCACGCCACCGTCCGCGCCGGGCTCCCGCCGGACCGACCACCCCGCCGCGCCGAGCACCGGCGCCAGGTCCACGACGGTCTCCACGGGCGGTCGCGCACGACGCGACGTCGACAACGGCATGACTCATCTCACCGCACGGAGGACCCCGAGGTGCCGTTGTCCACAGGCCGATCGTGATGCGCCCCGTCGAGCGTGCCCGTTCCAGACCCGGGCGCGGGCGCCTGCCGGGTCACGCCCTGGGGGCGGTCAGACGTCGAGGAGCCGACCCTCGCGGGCGCTGCGGCGGGCGGCGTCGAGGACCTCGGCGATGCGGACGGCGTCGTGCGGGTCGACGGGGGCGGGGCCCCCGTCGAGGATCCAGTCCGCGACGGCTCGGTAGAAGTCGGCGTGACCGCCCGGGGCCTGCGCGACGGGCTCGCGCTCGCGCCCACGCGTGACCCATCCGAGGGTGCCCTCGGGCGCGGCGTCGTCGAACACCTCGAAGGGCGACGCGTCGTTCTCGAAGGTCGTCACGACGTACGCACCGCCTGTCCCGAGCACGCGCGTGCGCGGCCCCGGGGCGCCGACGACGGAGCCTGCCCAGAGGCGGCTGACCACCGCGTTCCCGTCGGCGTCGGGCTCGTGGTGGAGCACGAGGAACACGTCGTCCTCGGTCGGGGTGGTGTGCGAGCGCAGCTCGGCCCACACGCCGGCGACGCGCCCGAAGAGCTGGGTCGCGGAGTCGACGAGGTGCGGTCCGAGGTCGAGGAGCAGGCCGCCTCCGACGAGGTCGTTCTCCTTCCAGCGCTGCTGCGGCACGGGGCGCCACCGCTCCCACCGGCGCTCGAAGGTGTGCACGCGGCCGAGGTCCCCACGGTCGAGGACGACGCGCAGCGTGAGCTGCTCGGGGTCCCAGCGGCGGTTCTGGAAGACGGTGAGGGGCGTGCCCGCTGCCTCGGCCGCCTCCACGACGGCGCGGGACGCCGCGGCGCCGAGCGCGAGCGGCTTGTCGACGACGACCGGCACGCCGGCCCGGGCGAGCGCGGTGGCGTGGTCGGCGTGCAGGGCCGACGGGCTCGCGACCACGACGACGTCGTAGGCGGCGCGGTCCGCGAGGAGAGCGTCGAGGTCGTCGTGCAGGTGCACGCCGGGCCAGTCCTCGACCGCGGCGGTGCGGCGCTCGGGCGACCGGACGACGACCGCCGTGACGACGTGCCCGGCCTCGCGGACGAGCCGCGCGTGGATGCCGCGACCCGCTCCCCCGTACCCGACGATCCCGACCCTGAGCGTGCGCGCGGCGGTGTCCATGCCGCCCAATCTAGCCGTGCCGCCGATCGGTACCGGAGCGGTCCTGCGGAGTGGTCCGAGCACCGTCGCGGACCTGGCAGAATATGCGCGTTGGTCCGGTATGGAGCGCTGCGTACCGTCTCGCGCGGGTCGGGCCGAGAATCGGTTTCGGGAAGGTCGTCCCTTGAGCACCACGAGCCGCCGCGTCCCTCGTCGGAGCGTCCTGCGCTACGTCCTGATCGCCCTGGCGGTCGCCATCGTGGTCGCGAACGTCATCAACCAGCAGTCGGTCGCCGCCGACGACGAGCCGGAGCCCGCACCGGGCAGCGCGCTCGAGGCGCTGGCGCGGCTCGAGGTCAAGGGACCCGGTCCGGACACGGGCTACGAGCGGGAGCTCTTCGGTCCCGCGTGGGCGGACGTCGACGGCAACGGGTGCGACACCCGCAACGACATCCTCGCCCGCGACCTCACCGAGCTCACCTTCTCGACGCGGGGCGAGGTCTGCGAGGTGCGGACGGGCACGTTTCAGGACCCCTACACGGGCGAGACCATCGACTTCCGCCGCGGCAACGCGACCAGCATGGCCGTCCAGATCGACCACGTGGTCCCGCTGATGGACGCGTGGCGCAAGGGCGCGCGCGCCTGGGACGACGAGACGCGCCGGCAGTTCGCCAACGACCCGCTCAACCTGCTCGCGTCCGACGGCCCCGCGAACCAGTCCAAGGGCGCGCGCGACGCGTCGGCGTGGCTGCCCCCGAACCACGCGTTCCGCTGCCCGTACGTGGCGCGGCAGATCGCGGTGAAGGCCGCCTACGAGCTCGCGGTCACGCCGTCGGAGTCCGAGGCGATGGCACGCGTGCTCGAGGACTGCCCGGCCGAGCCCGTCCCCGCGGGCTGACCCGGCCCCCGGTCGGCGCGCCCGAGGGCGCTCGGCCACCAGGCCCGACGACCGACGTCGTGCACGAGCGCGGGCACCAGCAGCGACCGCACGACGAGCGTGTCGACGAGGACGCCGAACGCGACGATGAACGCGAGCTGGGCGAGGAACAGCAGCGGGATGATGCCGAGCGCGGCGAACGTCGTCGCGAGCACGACGCCCGCGGACGTGATGACCGACCCGGTGACCGCGAGACCCCGCAGCACGCCTCGCCGCGTCCCGACCCGCAGGCTCTCCTCCCGCACACGCGTCATGAGGAAGATCGAGTAGTCGACCCCGAGCGCGACGAGGAAGCAGAACGCGTAGAGCGGGACGGCCGGGTCGGCGCCCGGGAAGTCGAGCACGTGGTTGAAGACGATCGCGGCGACGCCGAGCGCGGCGCCGAACGACAGCACGTTGGCGAGCATGAGCAGGACCGGCGCGACGATCGACCGCAGCAGCAGGACGAGGATGAGCAGGATCACGGCGAGGACGACCGGCACGATGATCCGCAGGTCGCGCTGGCCCGCGAGCTGGGTGTCGAGGCGCTCGGCCGCCGCGCCACCGACGACGGCCTCGGGCGAGACGTCGTGCACGGCGTCGCGGAGCGCCGAGACCGTCTCGACGGCCTCCTGGCTGTCGGACGGCGCGTCCGTGGTGACGTCGACGCGCACCTGCCCGTCGACGACCACCGGGTCGCCCTGCGCGGGTGCACCGGGAGCGACGGCGGGCTGGTCCGTGACGGGGGTCGCCGCGGCGACGCCCTCGGTGCCCTCGGCCGCCGCGACGACGGCGTCGAGGTCCGCCTCCGGGGCGACGACGATCGCAGGCTGCGCGGAGACGCCCTCGAAGTGCTCGGTGAGCGCCTCCTCGCCGGCGACGGAGTCGACGTCCGCGAGGAACACCTCCGAGTCGCCGGTGCCCTCGGCGTCGAGCGTCGGGACGAACGCCGCGCACGCGGCGAGCACGAGCGCCGTGACGACCCACACGCGCCGGTCGTGCCGCCCGACGAAGCTCGCGACGCGCGACCACACGCCGTGCCCCTCGACGCTCACCGCGTCGTCGCTCTCGACGGTCGCGGGCTGCGTCTCCGCCGCACCGGCGTCGTGCGCGGCGTGCGCGCCCTCGTACCGGGGCATGCGCGGCCAGAACAGCCCGCGCGAGCGCTGCCCGGCGACGAGCAGGAGGGCGGGCAGGAGCGTGAGGGCGGCGACGAACGCCGCGGCGATGCCGATCGCGGCGACGGGACCGAGGCTGCGGTTCGACGCGAGGTCGGACAGCAGGAGGCACAGGAGGCCCGCGATGACGGTGCCGGCGCTCGCCGCGATGGGCTCGACCGAGGCGCGCACGGCGCGGCGCAGCGCGGTCGTCGTCGAGCGGACGAGGCGCAGCTCCTCCCGGTACCGCGCGACGACGAGCAACGAGTAGTCGACGGCGGCGCCGACGACGAGGATCGAGAGGATGCCCTGCGACTGCCCGTTGAGCGTGAGGACGTCCGCCGCGGCGAGGTGGTAGACGACCAGGCCCGCCAGCGTCAGGGCGAGCACGGCCGTGAGGATGACGAGGAACGGGAGGATCGGCGACCGGTAGACGATCGCGAGGATGACGAGCACGGCGCCGAGCGCGACGAGCAGGAGGACGGTGTCGATCCCGCCGAACGCGGTGACGAGGTCGGCGACGAACCCGGCCGGGCCGGTGACCCACACGTCGAGCGAGGTGCCGGCGAGCCCGCCCTCGGACGCGTCCGCGGCAGCGAGGTCGCGCAGGGCGCCGACCGCGAGCTCGCTCACGCTGTCCTCGTCGGCGCCGATCCGGTCGGACGCCACGGAGGCGTCGAGCGAGACCACGACGAGCGCCGCCTCGCCGTCCTCGGACGGCACGACGACGGGGTCGGCGACGGAGACGTCGCCCACGGTCGCGGGCTCGTCGCCCGACGTGCCCTCGAGCGGTGCACCTGGCACGGCCTGCGCGTAGGCGTCGAGCGCGGCGAGGTCGTCGGGCGTCAGGGCGCTGCCGTCGCCCGTGGTCGCGACGACGAGCGCGGGGAGCGTCTCGGAGTCCGTGAACTCCTGCGCGACCTCGGCGGCGCGCGTCGACTCCGCGCTCGCGGGCAGGAACGCCGCGGCGTCGTTGGTCTGCACGCTGCTCAGCTGACCTTGCGCCTGGCCGCCCAGTGCGCCGATCGCCATCCACAGACCGATGACTGCGACAATGATCAGTCCGCGGAGGAACCCGCCCGTCCGATTGCTCAGCATGCTGAGGAATGGTGCCATGGTGGAGGGAGGAATGCACGTTGGAGCAGTCACCGAGGGACCGCACCGGGCCGTACGCCGACCCGGACGTCGGCGACCCCACCCCGACAGACCCCCAGGAGTGGGCCACCGGCCGCCTCCTGTTCGCCGTCGCGCGCCGGATCGAGAGGGAGTGGAACGCCCACCTCGGGAAGTGGGACCTCAACCACGCGGGCTTCCCGGTGCTCATGCACCTGCTCGCCGGCCCCCGCTCGCAGCGGGTGCTCGCCGAGGAGTCGGGTGTGACCGAGCAGACGATGAGCCGGGTCGTGGCGAGGCTCGAGCGCTCCGGCTACGTGACGCGCACGGACGACCCCGTCGACCGGCGCCGCCGCGCCGTCGCGATCACCGCGGCCGGGCGCGACGCCGGGCTCGCGGCGGCGCGCCGCCGGCCCGCCGAGGACCTCGCGACACGCGGGCTCGACGACGGCCAGGTCGTCGCGCTGCGCGAGGCCCTGCTCGCGCTCCTCAAGACGCTCCCCCGCTCGCCCCTGGACGAGGGTTAGCCTGGGCCGATGGACCTGCTCGCGCTGCCCGGGATCACGGAGTACCACGAGGCCTGGGACCTCCAGCGCGCGGTGCACGACGACGTCGTCGCGACCACCCGGCCGGACACCCTGATCCTCGTCGAGCACCCCTCCGTCTACACCGCCGGCCGCCGCACGCGCCGTGACGAGCGGCCCGACGACGGCACGCCCGTCGTGGACGTCGACCGCGGCGGGAAGATCACGTGGCACGGCCCGGGCCAGCAGGTCGCCTACCCGATCGTGCGGCTCGCCGAGCCGGTCGACGTCGTCGCGTACGTGCGCGCGCTCGAGGAGGCCGTCATGGGCGTGTGCGCTCGGCTCGGCCTCGTGACGATGCGCGTCGAGGGGCGCAGCGGGGTCTGGGTCGCGGCGGACGAGACCCGCCGCGAGCGCAAGGTCTGCGCCGTCGGCGTGCGCGTCGCCAAGGGCGTGACGATGCACGGCCTCGCCCTCAACTGCGTCCCCGATCTCTCCCGCTTCGACCGGATCGTCCCCTGCGGGATCGAGGACGCCGACGTGACGTCGCTCACCGCCGAGCTCGGGCGCGAGGTCACGCTCGCCGAGGTCGCGCCCCTGCTCGTGGCTGCGCTGGAGGACGCGCTCGCCCCGCTGCTCGCCGCGGCCACGACCGACGGCGCGCACCTCGCCACCCCGCAGGACGCGCTCGCGGGCTAGGCTGGGTAGTCCAGGGAATCCTCGCGCGCCGGAGTACGGGTGGGTCGGCGCGCGGTAGGACGTACCCCGAGGACCTGGACCGCATGACCACCACCCCCGCGCGCCCGACGTCGCGTGCCCGCACCACCTCACCCCTCCCCGCGCCGCCCCGCCCCGACGCGCCGGCTCGCAGCGGCTACGCCCGCCTGCCCCAGCTCGCGGGCCGCGCGTTCCTCCCCGTGGCGTTCCTCGCCCGGCTCCCCTTCTCGATGCTCACCATCGGGACCCTGCTCCTCGTGTCGTCGACGACGGGGTCCGTCGCGCTCGGCGGGCTCGCCTCGGCGTCGACCGCGCTGGGCACTGCGCTCGGTGGCCCGACCCAGGGCGCGCTCGCCGACCGCGTCGGTCAGCGCGGGGTCCTGCTCGTCGCCGTCCCCGTCGCGACGCTCGCCGTGCTCGGCCTCGTGCTCGCCGCCTCCGCGCCCGGCGCGACGGCGGCGGTCCTGGCCGCCGCAGCGGTGACGGGCGCCAGCGCACCCCAGGTCGGCCCGCTCGCGCGCGTGCGCTGGCTCCGGCTCGCCGCCGACGAGCCGCGCACCGTGGAGGCCGCGATGAGCTACGAGAGCACCGCCGACGAGGTGAGCTTCGTGCTCGGCCCCGCGCTCGTCGGCATCCTCGCGTCGGCCGGCTCTCCGCAGGTCGCGGTCCTCGTCGCCGCGGGCGGCATCGCCGTCTTCGGCACCGCGTTCGCCCTCCACCCGACGGCGCGCGCGACGGGTGTCCGCCTCCCCGCCACGACCTCACCCGACACCGGTGCGGGCGCGGGCACGACGAGCGCTCCCACGGGTGCCGTCGGGACGCTCGCGCTCGTACGGCGCGAGGCCGTCGTGCTCGTCGGGATGCTCGCGATGGGCCTGCTGTTCGGCGGGACCCAGGCCGCGCTCACCGCGCTGACCCGCGACGCGGGCGTGCCCGGGAGCGCCGGTCTCGTCTACGCCGTGATGGGGGTGGGCTCCGCCGTCACCGCGCTGTCGGTCGTCGCGCTCCCCCGCCGCTGGGGCGCGCGCAGCCGGTGGATCACGTTCGCCGCCGGGCTCGTGGCGGGCACGCTCTCCCTCGTCCTCGCGGCCGCGAGCGGCTCGCTGACGGCCGTCGTCGTCGCGGTCGCGGCGACCGGCCTGTTCGTCGGGCCGGTGATGGTCACGGTGTTCACCGTCGCCGGCGAGCGCGCGCCCGCCGGGCGGACGGCGTCGGCCATGACGCTCGTGGCGAGCGCCAACGTCGTGGGCGTCGCGATCGGTGCGTCCGGGGGTGGCGCGCTCGCCGACGGGATCTCGACCACGGCCGCGTTCGTCCTGCCCGTGGTCGCCGCGGTCCTGCTCGTCGCGACCGGGGTGTCGCTGACGTCACGTCCACAGGGTGAGCGACGCGCGGGAGACGACGAGCGCGAGCGCGTAGTCTGACCGGAGTCCGGCGTCGTACCAGGGCACGCGCACCCGAACGGTGCGCCGCCCACCTGCCTGCTCGGCGCGACGTCGGCGCTCACTCGCCACGACGACCGGGAGACACCCGTGACGATCGCACCTGAAGGACGGCGCATGCTGCGGGTCGAGGCCCGCAACGCCGCGACGCCGATCGAGAAGAAGCCCGAGTGGATCAAGACCCGCGCGACCATGGGCCCGGAGTACTCCGAGCTCAAGGGGCTCGTGAAGCGCGAGGGCCTGCACACGGTCTGCGAGGAGGCGGGCTGTCCCAACATCTTCGAGTGCTGGGAGGACCGCGAGGCGACGTTCCTCATCGGCGGCGACCAGTGCACGCGGCGCTGCGACTTCTGCCAGATCGACACGGGCAAGCCGGCCGACTTCGACGCCGACGAGCCGCGCCGCGTCGCGGAGTCCGTCCAGGCGATGGGCCTGCGCTACTCGACCATCACGGGCGTCGCGCGCGACGACCTGCCCGACGGCGGCGCCTGGCTCTACGCCGAGACCGTCCGCCAGATCCACCAGCTCAACCCGGGCACCGGCGTCGAGCTGCTCATCCCCGACTTCAACGCGATCCCCGAGCTGCTCGACGAGGTGAACGCGTCGCGTCCCGAGGTGCTCGCGCACAACCTCGAGACCGTGCCGCGCATCTTCAAGCAGATCCGTCCCGGTTTCCGGTACGAGCGCTCGCTGTCGGTGCTCACGCGGGCGCGCGAGGCGGGCCTGGTGACCAAGTCGAACATCATCCTCGGCATGGGCGAGACGATCGACGAGGCCAAGGACGCGCTCCAGGACCTGCACGACGCCGGCTGCGACCTCGTGACGATCACCCAGTACCTGCGCCCCTCGCTGCGCCACCACCCGGTGGACCGGTGGGTCAAGCCCGAGGAGTTCGTCGAGCTCTCCGACGCCGCGGAGGAGATCGGATTCCTCGGCGTCATGTCGGGCCCGCTCGTGCGGTCGTCGTACCGCGCCGGTCGCCTGTGGGGCCAGGCCATGACGCGCCGCGGCATGGAGATCCCCACGGCGCTCGCGCACCTCGCCGAGCCGACGACGTCCCGCCAGGAGGCCGCGAGCCTGCTGGCCCGTTCGCCCCACTAGACTGACCCGCATGGCCCGCAAGAACTCGGACAGCACCGGCGCGCCCGCCGCCGGCGAGCAGGTCGCGAAGCAGAAGAAGCCCAAGAAGCAGCGCTGGTACCACCAGGTGTGGGCCGCGTATCAGATGACGCGCAAGCAGGACCCCGCGGTCACGTGGGTCATGCTCGGCGTGTTCGTCGGCATCCTCGCCGTCGCGCTCGGCATCGGCCTGTGGTGGGGCCAGTGGGTCTACACGCTCATCGTCGGCATCCCGTTCGCGGCGCTGGGCGCGATGTTCGTCCTCACGCGCCGCGCCGAGCGTGCCGCGTACCAGCAGATCGAGGGCCAGCCCGGCGCGGCGCGCGCCGCGCTCGGGACGATCCGTCGTGGCTGGACGTTCGACGAGGAGCCCGTCGCGATCGATCCGCGCACGCAGGACCTGGTGTTCCGCGGCGTCGGCCGGGCCGGCGTCGTCCTCGTGAGCGAGGGCCCGGCGCACCGCGCGAAGCGTCAGCTCGACGCCGAGCGCAAGCGCGTCGCCCGCGTGCTGCCGAACGTGCCGATCACCACGATCCAGGTCGGCGACGAGGAGGGGCAGGTCGCGCTCCCCAAGCTCCCGCGCGCGGTCCAGAAGCTCAAGCCGTCGCTCACCAAGCCGGAGACGGCCGAGGTGTCCAAGCGACTGCGCGCCCTCGGGGTGTCGCGCCTGCCGATCCCCAAGGGCATCGACCCCACGCGCGCCCGCCCCGACCGCAAGGGTCTCAAGGGTCGCTGACCCAGCTTCTGCTGCTGCACGACGACGCCCGGCCGGGCGAGGATCGCTCCTCACGGCCGGGCGTCGTCGTCCCTGGGAGGCCCGCCGCCGCGATGCCCGTGTCGCGCGGCGTTGCCCTGTCAGGTCCAGGACCGCCAGTCGGCGCCGCCACCGACCCGGTCCACGACCGCGTCGAGGCGCCGGGCGAAGATCTCCCAGCGCCGCTCGTCGCCGAAGCGCTCGTGCAGGCCGGTGACGAAGACGCGAGCGTCGTCCGTCCGGTCGTGGCTCAGGTACCAGCCGGCGACCCGCTCGTACTGCGCCAGCGCGTGGCCGGCGAGCTCGTCCACGACCGCGTCGGCGGTGGCGCGCCGGTCGAGCGCGTCGAGGAGCCGGACGAGGTCGCGCGCCGCGACCGCACCGACGGTGTCGACGTCGGCGTCCGCCGCGACGTCGTAGTGCTCCGGGGAGTCGGGCAGCACGTCGTGCGGGCGCCACCTCAGGTGGCAGGACGGCTCGTCGGGCTCCGTGAGGACCGGAGCGTCGAGGAGCTCGTCGAGCGCCGGGACGTAGACGGAGCCGTTGAGGGAGAACCGCGCGAGCGCCGGCCCGTTGCGCGTGCTGCGCTGCACCTGGACGACCTGCACCGTCTCCCCGGCGGGCCTGCGGAACGTCGAGCCGGCTCGGCGGAAGCCCCGACCGGTGAGGACGGGGACGAGGTGCTCGCGCACGAGGCGCGTGACGGCGGCGGCAGGCATGGCCCGAGGCTAGGGCGACGCACCCACACGCTCGTCGTGGGGATCGAACGTCAGGTGCGGACGAGGACCGTGCCCGCGGCGCGGTCGTGGAGCCCGCGCCCGTCCGCGTCCCACACGACCGCGGGGACGACGAGGCACAGCAGCACGGTGCGCAGAGCACCGCGGCCGATGCCGACCATGCGTGCGGGCTCGGCCAGACGACGGACCCGCATGCCCATGACGCGGTGCCCGACCGTGAAGCCCAGCGTGCTCACCAGCAGGACGTTCTCGATCGCGAAGACCAGCGGCTGCGACCAGACCGGCAACGCGGAGATGCCCTCGAAGAAGCCCGGCGCGGCGGGCCGGAAGAAGAGGAACGCGACGAGCGTCGCGAGCACCCAGTCGATGACGAGCGCGACGACGCGCCGCCCCAGGGTCGCGAGCGAGCCCGGTCCGTCCGGCGGGAGCCCGAGCCGCGCGCCGCGACCGTCGTGCTGACCGCCCGGGGTGCCCTCGAGCCACGAACCCATGTCCTCGCGTGAAACCACGGGACCAGGGTACGTGCCGGTCGGTGGACGGCCTCGACGTCTGGGGCGCGCACGGCGGTATCGTGCCGAACGGCACACCGCCCGCCGGCGGCTGCCGCGTGCCCTCGTGTAGCACGAACGTCACACGGGGACGCGGGACGTAACACGACCGAAACAATGGGTACACGGCGGGGAAACCGCCTCGGCCTAGGTTCGTGGGCGCCACGTCAGCGGCAGGTTCGCCGCGCAGCCCGACGGCACCACCCGATCAAGGAGCAACGGATGTTCAACAACGCGGAGGAGGCAATCGCCTTCACGCGGAACGAGGGCGTCGAGTTCGTCGACGTCCGGTTCTGCGACCTGCCCGGCATCATGCAGCACTTCAACATCCCCGTCTCGCAGTTCGACGAGAAGGCGTTCGAGGACGGCCTGATGTTCGACGGGTCGTCGATCCGCGGCTTCCAGGCGATCCACGAGTCGGACATGAAGCTCGTGCCGGACGTCAAGACCGCGTTCGTGGACCCGTTCCGCAAGCGCAAGACGCTGGTCGTGAACTTCTCGATCGTCGACCCGTTCACGGGTGAGCCGTACTCGCGCGACCCCCGCAACATCGCGGCCAAGGCCGAGGCGTACCTGCGCTCCACCGGCATCGCCGACACCGCGTTCTTCGCGCCCGAGGCCGAGTTCTACGTCTTCGACGAGGCGCGCTTCGCGACGAACCAGCACTCGAGCTTCTACTACCTCGACTCGATCGAGGCCGCGTGGAACACGGGCCGCGAGGAGGAGGGTGGCAACCTCGCGTACAAGACGCGCTACAAGGGTGGCTACTTCCCCGTCTCCCCGTCCGACCGCTTCGCGGACCTGCGCGACGACATGTGCGCGACGCTGGAGCAGGTCGGCCTCGAGGTCGAGCGCGCGCACCACGAGGTGGGCACCGCCGGCCAGCAGGAGATCAACTACCGCTTCAACACGCTGCTGCACGCGGCCGACGACCTGATGAAGTTCAAGTACGTCATCCGCAACGAGGCGTTCGAGGCCGGCAAGTCCGTCACCTTCATGCCGAAGCCGATCTTCGGCGACAACGGCTCGGGCATGCACTCGCACCAGTCCCTCTGGAAGGACGGCAAGCCGCTGTTCTTCGACGAGAAGGGCTACGGCGGTCTCTCCGACCTCGCGCGCTGGTACATCGGCGGCCTGCTCAAGCACGCCCCGTCGCTGCTCGCGTTCACCAATCCGTCGGTGAACTCCTACCACCGCCTGGTCCCCGGCTACGAGGCCCCGGTCAACCTGGTCTACTCGGCCCGTAACCGCTCCGCGTGCATCCGCATCCCGGTGACCGGCTCGTCCGCCGCCGCGAAGCGCGTCGAGTTCCGCGTGCCGGACCCGTCGGCCAACCCGTACCTCGCGTTCGCCGCGCAGCTCCTCGCCGGCATCGACGGCATCAAGAACCGCATCGAGCCGCCGGAGCCGATCGACAAGGACCTCTACGAGCTGCCGCCCGAGGAGCACGCGCAGATCCAGCAGGTCCCCGGCTCGCTCGCCGAGGCGCTGGACAACCTCGAGGCCGACCACGAGTTCCTCACGCAGGGCGACGTGTTCACGCCGGACCTGATCCAGACGTGGATCGACTACAAGCGCACCAACGAGATCGACCCGATCCGCCTGCGCCCGCACCCCCACGAGTTCGAGCTCTACTACGACATCTGATGCCATGGCCCGATCGGGCCTGGTGACGGTCGCGAGACGGCGGTCGACCCTGCGCGTCCGTCGCAAGACGGAGCGCGGGGTCGGTCGCCGTCTGGCGTTCTCGCGTCGGGTCTTCCTCATCGGTCCTTAAGCGATGAATCTCGCTCGAACGGTGAGGCTTGACCCACTACATTGAGCCCGACACGGCGTGTAGCTCAGCAGTAGAGCGCCCGGCTTCGGTCCGGGAGGGCGCAGGGGCAGAACCTGCCACGCCGGCCGAAGGCGGCACGGGGAGACGACGATGGTGAACGGCTATGCACTCGGTCAGCTGAGCCGTGCGTTCCTCACGGCCGTAACGCACGAGGACGCCGAGGTGCGTGCTCGCGCCGACCGACGCGCGCAGCGTTGGGTGCAAGTCATCGAGTCGATGGCGAGCGGCAGGGTCGAGATCGGTTCTCGGACGCCGGTTCGAGGCTT
Source organism: Cellulosimicrobium sp. NPDC057862 (assembly GCF_042797035.1). NCBI lineage: Bacteria > Bacillati > Actinomycetota > Actinomycetes > Micrococcales > Promicromonosporaceae > Cellulosimicrobium > Cellulosimicrobium sp. NPDC057862. Next base: position 271,778 of record NZ_JBHVMH010000004.1, read on the forward strand.
CCCCGCCTGGGTCACGCTCGAAGTGGTCCACGGTGGATTCGCGACGGGCCGGGCGATCGCCGAGTCACCGATCGAGGCCGACGAGATCGCGGTCGCGCGGCGCGTGGGAGTCGAGCCAGTCCGGAGCCTGATCTTCGGCTACTACTTGACGGCCGACGGGATGGCCGAGCTGCACGAGCTGCTCGACACCGGGATGTTCCGGGTAGACATCCCCGAGGACGCCGCCCTCTTGACCGTCGCGTGGCTGCTGCGGGAAGGTGACCGCGACTCGGCGTTGAAGCTTCTCGATCAGATCGCTCCCTTCGCCACTCGTCTTCGGTTCACGCCTCGCGTGTCACCGACTCCGACGACCCCGTTGGATCATGTCTTTCGCGCGAGCGCCGCAGAGGCAAGACGCGCTCTCCTCGATCGCAGACCACAGGAGCAGGTCGAGATTCAGCGCGAGGTCCTAGCGGTGTGGAACCCGTTCTCCGACCGCCTCCTCACATTGTGGCTCGAGCTCTTCACGGCGGGCCGCAGGACGGTCTCGCCCACCGAGGACTGGCTGGCGAGGGCGCGCGCGGTACTCGAGGAGTACGACGTGCTCTCCCTCGCGCACACGCGCGCGACGAGGCACAAGCGCGCAAAGGGGAACGTCGGCATCCAGATCGCCTCCCTTCGCGTGCTGACGGACGGCGGCGAGCTCGACGACAGACGGGAGGGTCTGCTGCGCGCGTCGGTCGTCGCGTCCGTTGCCAAGCGTGGCGCCCCGGGATCGACGGAACACACCGCGCTCCGGGAGGCACAACGGGAGGATGCCGAGACGCCGGGACACTGGCGGCTCTCCGCGGTGGCCGCCGAGAGGCTGGCCACCGTCGATCCGTACGGCGGGCTTCCCGACCCGTCACTCTTTGCCGGGCCGGTCACGACGGCGGAGGCGCCCCTGGCCGGTGCACCTGCAGGTTCGGTCATGCCACCTTCCGTCGGGCGGGCGCTGGCGCGGGCCCATGCAGCACCCGTGGGCCAGCTCGTCGATGAAGGCGTGATCCCGTCGGCAGAGGTGCTCGCCGAGCTCATACCGCAGATCACCGCGACCACGACGGCGACCGGGTATCCCGCACCCGCCCTCGCGCGATTGATGGCGGCCAACTATCGCGCCTTCCGCCGTCGGCGTTCGCTCCTCCTCGTCGATCTGAAGAAACAGGTCCAGGTCGAGGAGCTCCCCTGGGTGCGCGCCGCGAGCGGGCATCATGTCGCCCGGACCGACGCGGCCCTCGACGTCGCACGCCGGGTGGGCGCACTCGCGCTGGACACGTTTCCCGGCACCATCGTCCCGAACCCTCTGGTCCAGGAGCTCAACCACCTGCTGGTGGCCGGCGGCATGGACGTGCCCCTGGTCGAGGAGCTCGCAGCCGACATCTTCATGGGGCGCTTCTCCGACAAGTACCGGCGCGCAGCGCAGATCGCCGCTCGCGTCGTCGGCGGAACGCTGTACGAGTGCTACTACGGGATCGACTACGCACGGATCGCGGCCCTGGACCAGGTCCGGTCCCCCGTCCGCCGGGTCTTGCAGCGCACGCGGAAGGACGCTGCCGGACCCAGCCTTGGCGACGTCTGCTGGGAGCGCTCGGGCAGGCGCGACAGAGACCGGTACTCCGTGTCGACGAACGGCGCTGTCATCGAGCAGGCACAGATCCTGACGACCCACAACCTGGCCGCTCTCGTCGAGGCCGGGGTCGAACCATGCCGCTCCTGGACGGAGCTCGCCGACGGAGCGCTCTCGGTCGTCACATCGCGCCTCAACGTGGCGAGCCACCAGGAACGTCCGTTCGGGGCAGTCAAGGACGCGGCCTACGCCTGGCGACAGATGGTGTTCTTCCTGAGCCTCGCACCGGCATCAGAGCTGGACCCGTTCATCAGGAATGCTGAGGTACGACACAGACATGCACGCGGGCTCTCCGTCCTGCTGCCCGGGCTCCGGGACGCCGCCGAAGGGTCACAGCCGACGCACCCGTTCCTCGGGTGGGCAGCGGGCAGTGGCCGGCTCCTCGGCCAGGGTCTTGATCTCGAGGACTGAGCAGGAACAGTCCGACGGCGTCCGCCCAGCGCGACGACTCAACGCATCGACGCCGCTCACAGCCCCTCCGGACGAGGTGACAGCCACGCACGATACGTCGCGCGCAATGCGTCTCGCGCCTTGGCCGTCGGTGCGATGACGTCCGCTCCGCCGTCGTACGGCGCGTACACCCAGTCGACTGTGTCGCCGGTGATCACGAACACGTCGGCGTCGTCTGCCGCTCGCCGAAACCACGGGTCGAGCGCCGCCCGCGTGGCCGGAAGACGGCCCACGAAGGCGGACGCCGTGATCGCTGCGTCCTCGCCGTCGGCCGTCGTCTCGTCGACGAACGTCCGCCAGAAGGGCCAGGCTCTCGCGATCCTGCGAAACTCGCGCGACGCATGAAACCTCCCCTGCCCGTCCCACCTCAGCAGGACGACGACGACCTCGTCGCTCGACCCGCGGAGCGCCGCGTGCACGTGGTGGTGACGATCGAGCAGCATCCTCTCCTCCTCCTCGGTGTCGGCATCCCGCTTCGAGTCGGGAAGGCTGTGGAACCGCACCCAGCGCTCGGCGAGGTGCTCCCGGAGGGACCACGACGCGGGGATCACTCTCCCGGCGCGGAGCTCCCAGGCGTTTCCGAGCTCTACCCAGGACGGATCCGGTTCGGGCATCCGGAACCCGAGTACTCCGGCGACGACTTCCTCACCCCTCCCCAGGAGGAAGCGAACCGTGCCGAGCAGGTGCTCGACCCGGGCGATGGTGTGCCTCACTCCCCCGCCCTCCGGCGACCCGCGCGACGCTCCCTCGCCGCGTGCCGGACCTTTCGCGACGTCCCGTGCTCGGCGAGGTCGTCGAGGACGACGTCCGCCGGGACGCGGTCGACCAGCTGTCGCTGGCACCACAGGGTGAGGTCGGGCAGGTCGTCGACGATCGGCCGGGGTCGGGCGACGAGATCACGGATCAGCGCCCACTCCCGGAGCCGCCGTTCTGCGAAGGCTCTCCCGGGCGATGTTCCGAGACCGTCGACCCAAGACTGGCCTTCGGTGACGTCGACGTGCTGGAGAACGTCGACGACGACGACCCTTGCCATCTCGTCGCCCTCAACGACAGCTTCCTTGAGGAGCGGACGGAGGTCCGCAAGCGGGACCGCGCTCGCGTAGACCTCCCACCGACTGTGCTCGTCGTCGAGGTCGATGGCATTCGTGCCGACCCCCTCGGCAAGCAGGTGGATAAGGTCTCGACCACGCGGAGTCAGCGGAGTCACGCCTGGTGCTCCCGTCGCCCGAGGAGCTTCTCGACGCCGTCGTTGCTGCGCAACACCCGACGCGTCCCCTCGCGCACGGCTGCCTCCAGACGGGCACGACTTCCTGCGGTCCTCCCGGAGTCGGAGTACTCGGGGAAGTCGGCGAGACTGTCGAGCTCGAGATAGTGCGACTCGAAGCCGACGAACGTACGAAGGTCCGGGAACCGACCGTCACCCGGCATGGGCCCGTCCACGGAGTCCGCCCAGACCGACAGCGCCCGCTCTGACATCTGGCCGGCCAGCACAGCCCGGCACCGCCGCACGAGCTCGAGCCGGACGGCCCTCGACACGCTCGGGCGGGGGAGGTCGAGCTCACGCGCCGTGGCCAGGACGAGCGCGTCGACCGTGCTCCACTCCTCGTCCCCGTAGAGGCCCGCGAGCTCGCGCAGGGCCGGGCTGTCGTGGCCCGCGACCAGCGCCGCGACGGCGGCGTCGACGAGCCGTCGCCGGTCCCGGTCGAACGCGTCCAGCCAGAATCCGGCTACGACGAGGAGGTCATCGGCGGCGGCGCGGCGCGCGAGGTCGTCTGACACGGGGTCGAACCTAGGCCGACACCCCGCACCCTGCCGAGGTCATTTGCCCTTTGACGCAGACCATCACCGTGCCTCGTGAGTTCGCACGGACATGCTTGTCCGAGATGGACGACTCGCGCTAGGTTTGTGAGCGGCGGTAACGATGCCGTCACGAGAGCAGGGGGATTCATGAGCACACGCTTCCGGCGCGCCCTCACGGCCGTCGCGTCCGCGCTGGTGTCGACCGTCGTGGCGGCGTCGCTCGCCACTCCGGCGAGTGCGACCGTGACCACCGCGAGCGCCGACCCAGCCGCGAGCGCCGCCGCGTGCGCCGCAACGTGGTCGCCGACGACGGCGTACTCGGGCGGCCAGACGGCGTCGCACCACGGCCGGAACTGGACGGCCCGCTGGTGGACGCAGCGCGAGACCCCGGGGTCGACGAGCGTCTGGGTGGACGCAGGCCGGTGCGTCGGGGGCGGCGACGACTTCGTCGTGAGCCGCGAGGAGTTCGACGCGATCTTCCCGAAGCGGCACCCGTTCTACACGTACGACGGGTTCGTCGACGCACTGGGTGCCTACCCGGCCTTCGCGAGCACGGGCACGCCCGAGACGCGGACGCGCGAGGTCGCCGCGTTCCTCACCCACGCGGACTTCGAGTCGGTCGGGCTGCGGTACGTGAAGGAGATCAACGAGGCCAACTACTGGATCAAGTGCGACCAGTCCCAGCCGTTCGGCTGCCCCGCCGGCCAGACGGCGTACTACGGTCGCGGGCCGATCATGTTCAGCTGGAACTTCAACTACAAGGCCGCGGGCGACGCGCTCGGGATCGACCTGCTGAACGACCCGTGGCTCGTCGAGGAGGACCCGTCCGTCGCCTGGCAGACGGCGCTCTGGTACTGGAACACCCAGAACGGCCCGGGCGTCATGACGTCCCACGAGGCGATGGTGAGCGGCTCAGGGTTCGGCCAGACGATCAACTCGCTCAACGGTGCGCTCGAGTGCGAGGGCGGGAACCCCGCGTCCGTGCAGTCCCGGGTGGACCGGTACGTGCGCATCACCGAGGTCCTGGGCGTGGCCCCGGGCTCGGGCCTGTACTGCTGACCGGGCTGTCCCGCGTGCAGCGAGGCGGGTGCGGTGCGCGCAGGGGGCGCACCGCACCCGCCTGTCAGCCTGCGGCGGGGGCTGCGGCGGTCTCCGCGGCGGTCGTGGGGGCGTGGGCCGTCGGCAGCCCGGAGCCCGGGCGGAACCCGGCGTACTGCTCGGCCGCCGCTCGCGCGCACTCGTCCTGGTAGACGGGTCCTCCCCCGAGGTACACCGCCATCTCCGCGCGCTTGCCGGGGACGTTGCCGCCGACGAACCAGGCGCCGGCCTTCTTGCCCTCCTCGTACATGACCGTGGCCCGCCCCGCGCGCTCGGTCTCCTCGTACCACCACTCCTCGGCCTCGCGCGTCGCCTCGAGCTGCGCGACGCCGTTCTCCCGCGCGTACGTGAGCGCGCGCTGGAGCCACTGCGCGCCGCGCTGGACCGGCACGGTGAGGTTGGACAGCGGCGTCTGCGGCCCGAGGGACAGGAAGAAGTTGGGGAACCCGTGCACGGAGATCCCCAGGTAGGTCCGCAGGCCGTCCCGCTCCCACCGCTCGCGCAGCGTGATGCCCTCGCGACCGACGACGTCGAACGCGGTGAGCGCCCCGGTCATGGCGTCGAACCCGGTCGCGAGCACGAGCACGTCGAGCTCGTGCTCGACCTCCTCTGCCCCGTCCGCAGAGCGGCCCACGACGACGCCGCGGGGCGTCACCCGCGTGATCGGGGTCGCGAGGACGTCGACGAGCTCGACGTTCTCCCGGTTGTACGCGGCGTAGTAACCGTGGCCGGTGGGCGGGCGCTTGCCCATGAACGTGTAGGCGGACGGGCAGAGCGCCTCGGCCGTCCGGGGGTCGGTGACGATCTCCCGGATCTTGCCGCGGAGGAACTCGGACGCGAGCGCGCTCGCCTCGGGGCTCGAGACGAGGTCGGTGAAGCACTCGTTGGCGAACCGGAAGCCCCCTGCCTCCCAGCGCGACTCGAACACCCGGCGGCGCTCGTCGTCGTCCACCTCGAGCGCGGACCGCGTCGGGATCTCCATCGGCACGCCGAACGGATGCTGGGCGGCGCGCTCGAAGACGGCGTCGTAGTCCGCGCGCAGCGCGGCGAGCTCGTCAGCGGTCACGGCGGGGCTCGTCGTCTCCAGGACGTAGTTCGGGGTGCGCTGGAAGACCGTGACGTGGGCAGCCTGGGCGGCGAGCTCGGGCAGCAGCTGGATCCCTGACGCCCCGACGCCGATCAGCCCGACGCGCTTGCCGGACAGGTCCACCCCCTCGTGCGGCCACCTCGCCGAGTGGTACGCGGGCCCGGCGAAGGTGTCCAGGCCGGGGATGTCCGGGTAGAGAGGACGCGAGAGCAGGCCCGTGGCCGACACGAGGTAGGTGGCGCGCAGCGTCGACCCGTCGGCGAGGGTGAGGGTCCACCGGTTCGTGGCGTCCGAGTGCTCGGCCCGCTCGACGGTCGTGCTCAACCGGATGTCGCGCCGCAGGTCGAGCCGGTCGGCGACGAACTCCAGGTAGGCGCGGATCTCCTCGCCGCGCGGGTAGCGCTCGCTCCAGTCCCACTCGTCCCGCACCTCGCGGGAGAACGAGAACGCGTACGCGAGGTACTCCGAGTCGGTGCGCACGCCCGGGTACCGGTTGGCCCACCACGTCCCGCCGACTCCCCCGGCGCCGTCGACCACGAGGACCGACAGCCCGACCTCGCGGAGATGGTGGAGCATCGCCAGCCCCGAGAAACCCGCCCCGATCACGACCGCGTCGTAGGTCCCGTCGCCGCTCGCCACGTCGTCCATGCACCGCTCCCCTGTCTCTGGTCCGTCCGGGCGCCGCAGGGGCGGACGGCCCCGCGCGACGCGGTATACCGTCCCATGTGCGGCGGCTTCCTGCCACGGCGAGCCGCGCCGCGGGGAACGGGTCAGAACGGCCAGACGAGCGGCACGTAGAGGACAGCGGCGGTGAGGAACACCAGCGCCAGCGGCAGGCCCAGGCGCCAGTAGTCGCCGAACCGGTAGCCGCCCGGCTGCAGGACCATGAGGTTCACCGGCGTCGCGATCGGCGTGAGGAAGGCCGCCGCACCGGCGACGGTGAGCGCCATCATGAACGGCTGCACGCTGACGCCCAGGGTCTGCGCGAACGACACCGCGACCGGGGCCATCACGAGGACCGTCGCGACGTTCGAGATGAACTGGCCGAGCACGAGCGTGAGCACGCACACGACGAGGAGCGCGAGGTGCGGCGACCCGCCGCCGGTGACCCGGAGCACGACGTCAGCGATCGCGTCGGCGGCGCCCGAGGAGACGAACGCCGCGGACAGCGGGATGAGGGCCGCGATGAGCACGACGGTGTCCCACGAGATCGCGCGGAACGACTGCGGGACGGTGACGACTCGCAGGAGCACGAGAGCGCCCGCCGCGAGCAGACCTGCGATGACCGGCGGCACGACACCGGTCGCGAGCAGCACGATCGTCGCGACCAGCACCCCGAGGCAGCGCCGCCAGCCGCGCCCGAGCGGGACCCCGCGCTGGAGGCTCTTCGAGGAGTCGACGGCGATGACGTCGGGCGACTGCGTGTACCGGTGGAGCGCGTCCCAGGGTCCGCGCACGAGCACGGCGTCGCCGGGCTGGAGGGTCATCGGGCCGGCCGGAGCCTCGGTGTCCGGCCCGGTCGAGCTGCCGTCGCCGCGGCGGATGGCGAGCACGACGAGGCCTTCGTCCCGCGTCGTCATACCGGGGCTCACCCGGCGCCCCACGAGCGACGAGCGAGGAGCGATGAGCACCTCGACGACCCCCGTGCCGCCCGTGAACAGGCGACCCGTGTCCAGCTCGGCGGGGTAGCTCTCGCGCCACGAGCGGACGCGCTCGCGCGGGTCGGTGGCCGTGTCGGCGAGGTGCTCGGGGACGCGCTCCGGGAGCAGCCGGTCGCCGAGCGTCACGACGAGCACGGCCGTGGCGAGGACGAGCGGGATCCCCACCAGCGCGAACTCGAAGTAGCCGAACTCCTGACCGCCCGCCTCGGCCGCCGCCTCGGACACGATGATGTTCACGGGCGTCCCGGTGAGCGTGAGGAGCGAGCCGGCGCCCGCGGCGAACGCGAGCGGAATGAGCATGCGCGAGGGCACGATCCCGGCCCGCGCGGCCGCCACGACGGCGACCGGGAGGAGCGCCGCGACGGCACCGTTGATGCTGATGACGGCCGCGAGCAGGGCGGCGACCCCGACCATCAGCGCGAGCAGCCCCGAACGGCCGAGCGACGCGCGCCGCTCGAGCCACTGCCCGATCCACGCGGTGATGCCCGTGGAGTCCAGCGCGTCGCTGAGCACGAACAGGGTCGCGATGAACAGCACGATCGGATCGCTGAACCCGCCCAGCGCCTCGTCGAGGGAGAGCACCCCGGTCGCCCACAGGGCGACGGGCACGAAGAGCGCGACGACCACGAGCGGCAGCCGGTTGGTCATGAAGCCCACGACCGCCAGCGCCAGGATGACGAAGGTCGCGACCAGCGGATCGATCATGGGCACCCCCTGGGACGTCAGGATGCCACACGTCGCCTCGTCCGGGAGGGTCACCGGAATAGCGGGCGCGCCGGTGCGTTGTCGATGACCATGACGACTCTCGGCATCATCGGCGCAGGCAACATCGGCTCTCAGGTCGCGCGGGCGGCGATCGCCCACAGCTACGACGTGGTCATCGCGAACTCGCGGGGCCCCCGGACGCTGGACACCCTCGTCGCGGAGCTCGGTCCGCGGGCGCGAGCGGCGACGGCGGAGGACGCGGCGCGCGCGGCGGACGTCGCCGTCGTGGCGGTGCCCTTCGGGGCGTACGGCAAGGTCCCCGTCGAGCCGCTCGACGGCAAGATCGTGCTCGACGCGAACAACTATTACTGGGAGCGCGACGGGCACGTCGAGGCGCTCGACCGGGGCGAGGCCACGTCGTCGGGCCTGCTCCAGGAGCACCTGGCCGGGTCGAAGGTGGCCAAGGCGTTCAACCACATCCGGTCGACGGAGATCACGACCGACGGGACCCCCGCGGGCACCCCGGGACGCCGCGCGCTCGCGACCGCGAGCGACTTCCCCGAGGCCGCCGCCTGGGTCGTGCGGTTCTACGACGAGCTCGGTTTCGACGCCGTCGACACGAGCCCCCTCGCGGAGTCGTGGCGCGTCGAGCGCGACCGCCCGGCGTACGTCGCGCGCCAGGACGCCGACGAGCTGCGCGCGAACCTCGCCCGCGCGCCCCGGACGATCTGACCCGGTCCCGGGGCGGGCGCGTCAGGCGTGCTCGCCCCGGGCGACGAGGCCTGCGCCCACGATCAGCAGCACGAGGAGGGCGACCACGAGACCGAGGAGCGCGAGCGCGCGGGCCGGTCCGAGAGGACCTTCCACGAGGCGCGCGGACCGTCGGCAGCCGAGGCCGGCCAGGCCCCACAGAACCGCGGCGCCGAGGGGCTCGGGGCGCTGCCACACGACGGTCAGCACGACCGCGAACGCCGCGAGCGCCCAGGCGATCCACCCCGCCCAGCGCAGGCGCGCGCCGTAGAACGACCCCGCAGGGCGGCCACCGCGCTCCGGCATGGCGCGGCGATCGCCCGCACCGCCGAGCGCGCGGGGCTCACGTCGGTCGAGCAGGCCCGGGACGGGCGGCTCGTCGCGCCGGGCCAGCGTCAGTCCTCGCCGTAGAAGACGCGCTCCATGACGGTCCGGGCACGCCGTGCGGTGCGCAGGAAGTGCTCCTCGAGCTCGGCGCCGGTGTCGACGTCCGGGAGGTCGAGCACGCGCGCGAGGCCGTTGAGCGCGAACCGGTCGTGCGGGAGCACGTCGACGGTGGTCCCGGTCGTCCGTCCGGACCACAGCACGAGCGCGCTGCGCAGGCGCGAGGCGAGGTGCCAGGCCTCGCCGAGCACCGCGGCGTCCTCGGCGTCGACGAGGTCCGCGGCCACGGCGGCCTCGAGCGCGTCCACGGTCGAGGTCGTCCGCAGCCTGGGCACGTCGTGGGCGTGCTGGAGCTGGAGGAGCTGGACGGTCCACTCGACGTCGGACACTCCCCCGCGGCCGAGCTTGAGGTGGCGCGTCGCCTCGACCCCGCGCGGGAGCCGCTCGGACTCGACGCGCGCCTTGATGCGGCGCACCTCGCGGACCTCCGCGAGGTCGAGCCCACCCTGCGGGTAGCGGCGACCGTCGACGACCCGCGTGAACGCCTCGCCGAGCCCGTCGAGGTCGCCCGCGACCGGGCGCGCGCGCAGGAGCGCCTGCGCCTCCCACACGCTCGACCACCGCTCGTAGTACTCGGCGTACGACGCGAGCGAGCGCACGAGCGGGCCGTTGCGCCCCTCGGGCCGCAGGTCGGCGTCGACCGGGAGCGCGGGCTCCGGGCCGACGGCGGACAGGAGCTGGCGCAGCCGCGTCGCCACCGCGAGCGCGTACGCCTGGGCGTCGGCGCCCTCGGCGCCGGGCACCGGGTCGTGCACGAACATCACGTCGGCGTCCGAGCCGTAGCCCATCTCGCGACCGCCGAGGCGGCCCATCGCGACGACGAGCACGCGCGCCGGCGCGGAGCCGGGGTCCTGGGCGTCGTACCCGAGGTCGCCACGCGCGACGAACTCCGCGATGCGGAGCGCGCCCGCGAGCACGACGTCCGCGGCGTCGGAGATGCTCCGGGCGGCATCGACCGCGTCGACGACGCCCAGCAGCTCGGCGGCACCGGTGCGAGCGAGCTCGCGGCGGCGCACCGCGCGCAGGCTCACCGTCGCGGGCTCGACCTCGTCGGCGCGCGTGAGGATGGCGTCGGTCTCGCTCGTGAGCCGCTCGATGCCGCGGGGAGTGAGGTCGGCGTCCGCCGCGAGCCACCGGACCGACTCGGGCGACCGGGCGAGCGCGTCCGCCAGGTAGCGGGAGTTCGCCAGCAGGTGTGCGAGCCGCTGCGCCGCGGAGCCCGAGTCGCGCAGCAGCTTGAGGTACCAGTGCGTCGCGCCGAGCGTCTCGGACAGCGTGCGGAAGGCGAGCAGACCCGCGTCGGGGTCCGCGCCCTCGGCGAACCAGCCGAGCATGACGGGCAGGAGCTGGCGCTGGATCGCCGCGCGTCGGCTCACGCCCTCGGTGAGCGCGGTGACGTGACGCATCGCGCCCGCGGGGTCGCGGTAGCCGATCGCCGCGAAGCGCGCCTTCGCCGCCTCCGGGGCGAGGCTCACCTCGTCCGGGGAGAGCTGCGCGACGGCGGGCAGGAGCGGGCGGTAGAAGATCTCCTCGTGCAGGCCGCGCACCTCGCGGCGCGTCGCGCGCCAGCGCTCGGTGAGCCCCTCGGCGCCGTCGGTGCGCATCCCGAGCGACCGCGCGAGACGGCGCAGCTCGTCCTCGGAGGTCGGGACGAGGTGCGTGCGCCGGAGCCGGAAGAGCTGGATACGGTGCTCGAGCGAGCGCAGGAACCGGTAGCAGACCCCGAGCCGGGCCGCGTGCTCGCGACCCACGTACCCGGCCGCGGCGAGCTCGGCGAGGGCCGTGAGCGTCCCGCGGCTGCGGATCGACTCGTCCGACCGCCCGTGCACGAGCTGCAGGAGCTGGACCGTGAACTCGACGTCGCGCAGGCCGCCCTTGCCGAGCTTGAGCTGGCGGTCGGCCTCCGCCGCGGGCACGTGGTCCTCGACGCGCCGGCGCATCGCCTGCGAGTCCTCGACGAAGTTCTCGCGGCCCGCCGCGGACCACACGAACGGGGCGATCGCCTCCTCGTACTCGCGGCCCAGGTCCCGGTCCCCCGCGACGGTGCGCGCCTTGAGCAGCGCCTGGAACTCCCAGGTCTTGGCCCAGCGCTCGTAGTACGCGACGTGGCTCGCGAGCGTGCGCACGAGCGGGCCCTGCTTGCCCTCGGGGCGCAGCGCGGCGTCGACCTGCCACAGGGCGGGCTCCCCGGACGTGCCCCAGCACACGCGCGCCAGCCCGGTCGCGAGCCGCGCGCCCACGCTGGTCGCGTACGCCTCGTCGTACCCCTCGGTGGGCTCGACCACGTAGATCACGTCGACGTCGGAGATGTAGTTGAGCTCGCGCGCCCCGCACTTGCCCATGCCGATGACGGCGAGCCGCACGCCCTCGCCCCGGTCGTCGAGCTCCGCGCGGGCGATCGCGAGCGCTCCTTCGAGCGCGGCGGCGGCGAGGTCCGCGAGCGCCGCCCCGACCGCGGGCATGCGGGTCAGCGGGTCGGTCACCGTGAGGTCGGTCGCGGCGATGCGCAGGATCCGCTCGCGGTAGGCGCGACGCAGGGCGTCCACGCGCTCGGGTCCGGCCTGGTCGGCGACGGGCACCGCGGCGGCCGGGTCCGCGCCGACGGCGCGCAGCAGCTCGGCCCGGACGTCGCGCACGTCGACTCCGGTCCCCGGGGTCGGGTCGGCGACCACCTCGAGGAGCCGGGGGCGGCGCACGACGTCGTCGCCGAGCGCGACCGAGGCGCCGAGCACCGCCAGCAGGCGGTCGCGCGCCTCACCGGGCCGCAGCGTGCGCCGGGCGACGTCCGCGAGCGGGCCGCGCGCCTCGACGTCGGGACGCAGCGCGCCCGCGAGCCGCACGACCTGGAGCAGCGCGAGGTCGGGGTCGGCCGCCGCCCCGAACGCGGCGAGGAGCTCGTCGTCGACGACGGACGCCGGGTCCACGCCGTCCGGGGCGTCCGCGCCCGGGGCGCGCCCGCCGTCGAGCAGGAGCGCGAGGTCCGGGTCCGCGAGCAGGCTCGCCGAGCGCGAGATGTCGGCGAAGCCGACGCGCGCGAGCCGACCGGTGAGCGTCGGCCGGCGGGAACCGCCGGACCGACCGGACGTCGTCGTGGGCCCGCTCACAGGACCTGGAGGAACCGCTTCAGCTCGAACGGCGTGACCTGCGCGCGGTAGCCGTCCCACTCCTGGCGCTTGTTGCGCAGCACGAAGTCGAAGACGTGCTCGCCGAGCGTCTCCGCCACGAGCTCCGACTTCTCCATGACCGCGATCGCCTCGTCGAGCGACTGCGGGAGCGGCTTGATGCCCAGGGCACGACGCTCGGCGTCGGTGAGCTCCCAGACGTCGTCCTCGGTGGCCTCGGGGAGCTCGTAGCCCTCCTCGATGCCCTTGAGGCCCGCGGCGAGCATGACGGCGAACGCGAGGTACGGGTTCGTGGCCGAGTCGAGCGCGCGGTACTCGACGCGGCTCGAGTTGCCCTTGCCCGGCTTGTACATCGGCACGCGCACGAGCGCGGAGCGGTTGTTGTGGCCCCAGCACACGTAGCTCGGCGCCTCGGCGCCGCCCCACAGGCGCTTGTACGAGTTCACGTACTGGTTGGTGATCGCCGTGATCTCCGCCGCGTGGACGAGCAGTCCCGCGATGAACTGGCGCGCCGTCTTGGACAGCTCGAACTGGGCGCCGGGCTCGTGGAACGCGTTGCGGTCGCCCTCGAAGAGCGACAGGTGCGTGTGCATGCCGGAGCCGGGGTGCTCTGCCATCGGCTTGGGCATGAACGAGGCGAACACGCCCTGCTCGAGCGCGACCTCCTTGACGACCGTGCGGAACGTCATGAGGTTGTCGGCCGTGGTCAGCGCGTCGGCGTAGCGCAGGTCGATCTCGTTCTGGCCCGGTCCCGCCTCGTGGTGGGAGAACTCGACCGAGATACCCATGGACTCGAGCATCGTGATCGCCGCGCGGCGGAAGTCGTGCGTCGATCCCCGCGCGAGGTGGTCGAAGTACCCGCCCTGGTCGACGGGCACGAGGCCGTGCTCGGCGTCGGCGGGCTGGTTGAACAGGTAGAACTCGACCTCGGGGTGCGTGTAGAACGTGAACCCCTTGTCGCTCGCCTTGGCGAGCGCGCGCTTGAGCACGTTGCGGCTGTCCGCGAGGGACGGCTCGCCGTCGGGCGTGAGGATGTCGCAGAACATGCGCGCGGTGCCGTGCCGCTCGCCGCGCCACGGGAGCACCTGGAACGTCGTCGGGTCCGGCTTGGCGATCATGTCGGCCTCGTACACGCGCGTGAGGCCCTCGATCGAGCTGCCGTCGAACCCGATGCCCTCGGCGAACGCCGACTCGAGCTCCGCCGGCGCGATCGCCACCGACTTGAGCATGCCGAGCACGTCGGTGAACCAGAGCCGGATGAAGCGGATGTCGCGCTCCTCGACCGTGCGGAGCACGAACTCCTGCTGCCTGTCCATGCGGTACATCCTGCCTGATCCATGTGACGAACGGGTGACACGGCCGTGTGGCGGACGTCGCGCGTCGGGACGGCCCCCCGGGCCGGTCGCGCCGGCCCGCTCGTCTAGGCTGGCGGCATGGCTGATCTGCGCGTCGCGCTGGCACAGGTCGACACGTGCGTGGGGGACCTCGACGGCAACGCCGCCCTCGTCCTCGAGCGCACCCGGGAGGCCGCGGCGGCGGGCGCGCAGCTCGTCGCGTTCCCGGAGATGACCCTCACCGGCTACCCGATCGAGGACCTCGCCCTGCGCGCGTCGTTCCGCCGCGCGGCGTGGGACGCCGCCGCGGACATCGCGGCGCGCCTCGCCGCCGACGGCCTGGGCGGGATCACCGTGGTGCTCGGCACCGTCGGGACGTCGGGAGCGCCCCGCGGCGCGGGCGCGGCGGAGCGCGAGGCCTCGGGCTCGCCCGCGGACCTCCCGACGAACCGTGCGGTCGTGCTGCGCGACGGCGTCGTGCAGGCCGCGTACGACAAGCACCACCTGCCCAACTACGGCGTCTTCGACGAGTTCCGGATCTTCGCGCCGGGCGAGACGACGACGGTCGTCGAGGTCGAGGGCCGCCGCGTGGGCATCGCGATCTGCGAGGACATCTGGCAGGACGGCGGTCCGGTCGCCGAGATGGCGACGCTCGACGAGGCGGGGAACGGGCTCGACCTGCTGCTCGTGCTCAACGGCTCCCCGTACGAGGAGGGCAAGGGCCACGTCCGCACCGACCTCGCGGCGCGCCGCGCGCGCGAGGTGAGCGCCCCGGTCGCGTACGTGAACCTCGTGGGCGGGCAGGACGACCTCGTGTTCGACGGCGGCTCGTTCGTCACCGACGCCGCGGGCACCGTCGTCGCGTCCTCTCCCCGGTTCGTCGAAGACCTGCTCGTGTGGGACCTGCCTTCCGACGGCGCCCCCCACGGGCCGCGCGCCCCCGAGCTGCACCCCGACGAGGAGGTGTACCGCGCCTGCGTCACCGGGCTGGCCGGCTACGTCCGCAAGAACGGCTTCCGCTCCGTCCTCCTCGGCGTCTCGGGCGGGATCGACTCCGCGCTCACCGCGACGATCGCCGCCGACGCGATCGGCGGCGAGAACGTCGTCGGCGTCTCGATGCCGTCGCGGTACTCGTCCGACCACAGCAAGGACGACGCCGCGGACCTCGCCAAGCGGCTCGGAGCCGACTACCGCGTCCAGCCCATCGCGCCGATGGTCGAGGCCTTCCAGGGCGAGCTCGCGCTCGAGGGCGTCGCCGAGGAGAACCTCCAGGCGCGCGTGCGCGGCGTGATCCTCATGGCGATCTCCAACCGCGAGGGCCACCTCGTCATCGCGCCCGGCAACAAGTCCGAGCTCGCGACGGGGTACGCGACGATCTACGACGCCGGCAGCATCGGCGGCTTCGCGCCCCTCAAGGACGTCGACAAGTCGCGCGTGTGGCAGCTCGCGCGCTGGCGCAACAACCAGGCGGTCGACCGCGGCGAGATCCCGCCGATCCCCGAGTCGTCCATCACCAAGCCGCCGTCGGCGGAGCTGCGCCCGGGCCAGACCGACCAGGACTCGCTGCCGCCCTACGACCTCCTCGACGAGGTGCTCGACGCCTACATCGAGCACGCCGAGGGCCGCGCCGAGCTGCTCGCGCGCGGGTTCGACCCCGAGGTCGTCGACAAGGTGGTCACGCTCGTCGACCGCGCCGAGTGGAAGCGCCGCCAGTACCCGCCGGGCCCCAAGGTCACCGCCCTCGCGTTCGGCCGCGACCGCCGCCTGCCCATCACCAACCGCTGGCGCGAGCCGCTCGACTGACGGCGCCGGCCACCCCGCGCGCCGCCCGACCCGTACCCCGCACCCAGGAAAGGCCGTCATGTCTGCTCACACCGCCCCCGAGCCCGCCACGACCGGGGGCACGGGACCGCGCCGCGTCCGCGTGCACCACCTCGCCGAGGCGAAGGCGCGCGGCGAGAAGATCACGATGCTCACTGCGTACGACGCGGTGACCGCGCGCATCTTCGACGACGCCGGGATCGACATGCTGCTGGTCGGCGACTCGATCGGCAACACGATGCACGGGCACGCCACGACGCTCCCGGTCACGGTCGACGACCTGATCCCCCCGGCCCGCGCCGTCGCACGCGCCGCGCGCCGCGCGTTCACGGTCGTCGACCTGCCCTTCGGGTCGTACGAGGCGAGCGCGGAGCAGGCGCTCGCCACGGGCGTCCGGTTCCTCAAGGAGACCGGCGTGAACGCGGTCAAGCTCGAGGGCGGACGCCGTATCGCCGCGCAGATCCGTGCGCTGACCGACGCCGGCATCCCCGTCGTGGGGCACCTCGGCTTCACGCCGCAGTCCGAGAACGCGCTCGGCGGGCCGCGCGTCCAGGGCCGGGGCGACGACGCGGCCGAGCGGCTCAGCGAGGACGCGCTCGCGGTGGCCGAGGCGGGTGCCGTCGCCGTCGTGCTGGAGATGGTGCCGGTCGAGGTCGCCGCGCGGATCACCGAGATCCTGCGCATCCCGACGATCGGCATCGGCGCGGGCGCCGCGTGCGACGGCCAGGTGCTCGTCTGGACGGACATGGCCGGCATGACCGACTGGTCGCCGCGCTTCGCCAAGCGGTACGCGGAGATCGGCGCGGCGCTCGGCCAGGCGGCGGCCGACTACGCCGCGGACGTGCGCGGCGGGACGTTCCCCGACGACGCGCACAGCTTCGCGCGCTGACCTCCCGGGCTTGCCGGGCGGCGTGGTGGCGGTCAGCCGGCGTCCGCGCCGCCGTCGGCCACCCAGGCCGTGATCCCCGCGGCGAGGGCGTCGGCGTAGCGCTGGCGGCCCTCCTCGGACTCCATGACGGCGGCCTCGTCGGGGTTGCGCATCTCCCCCAGCTCGAGCATGACCACGGGCCGCTCGGCGTGGTTGAGGGTCGCGAGGTCGGCGCGGCGTTGGATCGGGCCGTCGTCCGCGGCGACCGAGGACGACGGCGCGAACCCGGCCGTGGTCAGCGCCGCCACGAGCTCGTGGGCGAGCGCGACGCTCGGCGCCCCCTGGGTGTCGTGAACGGGCGGCTCCGAGACGATCGCGAAGAACCCGTGCGCGCTCCGGTCCTCCGTGCCGTTGGCGTGGATCGAGACGAGGACGTCCGCGTCGTTCTCCTGGGGGAAGCGGCCGCGCGCGTCGACGCACGGGCCCACGCCCGCGTCGTCGGGGCGCGTGAGCACGACGACGGCGCCGAGCTCGGTGAGGCCCTCCGCGAGGCGGCTGCTCACGTCCCACGTGAACGCGTGCTCGGGGTAGCCCGCGTCCGTGGACGCGCCCACCGTGTTGCACGCCTTGGTGTCGCCCCGCCCGTCGGGGACGGGCGCGTTGACGGTGAGCGGGTTCGCACCGTTGCCGCCGTTGTGCCCGGGGTCGACGGCGACCGTGACGCCGGCGAGCGGGGGCGGCGGGCCGGTCTCCGTGACGGTGGGGTCCGGGGACGCCGTCGTCGCCTCCGGCTCGGGCGCCGAGGCGACGGCCTCGTCGGACGGGGCGGGCGTCGTCGGGCCGCCCCCGGACCCGGCCTGGACCTGGAGCGCGACGAGGAAGGTCAGCGCGCCGACGGCGAGCCCCGCGAGGAGCAGGCCGAGGCGCCCCGACCAGACCCGGCGCGGGCCGGGCGGAGGGGCGTGGGTCACTCGCCGCGCTCGCGGCGGTCTTCCTCGTCCCAGGCGTCCGACCGCTCGCGCGCGGTCTCCAGCGCCTTCTGCGCGGCCTCACGGGTCGGGTACGGACCCATGCGGTGCGACCACGAGCCGCTCGGGCCGCGGTGCACCTCGCCCGTGCGGGTGTCGAAGTAGTACCCGTCCTCGGCCGCGGGCTCGCCATCATCGGTGAAGCGTGATCCGGTGCTCATGACCCGATCCTCCCCCATCTGGGCCCGCCCGGCCGTCCACGACCCCCGCACGTTCGTAGACTGGCCGCCATGAGCCCCACGCCGTCCCCCACCTCGCCCGACGCCGTCGCTCCCCCATCCCCGGGACGTCGCGGCCCGCTCGTGCCGGGCGTCGTCGGACCGGTGCGCGCGGTGCCGGCGTCGATCGAGCGCCCCGAGTACCTCGGGCGGCCCGGCCCGCGGCCGTTCACCGGGAGCGAGGTCAACGACACGGAGACGATCGAGCGGATCCGGGCCGCGTCGCGGATCGCGGCGCAGGCGCTCGTGGAGGTCGGGCGGCACGTCGCTCCCGGCGTGACGACCGACGAGCTCGACCGCGTCGGGCACGAGTTCCTCCTCGACCACGGCGCGTACCCGTCGACCCTGGGCTACCGCGGGTTCCCCAAGTCGCTCTGCACGTCGCTCAACGAGGTCGTGTGCCACGGGATCCCCGACTCGACCGCGCTCGTCGAGGGCGACATCGTCAACGTCGACATCACGGCGTACGTCGGCGGCGTGCACGGCGACACGAACGCCACCTTCACGGTCGGCGAGGTCGACGAGGAGTCCGCGCTCCTCGTCGAGCGCACGCGCGAGGCGCTCGCCCGCGGGATCAAGGCCGTCGCCCCCGGCCGCCAGATCAACGTGGTCGGTCGCGTCATCGAGCGCTACGCCGCCCGGTTCGGGTACGGGGTCGTGCGCGAGTACACGGGGCACGGCGTCGGGCGCGCGTTCCACTCGGGCCTCGTCGTGCCGCACTACGACGCCGCACCCGACCACGCGACCGTCGTCGAGCCCGGGATGGTCTTCACCATCGAGCCCATGCTCACGCTCGGCACGTCCGAGTGGCGGATGTGGGACGACGGGTGGACGGTAGTCACCGCGGACGCCTCGCGGACCGCGCAGTTCGAGCACACGCTGCTGGTGACCGACGACGGAGCGGAGATCCTCACACTGCCATGAACGCTCACCAGGACTCTCACGCCGCGCCTCCGGCGCGGACCGGCCGCCCCCGCACCGCGTTCGGCATCGACGTCGGCGGCAGCGGCATCAAGGGTGCTCCCGTCGACCTCGCGACCGGCGAGTTCGCGCAGGAGCGTCACCGGATCCCGACGCCGCAGCCGTCGACGCCGCAGGCCGTCGCCGAGGTGATCGCCGAGCTCGTGGGCGAGTACGACCTCCCTCCGGACGTGCCGATCGGCGTCGCGTTCCCCGCGCCGCTCCAGCACGGCGTCGTGCGGTTCATCGCAAACCTCGACCAGTCGTGGACCGGCGTCGACCTGCCCGCGCTCGTCGCGCGCGAGACCGGGCGCCACGTCGTCGCGGTCAACGACGCCGACGCCGCCGGGATCGGCGAGGTCAGGTACGGCGCCGCCCGCGAGGCGGACGGGGTCGTGCTCGTCGCGACGCTCGGCACGGGGATCGGCAGCGCGATCGTCGTCGACGGCCACCTGCTCCCGAACACGGAGCTCGGGCACCTCGAGATCGACGGGTACGACGCCGAGACGCGCGCCTCGGACGCCGCGCGGGACCGCGAGGACCTGGACTGGGCGCAGTGGGCCGAGCGTCTGCAGCGCTACTTCGGTGTCGTGGAGGACCTGTTCTCGCCCGACCTCATCGTCGTGGGCGGCGGCGTGAGCAAGAAGCACGAGCACTTCCTGCCGCTGCTGCACCTGCGGGCACCGATCGTCCCGGCCCGGCTCCGCAACGCGGCCGGCATCGTGGGCGCGGCGTCGCTCGCGGCGGACGCGCGCTGACCGGCGCGGGCGCGCCCTGGGGCCGCCCCGCCGTCGGACCTCGACGCGAGGTCAGCTCGTGGTGACCTCGTGCCGCTCGGTGCCGAAGATGTCGATGACGCCGAGCATCTCGAGGACGTCGGTGACGACCGTGGGCGGGTTGCGCAGCGTCACGGACAGCCCCTCCTCGGAGCCGATCGTGTAGAACTGCACGAGGAACGCGATGCCCGTGGAGTCCATGAACGTCACCTTGGACGTGTCGATCACCACGGGGACGTCCCGTTCGAGCGCGTTCGCGAGCGCGGCGCTCGCCTCGCTGCGGAGGGCGACGTCGATCTCGCCCCACATGTCCACGACGCTCGCCTCGGGCTCCTCGAGCAGCCGGATGCCGCCCGTTCCCGACTCGACGTCGCTCCGCTCCAGCTCCTGCACCAACACTGCCCCGCCCTTCGTCCTGCCCCTGCCTCGCCCACCCCGACGAGTACGCGCCACCTGCCTGACGCTGTCGATCGGTCGAGGCCTGCTGTCGTACGTCATCGGGCGACGAGAAGGCTCCGGCGTGATCGGACGTCGCCAGCGTACCCCACGGATGCCGCTGGCTGGTAGGCCTCTGGCGAAGACTTTACCCAGGGCGGTCTCGACATCGTTCCCCGAAGCGATCGTTGAGGATTCATTCAACAGTTGGACGGGTGTCCAGACGGCGACGGCCGCCACGCGACCCGGTGCCGGGTCGGCGTGGCGGCCGTCGTGACGGGGGCGCGGGGCGTCAGCCCGTGTTCTGCAGGCCGGCAGCGACGCCGTTCACGGTGAGCAGCAGGAGGTGCTGGAGCTCGTCCTTGACCGGACCCTCCGCGCCGGAGCGCAGACCGCGCAGGGCGCGCACCTGGAGCAGCGAGAGCGCGTCGACGTACGGGCTGCGGAGCTGGACCGCGCGGCCCAGGACCCGGCGGCCGGCGAGCGGCCACGCGTTCTCCGTGACCGCGAGGACCTGCTCGCGCGTGAGGCGCAGCTCGTCGAGGATCGCCTGCGCGAGGTCGTCGCGCTCGCCCAGCGCGAGGTAGCGCTCCGCGATGCGCTCGTCCGTCTTGGCGAGCGACATCTCGACGTTGTCGAGGAGCGTCGCGAAGAGGGGCCACTCGCGGTGCGCCTCGCGCAGCAGCTCGAGGTCGCCGAACTCCTTGAGCGCCGTGCCGAGCCCGTACCAGCCGGCGAGGTTGATGCGGGCCTGCGACCACGAGAACACCCACGGGATGGCCCGCAGGTCGTCGAGCGAGGAGACGGACAGGCCACGGCGTGCCGGTCGCGAGCCGATCGGCAGCAGGCCGACCTCCTCGAGCGGCGTCACCTGACCGAACCACTGCGGGAAGCCGTCCGCGCGCACGAGCTCGTGGAACCGGCGGCGCGACGACGCGTCGAGCGCGGCCGCCAGGTCGCGGTACCGCTCGGTCGCCTCGGCGTTGCGCTTCTCGGTCGACGGCGCCGACGCGAGCAGGGTCGCCGCGGCGACCTGCTCGATGTGGCGCGACGCGATGGTCGGGTCGCCGTAGCGCGCGAGGATGACCTCGCCCTGCTCGGTGAGCTTGAACCGGCCGTCGACCGAGCCCGGGGGCTGGGCGAGCACGGCACGGTTCGCCGGGCCGCCGCCGCGGCCGAGGGCGCCGCCGCGGCCGTGGAACAGCGTGAGCGTGATGTCGTGGCGCTCGGCCCACTGCGCGATGCGGCTCTGCGCGTCGTGCAGGGCGAGCGTCGCGGAGACCGGGCCGACGTCCTTCGACGAGTCCGAGTAGCCGAGCATGACCTCGACGCGGCGCCCGTTCTCGGCGAGCCGGCGCTGCACCTGGGGCAGCGTGAGCATCGACTCGAGGATGTCGACGCTCGCGCGGAGGTCGGCGAACGTCTCGAACAGCGGGATCGCGTCGACGACCGGCGCCTCGTCGGCGCCCTCGAACGCGAGCTCCGCGAGCTCGTACACCGCCGCGAGGTGCTCGGGCTTCTGCGTGAACGACACGATGTAGCGCCGCGCGGCACGGATGCCGTACCGCTCCTGGACCGCGCCGAGCGCGCGGAACGTGTCGAGCACCTCGCGCGTGCGGTCCGAGAGGTCGCCGTGCAGGCCCTTCTCCGCGA
Source organism: Cellulosimicrobium sp. NPDC057862 (assembly GCF_042797035.1). Lineage (NCBI taxonomy): Bacteria > Bacillati > Actinomycetota > Actinomycetes > Micrococcales > Promicromonosporaceae > Cellulosimicrobium > Cellulosimicrobium sp. NPDC057862. Next base: position 293,633 of record NZ_JBHVMH010000004.1, read on the forward strand.
TCTCGGCGAGCGCGCCCTCGTGGACCTGCGAGTGCTGGCGCACCTCGAGCTCGGCGAGGTGGAAGCCGAACGTCTCCACCTGCCACACGAGCTGCTGCAGGTCGCCGTACGCCGCGCGCGGCGCGCCCGCCGCGACGAGCGACTCCTGGACGACGCGCAGGTCGGACTCGAGCTGCTCGGCGGACGGGTACGCGAGGTCCGCGTTGCGGGCGCGCGTCGCGGCGATGCGGTCCGCGACGACGAGCAGCACCGCGCGATGCGGCTCGCGCGGGGACGCCTCGGACGCGGCGACCGTGACGGCCTCCGAGAGCCGGCGCTGCCGCTCCCACAGGGCACGCAGCCCGTCCGACGGCGGCGTGCCGTCCTGGTCGAGCGTGAGCTTGCGCCCCACGAGGCGCGTCTGCTGCTCGAGCGCGGCGAACGCGTGGTCCGCCGCGATCGCGGCGGCCTGGCGCGTGACCTCGGCCGTGACGTTCGGGTTGCCGTCGCGGTCGCCGCCGATCCACGTGCCGAGGCTGACGAACGGCCGCACGAGGGGCTCCTCGCGGCCCGCCTCGTCGCCGAGCAGCCAGTCGTCGAGGCGGCGGTAGACGGTCGGGAACGTGTCGAACATCGTCGCGTCGAACACACCGAGCGCCGTCTTCACCTCGTCGAGGACGGACGGCTTGTGCTCGCGGATGGGGGCGGTGCGCCACATCGTGTCGATCTCGGCCAGCAGGCGGCGCTCGTTCTCCGCGAGCGACGTGCCGCCGAGGCGCTGAGCGTCCCGCTCGTCGAGCAGCGTCGCGATGCGGCGGACCGCGCCGGACACCGCACGACGGCGGGCCTCGGTCGGGTGCGCCGTGAGCACCGGGCGGAACTCGAGGCGGCGGAGACGACGCAGCGCCTCCTCGCGGCCCACCTCACCGACGAGCTGCTCGAAGGCCTCCGGGAGGGAGTCGTCGGGCGTCGTCGCGCGGGTCGCGAACTCGGCCTCGCGCTCGCGCAGGACGCGCACGCGGTGGTACTCCTCCGCGAGGTTCGCGAGGTGGAAGTAGCACGTGAAGGCACGGGCCACCTGCTCGGCGCGGGCCATGGAGAGGCCCTCGACGAGGGTCTCCGCCTCGGCCAGCACGGCGCCGGACGGGTCGTCGTACGCGCGGATGGACAGCTCGCGCAGGCGCTCGACGTCGTCGAGCAGGTCCTGGCCGCCCGTCTCGCGGAGCACGGTGCCGAGCAGACCGCCGAGCAGGCGGACGTCGTCGCGCAGCGGGGCGGGCACGTCGTGGCGGGCGAGGCCGCGCCCCGCGTGCCCGGTGTCGTCGGAGACGTCGGCGGCGGCCCGGTCAGGGCCGTCGGCAGCACCCGGCGACGGGGACAGTTCCGAAGGGGAGAGGTCGTTCACGGTGACGAGAGTATTCCTTGACCGTCAGGGGACGTGAAGGCGTCCGAGGGGTGATCGTCGGTCGAGCACCGGTCGACGAGGAGTCGCAGCCCGCGACCCCCGGACCGGCCGCCGTCAGCGGCGCGCGCCGACGCGGACCGCGTCGAACGGCGCGTTCGACGCCACGCGGTCCTCGATCGAGGCGGTGACGACGTCCTTGGCGACGCGCGCGGCGTCGAGCACCGAGGCGCCCTTGGCGAGCTCCGCGGTGATCGCGGCGGCGAACGTGCAGCCCGCGCCGCTCACGCGCTCCTCGCCGATCTTCGGCGTGCGCAGCACGTGGACCTCGTCGCCGTCGACCAGCACGTCGACCGCGTCCGGGCCGGGCAGCTCGACGCCGCCCTTCGCGACGACGGCGCGCGGGCCGAGCGCCTGGACCTTGCGCGCCGCCTCGACGAGCTCCTCGACCGTCTCGATCGACTCGACCCCCGCGAGCGTGCGGGTCTCGAAGAGGTTGGGCGTCACGACGGTCGCGAGCGGGAGGACCTGAGCGCGCAGCGCGGTGTCCGTGTCGAGCGCCGCGCCCGGCTCCTGGCCCTTGCAGATGAGCACCGGGTCGAGCACGACGTGCTCCCACGTGCGCGAGCGCAGCGACTCCGCCACGACGTCGATCGTCGCGGGCGTGCCGAGCATGCCGATCTTCACGACCGACGGCTCGTGCGTGACCGTCGCCGCCTCGAACTGGTCCGCGATGACCTGCGGGTCGACGGGGACGAACCGGTGGCCCCAGTCGTTCTCCGGGTCGAACGAGACGATGCACGTGAGCGTGCCGACGCCGTACGCGCCCAGCTCCTGGAACGTCTTGAGGTCCGCCTGGATGCCGGCGCCGCCGGTCGCCTCGGACCCGGCGATGACGTAGGCGAGCGGAGGCGTGTGCGAGTCGTGGTGCGACATGGTGCTCCTCGGCACGAGTAGGACGGGGTCCGTCCTCCCGGTCGTGCCGGGAGAGGCGGGCGGACGAGCCGGCGGACCGGCTGGTCTCCGCGGCGGATGCGGCACGACAGCCTACCGCCGTGCCGCGGCCCTCACGCGCGTCCCGCCGGTCCCCCGGTCGACGTCGCCCGGGCGCGCCCCGACCACGCGGAGCCTCCGGCGCCCGCGCGCCGCCAGCGCCCCGAGGCCGAGCAGGAGGACCGCGAGCGCCGCGAGACCGGCGGTCGTGGCACCGGTCGCGGCGAGGCCGTGCGGGGGCTCCGCGGACGACGGGTCGGCGGGCGGGAGCGGGCCGGGCGAGAGTCCGGGGCTCACCGGCGGGACGCCGGGACCGGGGGGCGGCTCCGTCGTCGGGCCCAGGAGCAGGCGGACCGCCGCGGACGCGACGTCGTTCTCCGGGACCGTGTCGGGCGAGCCGTGCGCGACGCGCGCCGTGACGACGAGGTCCGTGCCCGGGCTCCCCGTCGCGGTGCCCGTGAGGCGGTACGTCACCGCGGCTCCCGGCGGGAGGTCGCCGACGACGCACGTCAGGACCGTCGCCACCGCGACCGCGACCGCGAGGGTCGTCACGCCACCCGGCGTGCAGCGCAGCTCGGCGGTCGAGCCGTCGAAGCCCACGACGAGCACCGCGTCGACGTCGGTCAGGCCTGCGGGCACCTCGAGGGTGAGCACGGTGCCGGTCGTGGCCGCCGGGCCGCCGTTGCGCACGACCGCGTCCAGCTCGACGCGCTCGCCGGGTCTCGCCTGCCCCGACGGCGGGGAGAGCGTCACGGAGACGTCGGTCGCCGGCGGCGCGGTCACCGTCCCGCACGCCTGGTCCTCGTTGTCGGCAGCGGCCGGGTCGAGCGAGCCGGAGCCGACCAGCGCGGCGTTGCACAGCTCCTGCCCGGACGTGCCGGGGTCGACGCCGAACGTGACGAGCACCGACGCGGACTCGCCCACGTCCAGCGTCTCGAGCGGGCAGCGCACGATCTCCTCGGTGTCGCCGTCCGCGGTGCTGTACCGCTCGGGAGCCGGGCACTCCCCGCCCGCCTCGCGCACGGCCGACACGTACGACATCCCGGCGGGGACGTTGTCCGAGACCACGACGTTCTCGGCGACGGACGGGCCGTCGTTCGTCACGGTGAGGCGCCAGGTCGCCGGCCGCCCGGACTGCATCGGGTTCGGCTCGACGAGGGTCTTGACGACGCGGGTGTCGGACACGTGCTGGACGGTGACCGTCTGGGCGGTCGCGTTGTTGTCGAGGCGGGTCTCCGGCGTCGGCGTCTCGACCACGCTGCGTGCGGGGTAGTCCCCCGCCGGCGCGTCACCGGGGATCTGCATGACGACGACGGACGTCGTGGCCACTCCGGGCTCGAACGGCGCCGAGGGGTCCGTGGCCGCGCACGAGAGGACGTAGGAGAAGTCCTCCCACGGGGTCGTCTCCGGGTCGGCCGGTGGCGGACGGTTCCACGTGCACGTGTTGAACGGGACCTCCCAGCTCACGGGAACGAGCCCGGGCGGGAACGTCGTCAGGCCGGTCACGTCCCACGCAGACGACGGGCCGTTGTTGAGGGTGAAGCCGGTGTACGTGAGCCGGCCGCCGGCGGCAGGGGTCGTGGTGCTGACCGCGGAGGTGATGGCGACGTCCGCGAGGCGCACGAGGCGCACGAGGGCCGTCGCCGTGTTGTCCGCCGGCTCGGGGTCCGTCGCCCCGGACGACGCGGTCGCCGTGTTCTCCACCTCACGGGCGACGTCGGTCGACACCGTCGTGGCCACGAGCCGCGTCGCGACGGACCCGCCGACCGCGACCGCCCCGACCGTGCACCGCACCTGCTGGCGGCCCTGGTCGTCCGTCCCGGTGACGGCGCAGCCGGGCGACGCGGCCGGGTCGAGCAGGAGGCCGGCTGGCAGGGTGTCGTCGACGACGGCCTGCTCGACGTCGGACGGTCCGGCGTTGACCGTGGTGAGCGTGAACCCGACGGATCCCCCGACGGGGAAGACCGGGACGCCGTCGGGGTCGACGCTGGCGGCGTCGGCCGACTTGAGGAGACGGAGGTCGGCCTGCTCCACCACGTCGACCGGCGCTGCGGCCTGCACGGACGTCGGGTCGCCCTCGAGGTTCGGTGTGGCCGACGTCGCGGTCGCGACGTTCGGCACCTGCTCGCCCTCCGCGCTGACGTCCACGAACCCGGAGACCGTCACGACGACCGGGGCGCTCGCCGCAGGCCACGCGGCGAGCGTGCCGAGCCGGCACGTCACGCGGCCCGGCGAGACGGTGCAGGTGCCCTTCGTGGTGCTCGCCGCGGTGGCGACGAAGCCGGCAGGCATCGGGTCGGTGAGCAGGACGCCCGTCGCGTCCGCGACCCCGCCACCCGCTTCGTCCGGCAACGACACCGTGAGCTGATAGGTGAACGGGCGCCCGGCCACGAACGACGGGTGCCCGTCCGCGGGGTTGGGCGAGGTGCCGACCGCGGTCTTGGCGATCCGCAGGTCCGTGCGCTGCTGCGTGACGTCCGTCGTCGCGGACGCGAGGTTGTTGTCCTGGTCGGTCTCCGGCGTGGACGTGAAGACGCGGGTCCGCCCCTCGTACGTGCCCGGCTCCTCGTACCCCGCCACGACGGCGTCGAAGGTGACCGGGACGCTCTGGCCCGGCGCGAGGTCGCCGACCGCGCAGACGAGCTCGCCGTTGTCGAGCGAGCACCCTGACGGCAGCGACCCCTCGACGACCGCGGCGTCGAGGTCGATCGCCTGCCGGAACACGACGTCACGCGCCGCGGACGGGCCGTCGTTGCGCAGCGTAAAGGTCACGGTCCGGCGCGACCCGGGCCCCGTGCTGCCGGGGTCGGTCGGAGTGATGGCCGCGTCCGTCACCAGGACGTCCGCCGTGGTCGTGACGGTGCTGGCCGCCGTGGCGGTGTTGTTCGAGAGGACGGGGTCGGGGCTGGTCTCCTGGCTGACGACCTCGGCCGAGTTGACGAGCCTCGTCCCCGCCGCCAGTCCCGGGTCGAAGGAGACGGACATCTCGAGGACCACGGTCTCGTCCGGTGCCAGGTCGTCGGGCAGCACGCACGTGACGACGTCGCCGGCGGTCGTGCAGTCCGGGGCCTCAGACGAGCCGGCGATGCTCGCGCCCAGGAAGCCGACGCCCTCGGGCAGCGTGTCGCGCACGGTCGGCGCCGGCGCGACGAGCTGCTCCTCCTCCGGGTCGGGCGGGTGGTTGGTGACCGCGAGCGTGTAGAGGCCCGAGGCTCCCGCCGTCACCGTGGCGGGAGCCGACTTCGTGATCCCGAGGTCGATGTACGGCTCGCCGGTCAACACCCACGTCGCGGTGTTGTTCGTGGTCGGGCTCTCGCTGGGAGCGGACACGGTGACCGTCTCGGTGACGTCGGGCCCGCCTTCGAGGATCTCCTCGGCGGTCGTGCTCACCGTCACTGTCGCGGTCCCGCCAACGGGGATCGGGCCCGGCAGGGTGCACGTGAGGAGCCCGTGGTCCGGGTCGCCCGGCTGCGCCGTCGCGACCTGGGAGGTGTCGCACGTCCCGGCGTCGGTGGTGACGGCGTCGAAGCGCAGGGCGAGCGGCACGAGGTCGGTCACGGTGACGTCGCGCGCTGCGGAGGGCCCGGCGTTGCGCACGGTGATCGTGTAGTCCACCGGCCGGGGTGCCGCACCGGGCAGGGAGGTCCGGTTGGCCCGTTTGGACACGGACAGGTCGAGGCTGCGCGACACCGGGGTCGTCGCGGTGGCGGTGTCGTTGCCCGGCTCGGGGTCCGTCGTGGTGGTCCGGACGGTCGCACCGTTCGTCAGCGCGGTGCCCGTGAACGCCGGGTCGACGGTGCCCGTGACGGTGACCGTCGCGGTGGCGCCTGGCTGCGTCCCGCCGCCCGAGGCCGCGGGCAGGTCGCCGAGCTCGCAGGAGACCGTCTGGCGCCCCGGCGCGGGGGCGTCCGGCTGGACGGTGCACGTCCCGCGGTCGGTGACAGCCGAGGTCACCGTGACGCCGGCCGGGACCACGTCGGTCACCACGGTGCCGCGCGCGACCGACGGCCCCCAGTTGTTCGCCACGACGGCGTACGTGATCGTCGACCCCGCCACCACCCCCGGCGGGCCGGACTTGCTGAGCCGCACGTCCGCCTGCGGGTCGCTCGTGGTGACCCGCGCCGTCGCGCTGTTGTCGCTCGCGTCGGGGTCCGCGGTGCCGGCCGTCACGGTCGCCGAGTTCCCGACGACGACCCCGCCCTCGAGCGTCGCGGCGAGCACGCCCGTGACGGTCACCGTCGCCGTGGCGCCCGCGGGCAGTGCAGTGACCGTGCAGCGCACACCCCCTGCCTGCACGGGCGCGCACTCCGCTCCCCCGGTCGTCGCCGTCACGTCCGTCAGGGCGAGCTGGCCCGGGTCGTCCACGGCGTCGGTCAGGACGACGTCCTGCGCGTCCGACGGGCCCTGGTTCGTCACCGAGAGCGTCGAGGTGACGGTGCTGCCCGGTGGCGCGGACGCCGGCGCCGCGGACTTGACGACCGCGAGGTCGGCCGCCCGCAGGAGCGGCGCGGTGTCCGCCGCGGTGTTGTCCGTGAGGTCGGGATCGAAGGACGTCGTGCTCACGATGGCGACGTTCGTCACGCTCGGCTGCGCGCTGTCCGGCGGGGTGCGCCCGTGGACCACGACGACGACCGACGCCCCAGGGTCGAGCCGGCCGACCGAGCACACCACCTCCTGCGTGCACGACACCCCGGGCGGGGCGTCGACGCTCTCGACGGTCGTGCCCGGCGGCGCGGGGTCGCGCAGCTCCGTGCTCAGGGCCGGGTTGGGGCCGGCGTTGGTGACCATGACCGTGCTGACGACCTCGCCGCCCGCGGACGCGGGATCGGGCGACACGTCCTTGGTCACCGCCACGTCGGCGCGCGTGGTGACCTCCGTGACCGCCGGGTTGGTCGTGTACGTCGCCGCGATGCCCGTCGTCGCCGTCCGGTAGCCGAGCTCGGCGAGGTTCGTGACCGTGGTGCCCCCGGCCGCGTCGTCGAGCGTGACCTGGAACGTGTATGCCGCGCGCGAGGTGCCGTCGTCGGTGCACCCGGCGCCGGAGCACGCCATGGTCCCGCCGCCGGTCGCCGAGGCGCCGGCGCCCAGGCGGACCCGGACGGTGCGCCCGTCCACCTCGCCGACGTCGTCTCCCGGCCCGGCGGTCAGCGGCACGGGCGTGGCGCCCGGGAAGGGGACCAGGGCGAGCGACCCAGGCACGAAGGTCGTGCCCGGGGGGAGCACGTCCTCGGAGACCACGTCGATCGCCGGGTCCTGTCCGGTGTTGGCGTAGTTGAGCGTGTACTGGAGGGTGTCCCCCGGCCGGGCGGGGTCGTTCCCCGCGAGGTTCGTCACGGTCTTGGACGACGCCGTGAACTCCGGCGCGTAGAGGTTGATCGCCATCCCGAGAACGCCCGGGTAGTAGACGTCGCCGTTGCTGGAGAAGGTGAAGCGGGCGCTCGTCGCCCCGTTGGGGATGGCCCCCGAGGCGCCGAGGTTCTTGATGTCGAAGCCCAGCATGTTGCGGTCGGCCGGGCTGCGCGTCTGCACCGACTGACCGTTGGACCCGTTGGCGCTGTCGAAGAAGTTCGAGCCCGGGGAGAGCGCGGTGGCGAGCTGCGTGCTGCCCAGCCGCGTGTAGTCGCCGGTCTGGGCGAGGTCGCCCTCGTAGGCGACCATCGTGAGCTGCGCGTCGACCGTCCCCGCCTCCGGTGCGAGGAACCCCGAGACCGTGACGTCCTGCGGGCTGCCCGAGCCCACCGCGTTGAACCCGTCGAACACGGTGAGGTTCCGCAGCGGCAGGCCGGGGGCCGAGTAGACGACCGTGAGAGCCCAGCCCGCGTAGCGGTCCTGCCCCGTGGCCGCCTCCACGTCCGCACCCCAGTACTCCCCGCCGCCCGACCGCTGCACGAGCGTCGTCACGTCCGCGAAGCGCTGGTAGGCGTTGTAGCTGGCGGGGTTCGGTCCGAACAGGTCGCGCGCCGCGGTGCTCGCCGCGACGGTCTGGTACGAGGCCGCCCCCGGGACCCGCAGCCTCATCTGGTTGATCTGAGCGGCGGAGCCGCCCTGGCCGCCGGCACCTGCCTGGAGCCGCGCGCCCCAGTACAGCCCCGCCCAGAGCACGGTCGACCCCGTCGGGAGATCGAGCCGAGACATCGAGGAGCTGCCGGTGGACGCGTCCGCGTCCGCGTCGAGCGCCACCATCGTGAACCCGTTGTTGTCCGCGGCCGCACCGGCGCGGGCGCGCGTGCACGACGCCGAGGGCGCGCACGTCAGCAGGTTGTTCCCGACCGTCACGACGGCCCCGTTGGCGTTGGTCGCGAACTTCGCCGCGAAGGGAACCGTGGGCGCGGCGATCGCGCTCGGCGCGGACGGGACCACCAGGAGGACGGCCACCAGGCACCACAGCAGCGCCGTCGCGACGACCGACCGACGGCGGTCCGGCGCGGCTGTGCGTCGTCCCATCTCGTTCTCCGCTCGAGGAGTCATGGGTCTACGCGCGACGTTACGCACGGTCACGAGGCTCTGCACGGCGGGATGGGTCAGGCGAGGTTCGAGGGCGGACGAGCCGGTCTGTACGCCGGGTTCTGTTCCCGCGCGAGGTCACCCTCGCGCGGGCGACGGTCATCCATCTAGGCCCTGCGTCGCCGCAGGGCTCGAGCGGTCTACCCGACTGTGCTTCTCCGTGGAGAATCGGGCGGGCCGCCCTCCAACACAGTCTGTCTGACCTTGCTCCAGGTGGGGTTTACCGAGCCGGGCCGGTCACCCGGCCCGCTGGTGGTCTCTTACACCACCGTTTCACCCTTACCGCGCCGGGCAGGGCCGAAGCCCTTCCTGACGCGGCGGTCTGTTCTCTGTGGCACTGTCCCGCGGGTCACCCCGGGTGGGCGTTACCCACCACCTTGCCCTTCGGAGCCCGGACGTTCCTCGGCGGGAGGCACGAGGCCTCCCGACGCGACCGTCCGACCGACTCGTCCGCGCCAGCAAGGCTACCGCTCCCGGGCGGCTCGGCGGACCAGCGACCGGCCCGCCGGCGGGTCATGGCCCGTAGGATGGCCCGCCCCCCTCGAAGCCTGCTCCCGGAGGTCTGTCGTGCCCGCCACCGCCGAACCGTCCGCCCCCGACGCCCCGATCGCGGCACCCGCCACCGACACGTCGGCCGAGCTCGCCCGGGAGCAGGAGTTCCTCGCCGACGCCCGCAGGCAGCTCGCCCGCATGCGCGAGCGGGCGGGGTCGCTCGACGCGCTCGCGGGAGACCGGGTCAGCGCCGAGTACCTCGAGGCGGCGCTCGCCCGTCGGCTCGCCCAGCTCGCCGACGACCCCGAGGTCCCGCTCTTCTTCGGACGCATCGACCTCGACGGCACCGGCCACGAGCCCGCCGAGGTCTTCCACATCGGCCGCCGCCATGTCTCCGACCCCGAGGGCGACCCGCTCGTCGTCGACTGGCGCGCCCCGATGAGCACGCCCTTCTACCGCGCCACGCGCACCGAGCCGATTGGGGTCGCCGTCCGCCGCCGCTACGGCTTCCAGCGCGGCGCCCTCACGGGCTTCGAGGACGAGGCGCTGACCGCCCCGGGGCCCGGCGCGGAGTCCTCCGCGATCCTCGAGGCCGAGATCGAGCGGCCCCGTACCGGGCCGATGCGCGACATCGTCGCCACCATCCAGCCCGAGCAGGACGTCATCGTGCGCAGCGGGCTCGACCGGACCGTCGTCGTGCAAGGCGCGCCCGGCACCGGCAAGACCGCCGTCGGGCTGCACCGCGCCGCGTACCTGCTGTATTCCCACCGGGAGCGGGTGAGCCGCGCCGGCATGACCGTCGTGGGGCCCAACGCGAGCTTCCTGCGGTACATCCGCGACGTCCTGCCCGCCCTCGGCGAGGTCGACGCGACCCAGACCACCGTCGAGGAGATCGTCACGGCGCACGGCCGCCTGCGCGGGACGGAGCCCGCGGACGTCGCCCGGCTCAAGGGAGACGGACGGATGGCCGAGGTGCTCCGACGCGCCGTGTGGTCGCACCTCGTCGAGCCGTCCGAGGCCCTGGTGCTGCCACGCGGTGCGCGCCGCTGGCGCGTCGCCGCGCACGAGGCACGCGAGTCCGTGGCGCAGGTGGTCGGCCGGGAGCCGCGCTTCGACGCCGGTCGCGACCACCTGCGCCACGCGCTCGCGCACCGGATCCTCGTGCAGATCGAGGAGTCCGGCGAGGCGCTCGACGAGCGGGCCTGGGACGCGCTCGCGCGCACGCGCCCGGTCCGGGACTACACCGCCGCGGTGTGGCCGAAGGTCACGCCGACGGCGCTGCTGCACCGGCTCCTCGTCGACCCCGCGTTCCTCGCCGCGAGCGCCGACGGCGTCCTCACGGCCGCCGAGCAGGAGCTGCTGCGCCCTGCTCGACCTTCGCGGACGCCGGGCACGGCCCGCTGGACCCTGGCCGACCTCGTCCTGCTCGACGAGGTCGCGGACCTGCTGACGCGCGGCGCGTCGGTCGCGCACGTCGTGGTGGACGAGGCGCAGGACCTGTCGCCGATGATGCTGCGTGCGCTCGGACGCCGGGCGCGCACCGGCTCCCTGACGGTGCTGGGCGACCTGGCCCAGGCGACGACGCCGTGGGGCGTCTCCTCGTGGAACGACGCGCTGACGCACCTCGGCAAGCCCGACGGCCACGTGGAGCAGCTCACCGCCGGCTTCCGCGTCCCCGGTGACGTCATCGAGTACGCGGCCCGCCTGCTGCCCTCGATCGCGCCGGACCTCGCTCCGCCCGTCGCCGTCCGCCGGGCGCGGGGCGAGCTCGTCCTCACCACGGGGCCGCTTCTGGACCTGGTCCGCACGGCGCTCGCCCGGGAGGGGTCGGTCGGGCTCATCGTGCCCGACGGCGGCGCGGAGGCCGCGCGCAGGGCGCTGGCCCACGCCGGCCTCCCGTTCGCGGTCGTCGGCGAGGCGACGGACGTCGCGGGCACGGTCGAGTTCGACGCGCGCCTCGACCTCGTGCCCGCGTCGCTCGCGAAGGGGCTGGAGTTCGACCACGTCGTGCTGGACGACCCGGAGGGCGTCGTCCAGGGCGAGCACGACCGGGTCACGGGCCTGAGGCGGCTGTACGTCTGCCTGACCCGCGCGGTGACGTCCCTCGCCGTCCGCCACCACGACGACCTGCCCGCCGAGCTCCACCGTCCGTGACGGGGCGCCTCGGCGCACAGAGTTTCGGCGCACAGAGTTGATGCGCCGGGACCGAGGTGTCGGTCATCGTCGGTAGGGTGCCCGGGTGGCCACAGCGACTGCGACCGACCCGGCGCTCGACGTGCTCCGGCGGGTCTTCGGGTACGACTCGTTCCGGGGCGAGCAGGCGGCCATCATCGACACGGTCGTCGGTGGTGGCGACGCCCTGGTGCTCATGCCCACCGGCGGGGGCAAGTCCCTGTGCTACCAGATCCCCGCCCTGGTCCGCGCGGGGACCGGCGTCGTGGTGTCGCCCCTCATCGCCCTCATGCAGGACCAGGTGGACGCCCTCGCGGCGCTCGGCGTCCGCGCGGCGTTCCTCAACTCCACCTTGTCCTTCGAGGACCGCCGCGCCGTGGAGCGCGCGCTCGTGGCGGGTGAGCTCGACCTGCTCTACGTGGCACCGGAGGGCCTGCGGAGCCGCGCCACCCTCGACCTGCTCGACCGGACGCAGATCGCGCTCTTCGCGATCGACGAGGCGCACTGCGTGTCCCAGTGGGGGCACGACTTCCGGCCCGACTACCTCGAGCTGTCGGTGCTGCACCAGCGCTGGCCATTCGTCCCGCGCATCGCGCTGACGGCGACGGCGACAGCGGCTACCCGGGCGGAGATCGCCCAGCGCCTCGACCTCGAGGGCGCGCGACACTTCGTCTCCAGCTTCGACCGGCCCAACATCACCTACCGGATCGTGCCCAAGGACCGGCCGGAGAAGCAGCTGCTCGACCTGCTGCGCACCGAGCACGCCGGGGACGCGGGGATCGTCTACTGCCTCTCGCGCGCGTCGGTGGAGAAGACCGCCGCGACGCTCGTCGAGAACGGGATCGAGGCGCTGCCCTACCACGCAGGGCTGCCCGCGTCGGTGCGCGCCGCGAACCAGTCCCGGTTCCTGCGCGAGGACGGCCTCGTCATGGTCGCGACGATCGCCTTCGGCATGGGCATCGACAAGCCCGACGTCCGGTTCGTCGCGCACCTCGACCTGCCCAAGTCGGTCGAGGGGTACTACCAGGAGACGGGGCGCGCCGGTCGTGACGGGCTCCCGTCCACCGCCTGGCTGGCCTACGGCCTCGCCGACGTCGTGCAGCAGCGCAAGCTCATCGAGACGTCCGACGGCGACGCCGCGCACCGGCGCAACCTGGGCCAGCACCTGAACGCGATGCTCGCCCTCTGCGAGACCGTCGAGTGTCGCCGCGCCCAGCTCCTCGCCTACTTCGGGCAGGAGCACCCGGGGGGCTGCGGGTCGTGCGACACGTGCCAGGCCCCGCCCGAGGCCTGGGACGGGACGGTCGCCGCGCAGAAGGTGCTCTCGACGGTGTTCCGTCTGGATCGCGAGCGCGGGCAGAGCTTCGGCGTCGGGCAGGTCGTCGACATCCTCCTCGGCCGGGACACGGAGAAGGTCCGACGCTTCCGGCACCAGGAGCTGTCGGTGTTCGGGGTCGGGAAGGACCTGGCCGAGAACGAGTGGCGGGCCGTGGTGCGCCAGCTGCTCGCCCAGGGGCTGCTCACCGTCGAGGGGGTGCACGGGACGCTCGTGCTCACCGCGGGGAGCGGGGAGGTCCTGGCGCAGCGGCGCGAGGTCCGGATGCGGCACGAGCCGGCTCGTCCGGTGCGTGCGCCCAAGGCACGGAAGGGGGCCGCCACCGCTGAGCTGGCCGAGGCCGACGTCCCGCTCTTCGAGGCGCTGCGCGCCTGGCGGGCGAGCGAGGCGAAGACCCAGGGCGTGCCCGCGTACATCGTGTTCGGGGATGCGACGCTCCGCGGGATCGCGACCGCCCGGCCGGGCTCGCTCGACGGGCTCGCGCTCGTGAGCGGCGTCGGCGAGAACAAGCTCGCCCGGTACGGCGACGCGGTGCTGGCCGTCGTCGCCGAGGCGGGATGAGTCGCCGCACTCCGGGCACGGGGCCGTCCCCCGCCGTCTGAGGCGCGGGGAGGTTCTGGGGTCGGTGTCAGACGTCGACGCGGTACGACAGCGCGAGCTCATCGCCGCTGACCCCGCGGATGCCCCAGTTCTCGCGCGGGCTCTCGAGGATCACGAGCTCCACGTCGTCCGGGGTCAGGCCGAGGGCGGGCACGACGTCGTCGTACAGCGCCGCGATCAGCGCGCGCTTGGCCTCGCGCGTCCGGCCCGTGAAGCACACGACCTCGACGACGAGGTACGCGTCCGAGCGCGGGGCGACCAGGTCGTCGTCGTCCAGGAGCAGGAACCGGTGGAACCGCTTGTCGGCAGGGAGCTGCCACGTGCGCACGAGCGCGTCGTGCAGCGCGTCGGACACCTCCGCACGCCGCTCGCCCCACACGCTGCGCCGTCCGTAGATCTTCACCTGGGCCATCGGGCGAGCGTAGCCGTGACGCACCCCACGCCGTCGTCCCCGGTCACCCGCCGCGACGACGCGGCGACCGCTCGTAGAGTGGCCGCGTGCTCGTGCTGCTCCCCCCGTCCGAGGGCAAGACCCCCGCGCCCGACGGCGCCGCGCCGGTCGACCTCGGCTCGCTCAGCTCTCCCGCCCTCACCGCGCACCGCGCGCAGGTCCTCGACGCGCTCGCGGCAGCGAGCGCGCGCCCGGACGCGCACGACGTCCTCGGCACGACGCCAGGGCTGACCGAGGAGGTGCGGCGCAACACGGTCCTGCGGACGGCGCCGGCAGGGTCCGCGGCCGACGTCTACACGGGCGTGCTCTACGGCGCCGCCGACCTCGCGGGCGCGCTCGCGTCCGGCGGCGAGGCCGCGCGGCGGGCGCGCGAGGACGTCCGCGTCGTGTCCGCGCTGTGGGGCGCCCTCTCCCCCGCCGACCGGGTCCCTGCGTACCGGCTCTCCATGGCCGTCGACCTGCCGGGCATCGGGAGGCTCGCCACCGCCTGGCGTCCGCACCTGGGCCCCGTGCTCGACGAGCGCGCGGCCGGGGACGTCGTCGTCGACGGCCGGTCGGCGACGTACGTCGGCGCGTGGAAGCCCGCCGTGACGGGGTCGCGCGCGGCCGACTGGGTCGCCGTGCGCGTGGTGCGCGAGAACGCGGGCAAGCGCGCCGTCGTCTCGCACAACGCGAAGCACACGCGCGGCGTGCTCGCCGGGCACCTGCTGCGCCGGGAGGCAGCGCCGCCGTCCTCGGCCGCCGGGCTGCTGGACGCCGCGGGCGAGCTCGTCGACACGGTGATCGGCACCGAGGTCGGCACCGGGCTCAGCTACCGGCTGATCGAGGCCACGCTGCACGACGCCACGACCCGCAGCGGCCCGCGCACGCTCGAGCTCGTCATCGCCTGAGCGATCCGCCGGCGCCTGGCAGCGCGGTGGCGACGGCACAGCGGCTGCGGTGCCGCAGGACACGGTCCACAGTGGACCCATGGTCTACAGCGAGGACCTCGCCGAGCGGATCCGCGTCGCCCTGGGGCCGCGCGCCCCGTTCGACGAGCGGAAGATGTTCGGCGGGATCGCGTTCCTCGTCAACACCCACATGGCGCTCGGCGTCACCCGGGACGACCTCATGGTGCGGGTCGGCAAGGACGGGACGGACGCGGCGCTGGAACGCGGCGGCGCGGTCATGGAGATGGGCGGTCGCGCGATGACGGGGATGATCCTCGTCGACGGCGGACGCGTCGCCGACGCCGACGAGCTCGACGCGTGGGTCGCGACGGCCGTCGAGCACGCCCTCGCGGAACCCGCCAAAGTGAGGAAGCCGCGAAAGAAGTGAACCCTCCGCAACGGCGCCGGACTCCCGCCGCGAGGTAGAACCCGGTGCTTCGAGGTAGAACGCGCGGAGCTCTACCTCGCGACCGGAGGTTCTACCTCGCGGAGGAGGGACGTCAGAGGTCGCTCGGGACGCCCTGGGCAGTGAGCTCGCTCGTGCCGTCGGCCCACAGACGCAGGATGCTCACCGACGCCGGGGGCACGCGCACGCGCGACCACTGCGACGGCGGCGCGCCGATCGCCGTGCCGATCGCGGCGCGCACCTGCACCGCGTGGCCGACGACGACCGCCGTGCGTCCGGCCGGTGCCGCACCCGCTCCCGTGCCCGCGCCCGTGCTCGCGCCCGTGGCCGGCAGGAGCGTCTCGACGAGGTGCTGCAGCCCGTGCCAGACGCGCGCGCCGACGTCCGCGTACGACTCGCCGCCGGGGGCCGCGGTCGTGCCGGTCGTGTGCCAGGCGTGCAGGCGGCCCGGCCACGCGGCGTCGACCTCCGCGGCCGTGAGCCCCTCCCACTCCCCGAAGTCGACCTCGGCGAACCGGTCGTCCGTCGTGACGTGGACGCCGAGCCGGCGACCGACCGCCCGCGCGGTCTCCTGCGCGCGCACCATGGGCGAGGCGACGATCGCGGTCGGCCGGGGAAGGTCGGGCCAGGCCTGGCGCCCCACCCGGAACACGAGGTCGGCCGCCTGCGCCGCCTGCGTGCGGCCACGCGCCGTCAGCGACGGGCCCGGCACCGACGACCCGCTGAACGCTCCCGCGACCGTGAGCGGCGTCTGCCCGTGCCGCACGAGGACGACCGTGAGCGCGGGCGCGTCGTCGAACCGGACCGCCGCGCCCGACGGGCGGGCGGGCGTGTCGAACGCGGCCGACTCGCCCGGGACGTCGGCGGGCGGGTCGTCCGTGGCGGGGTCGGGCTCGTCGTCGCCGGCACCCGGCGCGGCGGCAGGCGGGTAGTCGCGCGCGACCGTCCCCGCCGTGTCCATCGCCTCGTTCGCGAGGGCGTCCGCCGCGGAGTTCTGCGCGCGCGGCACCCACTCGTACGCGACCTGCCCCGCCGGCAGCACCGCGGCGGCCTCGGCGGCGAGGCGGCGCATGTCGTCGTGCTTGATCTGCCAGCGCCCGGACATCTGCTCGACGACGAGCCGCGAGTCCATCCGCACGGTGACCTGCGCGTCCGGGTCGATCTCGGCCGCGGCGCGCAGCCCGGCGACGAGGCCCGAGTACTCGGCGACGTTGTTCGTCGTCGTCCCGAGGAACGCGGCGCGCTCGGCGAGGACCTGACCGCTCTCCCCGTCGCGCACGAGCGCGCCGAATCCCGCCGGGCCCGGGTTCCCCCGCGACCCGCCGTCGGCCTCGACGACGAGGTGCCGCCGACCGCCCGCGCTCACGCGCCGGCGCCCTCCGGCCGCACGACGATGTGGCCATAGTCCTCGAGCCGCACCACCTGGTCGGGAGCGGCCGAGGTGATCGCCGCGAGCTCGGCCGGGCTCAGCGACACGTTGAGTCCGTCGACGTGCTGGCCGCGCAGCGCGACGACGCCCCGACCGCCGTTCTGGTCGCGCACGCGCTCGTACAGGGCGAGGAGCCCGGCGTCGAGGCCCGCGACGGCGTCCGTGCGCCTGCCCGCGACCTGGCCCGCCTCGGCGTCGAGCTCGGCGTAGCGCACGTCCCGGGCGGCCACGACCTCAGCCTTCGCGGCCTCCAGCTCCGCGTTCGCGGACTCGAGCTTCGCGAGCGCCTCCTCGTGCGCCTCGAGCCGCTCCATGACGTCGAGCTCGACCTCCTCGAGCACGCCCTGGCGCCGGGCGAGGGACTCGAGCTCCGCGACGAGCGCCTGGGCGTCCTTGGCCCCGACCTGCCCCGAGTCGAGCCGCGACTGGTCGCGCGCGGCGCGCGTGCGCACCTGCTCGACGTCGGTCTCCGCCTTGGTGAGCTCGCGCTTGAGGTCGCTCACCGCGGTGCGGGACTCGACGAGCTTGCCGCGCAGGTCCGCGATCTGGGCGTCGAGCTCGGCGATGCGCGCGTGCTCGGGCAGGTTCTTGCGCTGGTGCGCGAGCTGCTGCGCCCGCGTGTCGAGCTCCTGGACGTCGAGCAGGCGGAGCTGGTCGGCGGGCGGTGCAGTGGCCACAGGTGGTTCCTTTCGTGGGCCCCGTGCGGGGCCGGCGTGCAGGGTCGGGGCGTCAGGCGGACGGGGCGTCGGGGTCGGGCCGGTCGGAGCGCGGGTCTGCGGGCGGCTCGGCGGGCGCCGACGCGATCCGAGCGGTCCACGGGTCGGTGACGAGCGTGCTCACGCGCGTCTCGACGACCGTCCCCGGCTGCGCGTGCTCCAGGGCGCGCGCGAGGTCCTCGGCAGCGTAGCGGAGCCACGGCCACTCGGACGCGTAGTGCGGCACGTCGACGAGGAAGGGCGTGCCCGCCTCGCCGTCGCCCTCGAGCCGCGCGCGCTCGCGCAGCTCGGAGACCGGGTGGTGGCGCAGGTCCGACGTGAGGTAGACGTCGGCGCCGCTCGCGCGGACGGCGTCGAACAGCGAGTCGCCCGACCCGCCGACGACCGCGACGGACTCCACGGTCGCGTCGAGGTCGCCCGCGACGCGCACGCCCTGCACGGTCGGCGGCAGGACCTCGGCGACGCGCTGCGCGAAGCCACGCAAGGTCATCGGCTCCGCGAGGCGCCCGACCCGGCCCGTCCCGGTCGTGGCGGCAACGTGCGGCGATGGCGCCGGGTGGGCGACGAGCGGCACACGGTGCAGCAGGTCGAGCGCGTCGGCGAGGGCGTCCGCGACGCCGCGCTCCGCCGCGTCCGCGTTGGTGTGCGCGACGTAGAGCGCGCACCCGCCCCGGATGAGCCGGTGCACGAGCGAGCCCTTGAATGTCGTCGCCGCGACCGAGTGCACGGGCCGCAGGAACAGCGGGTGGTGCGTGACCAGGAGGTCCGCGCCCCACGCGAGCGCCTCGTCCGCGACCTCCTCGACCGGGTCGACGGCGAACAGCACCTTGCGCACGGGCGCGCCCGGGTCCCCGGCCACGAGCCCGACGGCGTCCCAGGCCTCCGCCGTCGACGGCGGGTACAGCTCGTCCAGCGTCCGCACGACGCGGCCGAGCGCCGGGTGCACCGCGTCGTCGGCCGCTGGGACGGCGGGCGAGGGGTCGGGGCTCGTCGTCTCGGTGCTCGGGTCGGGCGCGACGGTCATGGCGGCAGGCTATCCCGCGCGGGACGCCCGGGTGCCGTCCGGCATGGTTTGATGGATTGCGCAACCCATCATCCCGCTACCCGGAGGACCCGTGCCCCGCACCTCCCGCCCCGACCGGCCCGAGGACGGCGTCCACGGCACCGACGCGGCCGCTCCCCTCTACCGCATCAAGGCCGAGCTCTTCCGGTGCCTCGCGCACCCCACCCGCATCCAGGTGCTCGAGGTCCTCGCGGCCGACGCCGATCACACGGCACCCGTGTCCGACCTCCTGGAGGTCACCGGGTGCGAGGCCTCCCAGCTCTCCCAGCACCTCGCCGTCCTACGCCGGGCCGGGGTCGTCACCTCGACCCGCAGCGGCAACGCGGTCGACTACCGCCTCGCCGAGCCGCTCGTCGCCGAGCTCCTCGTCGTCGCGCGCGCGTTCCTCCTCTCGAGCCTCGCGGGCGCGTCCGACCAGCTCGAGGCCGCGCGACGGCTCCCCGCCCTGCCGGGCGCGTCGGCGCGTGCCGTGCTCGACGCGACCGCGTCGAACGCCTCCGCATGAGCCGCCTCGCCGCCGTCCGCGACCTGCTCCCGCGACGCTCCGACTACGACCTGCGGCCCCGGACCCTGCGCGCCGACCTCCTCGCGGGCGTCACCGTGGGCGTCGTCGCCCTCCCGCTGGCGCTCGCGTTCGGCGTCAGCTCCGGCGTCGGGGCGGCGGCCGGGCTCGTCACGGCGGTGATCGCGGGGATCGTCGCCGCCGTGCTCGGCGGGTCGAACCACCAGGTCTCCGGCCCGACCGGGGCGATGGCCGTCGTCCTCGCGCCGATCGTCGTCGCCCACGGGCTCGGCTCCGTCGCGCTCGTCACCGTCCTCGCCGGGCTCGTCGTCCTCGTCGCGGGGCTCGCCCGGCTCGGACGCGTCGTCACGTACATCCCCTGGCCGGTCGTCGAGGGCTTCACGCTCGGGATCGCCTGCATCATCTTCCTCCAGCAGGTTCCGGCCGCGGTGGGGGTCGAGGCGGCCCCCGGTCACAACACGTTCGTGACCGCCGTCGGGGCCGTGCGCACCGCCGTGACGGACGTCCCGCCCGCCCCGGTCCTGTGGACGCTCGGGTGCGTCGCGCTCGTCGCCGCGACGATGCTGCTGCTCCCCCGCCTCCACGCGGCGATCCCCGCGTCGCTCGTCGCGGTCGTGCTGTCCACCGTGCTCGTCGAGGTGCTCGGCGCCCCCGTCCCACGGATCGGCGCCCTGCCCTCGTCCCTGCCCGCACCCGTCCTGCCGACGTTCACGCCCGGCGCGCTGCGCGACCTCGGCGGGGCCGCGCTCGCCATCGCCGCGCTCGCGGCCATCGAGTCGCTGCTGTCCGCCCGCGTCGCCGCCTCCATGGTGCAGACCGGGTCGCCTGGCGGCTCCGTCTACCAGCCCGACCGCGAGCTCGTCGGGCAGGGCCTGGCGTCCGTGGCCAGCGGCCTCTTCGGCGGCATGCCCGCCACGGGAGCCATCGCCCGCACCGCGGTGAACGTACGCTCCGGCGCGCGGACGCGGCTCGCGGCCGTCGTGCACGCGGTCGTGATCTTCGCGGTCATCTACCTCGCCACCGGCCCCGTCTCCCGGATCCCGCTCGCCGCGCTCGCCGGCGTCCTCATGGTGACGAGCTTCCGGATGATCGGCGCCCGGACGATCCGCTCGGTGGTCGGCGCCGGACGGTCCAGCGCGGCGACCTTCGTCGTGACGGCCGTCGTCACCGTCGCGTTCGACCTCGTGCAGGCCATCGAGATCGGCATCCTCGTCGCCGCGTTCTTCGCTCTGCGGACCGTCGCGCGCGCCTCGGCCGTGCACCGCGACCCCCTCCCCGGGCCTGCCCAGCCGGGCGACGAGCACGTCGCGCTCTTCCGCCTCGAGGGCTCCATGTTCTTCGGCGCCGCGGACCGCGTGCTCACCGAGGTGACCGACGCCTCGTCGCACGACGACGTCGCGGTCGTGGTCCTGCGGCTCTCCCAGCTCCGCATGGTCGACGCGACCGGGGCCAGGGCGCTCGGCGAGCTCGTCGAAGGGCTCGAGGCGCGGGGCGTGACCGTGCTCGTCAAGGGCGTCCAGGAACGGCACCGGTCGCTCCTCACGAACGTCGGGGCGCTCGCCGAGCTCCGCCACGAGAACCACCTCTTCGACACGCTCGACGACGCGATCGAGCACGCACGCTCCCACGTGCGCCGCGCCGCGCGGGGCACCGACGTCCCCCAGGTGCGCGGGCTGCGCCCGTCGACCTGACCCCTCGGTACGATGCGCCGATGCAGCGCAGGGTGGGCCGTCGTGCCGGGGTCGCTGGTGCGGCCGTCGGGCTCGTCCTCCTGGTCGTGTGGCTGGTCGGTCCCGTGCTCCGGGTCGAGCTCGACGAGGCGGGCACGCCCCCGGTCCCGGCGTTCCCCGACGGCGTCCAGGTCGTCGACGGGGGGATGGGCTGCGGCTCGGGCGGCTGCTGGCGCGAGCTGACGCTCTCGTGGCCCGGGCACGACCGCGACGACGTCCGCGCACGCGTCGGCCTCGACGATGCGGGGCGGCGGTGCCACGCGATGTCGTTCCTCGACCGTCGGGTCCGGTGCGTCTGGGAGGTCGACGACGAGGCACCGGACGCCACGCTCCGCGTCGACGTCGGATGGCACCGTCCGCTCGGGCTGTGAGCGGCGTGACCGCCGCATAGCGTGGTCGGGTGCACGAGTTCGTGCGAGCCCCGTCCGACGCGCTGCCTCCCGGCGTCGTGTCGATGGTCGGCTACCGCCTGCGGACGGAGACGGCGGACGGCGCGCCCTCCGTCCACCGGGGCCTGCCGTCGCCGTGGCTCACCCTGGTCGTAAGCACCGCGGGCGTCGTCCCGACGTCGCCCGGGCCCGACGCCGTCCCGCTGCGCTACGAGTCGCTCGTCGGCGGCCTGCACACCCGTCCGGCCCTGATCCACCAGCCGCAGGAACAGGCGGGAGTGCAGCTCGCGCTCGACCCGCTCGCCTGTCGGGTCCTGCTGGGCGTGCGCGCGGGCGACCTCGGCCTCGTCGAGGACGGCGACGCCGTCCTCGGCCCCGCCGCCGCGCGGCTGCGCGAGCAGGCCGCCGAGGCGGGCTCGTGGGCCGCCGCGTTCGAGGCCGTGCGCGCGGCCTTCGCAGCCCCGGGCGGCCCGCCCGGCAGCCCGGGAGCCCTGCCCGTCCGCGCCGAGGTGCGCGCCGAGGTCGCGGCAGCCTGGCACCTGCTCGTCCGCAGCCGAGGACGGGCGCGCGTACGCGACGTCGCGCGTCACGTCGCCCTCGGCGAACGCCAGCTCGAGACGCTGTTCCGGGCGGAGCTCGGCGTCACACCCCGGGCGGCGCGCGGCCTCGTGCGGTTCGACGCCGCGCGCCGCCAGGTGCAGCACCTCGCGCTGGGCCGGGGCGCCCGGACGCTCGCGGACGTCGCCGCGCAGACCGGGTACGCCGACCACTCCCACCTGGTGCGCGACTTCCGCCGGTTCGCCGGGACGAGCCCGACCGCCTGGGTGCGCGAAGAGCTCGGGAACATCCAAGCCGGCGGCCACACCGACGGGCCAGGGTGGGGCCATGACCATCCACGAGAGCACCCGCACCCCGACTGACACCTCCGGCACCGCCGCGGCGCCGACCCCGGTGCCCGACGCGCCGCCGACACCGTGGGTCTGGCCCACCCTCCAGGCGCACGACGCCCGCGCGCTCGTCGCGTTCCTCACCGACGTCGTCGGGTTCGTCGCGACGACGGTCATGGCCGGCGAGGACCGCGAGGTCGCCCACGCCCAGCTCGACTGGCCGCACGGCGGCGGGGTCATGCTCGGCAGCCACTCCCCCGATCGGGAGTGGTCTCGCGAGCCTGGGACCTGCGGCACGTACGTCGTCGTCCCCGACGACGAGATCGACGCGCTCGACGCCCGGCTGCGGGAGCGGGCTCCCCAGGAGGGCGGCCGCGTCGTCGTCCCGCTCCGGGACACGGACTACGGCACGCGCGAGCTCGTGCTCCAGGACCCCGAGGGCAACCTGTGGTCGTTCGGCACCTACCGCGGCGAGCCGCGGCCCTGACCCCGCCGGGCGACGGCACCACCGGGCGACGGGTCCGCTGCGGCCCGTAGCCCGTCCCCTCACTTCGCCTCGGCGTAGTGGTCGACGACCGCGACGGTGAGCGGGAAGTCGACCGGGAACTCCCCGAAGAGGAGGCGCCCCGCCTCCGCCGCGGCCGCGCGGACCTCGTCGGCGACCGCGTCGGCGAGCTCGGCCGGCGCGTGCACGACGACCTCGTCGTGGAGGAAGAACACGAGGTGCGCCCGGTCGGCGAACGGCGCAGGCGCGGCGCCCGGGGTCGACGCCACGGGCAGGTCCCACAGCCGACGGCGGATCGAGGCGAGCCAGCAGAGCGCCCACTCGGCCGCCGTGCCCTGCACGACGAAGTTCCGCGTGAAGCGCCCCCACGCGCGGGTGTACGACCGGGCGCGCGCCTGCGCGTCCGCGCCCGTCCGGCCGCTCTCGACGTCGTCCGCGCCGCCCTCCTCGACCGCGTAGGCACCCTCCTGGGCCGCCTGCCACGACTCGCCGGGGCGCGGCGAGCTGCGACCGAGGAGGGTCGACACGACCTCGCCGCGCTCGCCCGCCTGCGCGGCGCGCTCAACGAGGCCGATGGCGTCGGGGAACGCCTTCGCGAGGCGCGGCAGGACGAGCGCGCTGTCCCCCGTGGTGCCCCCGTACATCGCGCCGAGCATCCCGACCTTCGCGTGGTCGCGCGTCGCGACCGCCCCCGACGCGACGATGCCCGCGTACATGTCGCCGCCACGCCCCGCCGCCGCCATGCGCTCGTCGTGCGCGAGCCCGGCCAGCACGCGCGGCTCGAGCTGCGCCGCGTCGGCGACGACGAGCTTCCACCCCGGGTCGGCGACGACCGCGCGGCGCACCTGCTTGGGAAGCTGGAGCGCCCCGCCGCCGCTCGACGCCCACCGTCCGGTGACGACGCCGCCCACGACGTACTCGGTACGGAACCGCCCGTCGTGGACCCAGGTGTCGAGCCAGGACCAGCCGTTCGCGGTGAGGAGCCGCGAGAGCTTCTTGTACTCGAGCAACGGCTCGACCACGGGGTGGTCCGTGCGCTCGAGCTCCCACTTGCGCAGCGACCGCACGCCGACGCCCGCGTACTGCAGGGCCTTGAGCAGGTCCGGGTGCGAGTCCGGGTTGAGGGTCGGCGGCGCGTCGAGGGCCGCGCGGATGCGCGCGACGAGGTCCTCCATGAGGGCGGGGCGCTCGCCGGGCCGCGGTCGCGGGCCGAGCGCGTCGCGGAGGATCGCGTCGTGCACGTCGGCGCGCCACGGGACGCCCGCGTGGTGCATCTCCGCCGCGACGAGCGCTCCCGCCGACTCGGCGGCGAGGAGCATCCGCAACCGCCCCGGTCCGTCGGGGCCGTCGGCGCCCGCGACCGCGGCGAGCTGGTCGCGCAGCTCCGCCACCGTGTCGAGCTCGACGCGCGGCCCGGACTGCGGCCCGAGCTCGAACAGACCGACGGGACGCGGCTCCGACGTCGGCTCGCGACCGGCCGGGACGGCCGCCAGCGCGTCCCACGGCCCCGCGTCGCGCCGCGCGAGCGCCGAGCCCGTAGCGAGCTGCGAACGGCGCAGCAGGACGTGGGACAGGCGCAGGTCGTGCGACCGCTCGACGCGGCGGCCCTCGGCGAGGAGGCGTGGGTACCACCGGTTCGTGTCGTCCCACGTCTCGCGGACGGGATCCGCGGGGCCGTCGACGACGTGCTCGACCCGGCCGTGCTCGGGCGACCCGGCGTGGACGGCATAGGTGCTCATGCGCGCACCGCCCGGCGGTCCGGCCGGGGCTCGCGGGACGAGGCCACGACCCGCGCGAGGGCGCGACCTCGCGAGGCGACGAGCGCCGCCCGCAGGAGGTGTGCGGCGTCGGGCTCGTGGGCGACGAGCGCGACCGCACCCGCGAGGGTCGGGGCCCCGAGGTCGTCCGCGGTCCGCGCCGCGCGGGCGAGAGCGGCCCCCTGGTGCGGGCTGAGATGGCGACGGCCGGTCGCCGCGAGCGCCACGGCGGCATCGAGCACCGTGGCGCACACGTCCTCGACCGGCGACGGCGCCACGACCTCGCGCACGTGCGTCGTCGCGCGCCCCCGCAGGGCACGGACGCGCGCGCGGAGCCTCGTCCACGCGGTCGACCACGTGCGGTGGTCGTAGGCGGGCGTGAGCGTCGGCACGACGAGCCGGAGCCCTCCCCCGGCGTGCTCGACGAACAGACCGACGGCTTCGGACCCGCCGGACTCGAGGTCGTGCTCGACCGCGACGGCGACGATCCGGCGGTTCCCCGCCGCCACCCCGAGCAGGGTGTCGCAGGCCGACTCGTCCGCCGCGTCGATGCGCACGACGGTCGGCGTGCCGTCCGCCGCGACGAGGGTCCAGGTGATCTCCTGCGCGACCTCGTCGACACCGACGGGGCCCGCGTCCCGGACCATGACGGCCCGCACCACGGCCGACCGGCGGCCGAACCCCACCTCGGCCCGCGCGTCGGTCCCCGCGGTCCGCTCGGCGACGTCGCGCAGCACGTCGGCGTCGAGCCCTCCCCACGGTTCGACGGTCGGGCCCTCGCCCGGACGCAGCGCCCCGGCTCGCTCGGTCGCACCCCGCAGGGCGAACGCGCCGCGACAGAGCGCCTCCACCGAGCGCCCCCAGACGAGCGGGAGGTCCCACGAGCGGCGGAACGTCGGGTCGGAGCCGGGCGGCCGTCCGGTGGTGACCGCGCGCGTCCGGCCCTCCGCGACGTCCCACAGGTGCACGGTGACGCCTCGTGCGCCCGACGCCGCGACCCACCAGCGCGCCCCGAGCGGGAGGAGGTGCGGGAGGTCCACCACGCGCTCGTCGGGCGCCGTGGCGTCCGGCGCGGGCTCGGCCCGCACGAACGCCCAGAGCTCGGCCAGCGCGAGCAAGCACTCCTCCTCGTCGACGGCGTCCCGACGGTCCGCGAGCGCCTCGAGACGACCGAGCGCGGACGTGACGAGTCGTTGCACCGCGGGCCGACGACCCAGCCGGGCGAGCACCCCGGCGCCCCTCAGCTCCTCCAGGTCGTCGCGACCGAGGTGCGAGAGCCCGACGTCGAGCACCCGCTCGACCGCGCGCGCGACCTCGTCAGCGACCGTCCGGGCGTCCGGCACCCCGGCGGCGCGCGGCGCGGCGGCTGACTCACCGGGCCACGGCCAGCCACGACCGTGCGCACCCCAGACCCGCGCGAGCGCCTCCAGGCGCCAGCGTCGGTCGTCCGTCCGGGCCGCCGAAGGCGTCGCGCCGGGGCGTTCACGCTCCACGAGCATCCCGGCGAACCCGGCGCCCGCGACGTACGTGACGCGAGGTGCACGCGCCCACGAGACGACAACGCGCGGACCGTCGATCGTCACGTCCGTCACGTCGTCCGGCGCCGCGCCCAGCGCCTCCCGCACCTCCCGTGCGGCCGCGCGCACGACGGCGGCACCCGCGGCGCGGTGCACCGCACGCGGGTCGAGCGCGAGGATCTCGGTCAGCGGGTCGGCTCCCGACCCGGCGCGACGACCGCCGTCGGGCTCAGGTGTTGCGCCCGCCCCGGCGTGCTCCCCCATCGGAACCGCCGCACCGGCGCTGGTTCGAGCGGTGTCCGCACGCCCGGCACCGGACTCGGCACGGGCTTCGGGAGCGGCGTCGCGGTGCGCATCGGGTTCGACGCCGGCATCGGCATCGGCATCGGCCGCCGACGGTCGCACCACCGCCACGTCGCCACGGGCCACCGCGACCGGCCCCACCGACCCAGTCGCCGCGTCGACCACCGGCTCGGTGGCTGCGTCGCGGGCCCACAGGCATGCGGCCACGACGTGCTGGCACGCGCCCGGCGTCGGGCACGCGCACCGCGCACCCGCGGGACCGCGCGCGTCGAGCTCGACGCGCGTGCCGCCGACCGACAGCACGGCCCCGTCCGCGCGCTGCTCGAGCACGTCGACCTTGCCCGCGGTGACGTCCTTGCGCGCCCGCCGGACCAGGCCGGCGTTGGCAAGGGTGGCGAGCGCGGCGTCGTCGTACCCGGCGTACACGCCCGCCCACGGGCCGGGCCCGGTGGTGCCGCTCACGGGAGCACCTCCCCCAGCCACTCGGCGAACCGCTCCGGGGTGAGCGCCGCGATCTCCATGCCCTGCTCCGCGAGACGCCGGGCGACGCCGCGGTCGTACGCGGGGTTCGCCTGGCCGTCCAGCGCGGCCAGGCCGAGCAGCCGCACGCCGGACGCGTGCAGCCGCCCGACGCTCGCGACGAGCTGCGACACCGAGCCGCCCTCCTCGAAGTCGGTCACGAGCGCCACGACGGTGCGGCGCGGGTCGCGCACGTGCTGCTCCGCGTAGCGCACGGCGCGCGCGATGTCCGTGCCCCCGCCGAGCTGTGCGGTGAGGAGCACCGTCACCGGGTCGTGCGCGAGGTGCGACATGTCGACGACCGACGTGTCGAACAGGACGAGCCGCACGGTGATGCCGGGCAGCCCGGCGAGGATGCCGGCGCTCACCGCGCTGTACAGCACGGACGAGGCCATCGAGCCGGACTGGTCGACGAGCAGCACCACGTCGTAGGACAGCGCGCGACGGCGCCGCGCCGAGAAGCGCAGGTCCGTGACCAGCAGGCGGCGCCGCTCCGGGTCCCAGCGCCCGAGGTTCGCGCGGACGGTCGCGGCCGCGTCGAACGTGCGGCTCGACCGCACGAACGAGCGGCGCGAGCGGTCGCGGCGACCGTCCACGGCGGTCTCGAAGCGCGGCCGCAGCCGCCGCACGACGTCCTCCACGACGCGCGCGACGAGCCGCTTCAGCCCGTCCTGCACGCCCGGCCCGAGCCGGCCGCGGGCACGCAGCAGCGCGGACGCGAGCTCCGTGCTGGGCTCCACCGCGTCGACCGCGCGGGGGTCCGCGAGCAGCTCCGTCATGCCGTAGCGGCCCACGGCCTCGACCTGCATCCGCTCGAACGTCTCGCGCGGGAACAGCTCCCTCGCCGACTCCAACCAGTCCAGGCCCGCGACGACCGAGCCCCCGCGCCCGCCCCCGCCACGCCCGGTGCGCGAGTCGTCGCCGTCGCCGTGCCGGTGCCCACGGGCGGTGTACTCCCGGTCGTACAGGTGCCCGAGCGTCCGGTCGAGGCCCTGGTCCTGCGGCGCGACGGGCAACGTGTCGCCGGCGTACCGGCCCAGCACGAGCCGCCACCGGCGCGCGGCCTCGTGGGCGTCAACGCCACCGCTCCCGGTGAGTTCTCCCGCGTCGGGTCCGAGCCCGTCCCGCGAGGTCCCGGTCGACGTCGCGTCCGGCACGTCCGCCGTTCCGACGTCCGCCGCCTTCACGACACACCCCCACGTGCCCAGGCGCTAAGGCCGTCGCGTTCCAGCACCGCGACGAGCTCGCGCTCGACGAGCAGCCCCGCGCGCAGGTCGTCCTCCGTCACGTCGACGTGCCGGTCCAGCGCGGCGGCGCTCGTGCCGGTCCGCGCGGCGACACGCTCGGCGAGGCGGTGCGTCTCCGTCGGACGCAGCCACGTGAACGCCCGGCGCAGGTCGGGCAACACGGCACGGAACGCGTCCTCGTCCAGGCCGCGCAGGCCGTCGTCGACCGCCTCGAACATCTCGGGGGTGTGGAGCAGGAGATCGGGTGCGGCGCGCATCACGCCGCCGAGGAACGCCGTCGCCGCCACCGGGTCCGCGCCGGGCGCGAGGTGCGCCCGGACGCGCGTGACGAGGCCGTCGCCGCCGGGCTGGTCGTCCAGCTCGTCGTCGACGGCGGCGAACGCCGTGAGCGCGCCGCGCACCGCGGGCGACGCAG
This sequence comes from Cellulosimicrobium sp. NPDC057862, assembly GCF_042797035.1. Lineage (NCBI taxonomy): Bacteria > Bacillati > Actinomycetota > Actinomycetes > Micrococcales > Promicromonosporaceae > Cellulosimicrobium > Cellulosimicrobium sp. NPDC057862. The sequence continues at coordinate 321,897 of NZ_JBHVMH010000004.1, forward strand.
CGTCGTCCTCGCGCACGTGCGCGAGCGCCCGGGCGACGGACTCCGCCGCCGAGCCGCTGCCGTCGCGACCCGCGTCGCGCAGGTCCCGGACCAGGGAGCGCAGCGCGACGAGGCTCGCCAGCGCGTCGTCCTGCGTCGCCTCGTCGGCCGCCGCGAGGTCGGGCACGAGGTAGGCCGCGGTGGCGAGGCCCTGCTCCGCGAGATCGAGCAGGGCCGCGGCGTGCTCGCCGAGCCCGAGCTCGGTGCGGGCGCGCCAGAGTCCGACGAGGCGCCGCATGCCGGCCACCACCGAGGCGAGGGCAGGGTCGACGTCGAGCGTGGCGCGGACGAGCCCGACGAGCGGAGGCAGCCGGTCCGGCAGGCCCACCACGACGCACTGCGCGACGAGCCGCGCCACCGCGTCGCTCGACCGCTCCTCGCGGGCTCGGTCGCGCGCGTCGTCGAGCAGCGCCACGGCGACCGCCTCGAGCGTCGCCCCGCGGTGGGAGAGCTCGACGAGACGCGCCTCGACGAGCGGCGTCCACGCGTACTCCCACTCCTCGAGCACGAGGCCGAGGCCGCGCCCGGCGACGTGGTCCGGGCCGGAGACCCGGCGCGCGAACCCCAGGTCGAGGAACGCGCACAGCGCGAGGAACCGGCGCCGGTCGCGGTGTGCGGACTTGCGCCGCGCGTCGAGCCGCACGGTGCGCGGCACGGAGTCGGAGACGTCCATTCGCAGCGCCCGCGCTCGCGTGCGCGCCTCCTCCACGAGCGGCGGGGCCGCGCCGCCGGGCGGCACGTCGCCGAGCGCGCGCCCGGCGAACACCTCCGCGACCGCGAGCCCGAGCGGCCGGTCACCGGCTGCGTCGAGATCGTCGGCGTCCTTGACGTAGCAGGACGTGATCGCGTCGAGCAGGTCGGTGCGGCACGGCCACGGCCGCTCCCGCAGCGCCGCGAGCCGGTGCGCGTGCTCGACCGCTGCCTGCGACTGCGCGACGCTCACGAGCGCGCCGCGCGCGCTCGCCCCGCGCCCGACGTCGACGAGGACGCCGTTCGCCGCGTCCGCGGGACCACCCGCGTCGTGGTGCGCCGCCCAGAGCCGGTCGTAGTACCCGGGCGTCGGCATGCCCGCGCCGTACCCGCGCAGCGCGTCGAGCCGTTCGTCGTCGTACCGCACGAGCCACGCGGGGGCGTCGGCCAGGTCGCCGTAGCCGCCTGCCGGGCGGCGCGCGACGACGGCCTCGCCGTGCGCGCTCCCGGTCAGCGCCTCGACGAGGGCGAGCGTGTGGAACGCGCCCGTCACGACGACGACCGGACCGTCCGCGCGCGCCGCGTGCTCGGCGACGCGCGCCGACATGCGCGCCTCCCGGTCGAGCGACCCGTCGGCGACGAGCGCCTCGTCCTCGTAGTCGAGGCGGGCCAGGGCGGCCCACGCGAACACGTCGTCGGTGAGCTCGCGCCAGTCGTGCAGTCGCGCGGTGACCCGTGCCTCGAACAGATGGTCCCAGAGCTCGTCGTGGTCGCGGCAGCCGAGGCGCTCCGCGAGCCGCGCGACGGTGCGCGAGTGCGCGAGGTGCCGCTCGGCCAGGACGGTGCGCGCGGTCGGGTGCTCGGCCGCGTCGTCCTCCCCCGGCGCCCGAGCTGCCCACGGGGAGTCGACGAACGCGAGCTCGGCGTCGAGGGCGTGCCCCGCCCGGAGTGCGACCCACTCGGGCGAGTAGCGCGCGAGCGGGTAGAAGCCCGCGCCGCGCGCGCCATCTCTCGCCACGTCCGCGGGGTCGCCGTCGAGGCTGAGGACGGCGACCGGCGGGACCGTGCGCTCGTCGAGCAGCGCGGGCAGGAGCCGCGTGTACTCCTCCGGACCTTCGACGAGCACGACCGCCGGCCGAACCTCCTCGATCAGCGCGGCCACGGCGACCGCGCACGCCGGGCTGTGGTGCCGCACGCCGAACAGGTGCACGCCCTCGCGCTCGCGCAGGGTCGCCAGGTCGCGGGCCGCTTGCCGCAGCCGGGGCGGCGCGGCGTCCCACGCCGCGCGCAGACCTACCGCCACAGGTCGCCCGCCGCGGTGAGGAAGTCCTTCCAGCGCGCGTCGGACCGCGCGCGCTCGCGCACCACGTTGTCGACGTAGTGCCGCAGGCGGCGCGCGTCCTCCTCGTCGCCCTTGAGCGCGACGCCACCGACCTGGCGGGCGACCTGGCCCGCGGTCACCGTGCCGTCGCCGAGGTACCGCGCCTCGAGCGACGCCGCGATCGCGACGTTCACGGCCTCGGCCGTCGACATCACCGTCTCGGGCCGCTTCACCGGGGCGCCGCTCGCCGTCGAGCCCGTGCGCAGGTCCTGGAAGACCGTGACGAGCACCTCGAGCACGTCGCGGTCGAGCCGCGGGCGCTCCGGCGCCGGGCCGAGCTCGGCCATGAGCCGGCTCTCGACGAGCTCCATCTCGAAGGCCCGGTCCCGGATGGGCGCGACGGTCTCGAAGTTGAAGCGTCGCTTGAGCGCCGCCGACATCTCGTGGACGCCGCGGTCGCGCAGGTTCGCCGTCGCGAGGACGTTGAAGCCGGGCCGGGCGGCGACGCGTGCGTCGGCGCCGAGCTCGGGGACCATGAGCTGCTTCTCCGAGAGCACGGACACGAGCGTGTCCTGGATCTCGGGGGCGCAGCGCGTGATCTCCTCGAAGCGCGCGACGCGCCCGCTCTCCATCGCGCGGAAGACCGGCGACGGGACGAGCGAGCGCTCGCTCGGACCTTCGGCGATGAGCAGCGCGTAGTTCCACGAGTAGCGCACGTGGTCCTCGCTCGTGCCCGCGGTCCCCTGGACCGTGAGCGTCGACGTGCCGCTCGCGGCGGCGGCCAGCAGCTCGGACAGGAGCGACTTCGCGGTGCCCGGCTCGCCGACGAGCATGAGCCCCTGGCGGCCCAGCAGCGACACGACCGCGCGGTCGACGAGCGGGTCGTCGCCGAAGAACTTGCGGCTCACGCCCAGCTCGGCGTCGCCGACGACGAACGCGCGCACGGCGCGGGGGCTCAGCCGCCACCCGGGCGGGACGTCGGCGCCCCGCCGCGCGTCCGCCGCGGCGAGCGCCGCGAGCTCGTCGGCGTACCGGACCTCGGCGGGCGGCCGCAGCTCGCCCGGCCCTCCGGCCGCGACCTGCGCGTCGCCGGTCGTCGTGCTCGTCACCCGGGCTCCTCCTTCGTCGGGTCGCGGGCGCCGTGCCCGTGGTCCTTGCAGGTCAGCGTAGGGGCCGCGTCCCACACGACGGGCGGTGGGGGCGCCGGGATCAGGCGCCCCCACCCCCCCCCCCCCAACGGGTGTCACCCACGGGGGGGCGAACCCCCCGCCGTTGCCCCCGGGGTGGGGGCAGACCCAACCCACCCCCAACCCAAAG
>NZ_JBHVMH010000005.1:0-62949 GCF_042797035.1 Cellulosimicrobium sp. NPDC057862
CGGAACTCCGGCGGCTTGGCTGCAGGCATCACGGACTCCTCTCCCGAGGCGATCATCGCCTCAGATCAGGTGTCCGGGAAAGCGGGTCAGGCTCCAGCCGCGAGGAACGAGCGGCGGATGGTAGACGCGGCACCACCACCCACCCCGACCACCCAGGCCGACCACGCGTCGTCGGGCACAAAGACCGCGGCTCTACCTCGCGCAACCACGGCTCTACCTCGGCGGACTGCGGCTCTACCTCGCGCGACCACGCGGCTCTACCTCGGAGGACCGGGGCTGGGGGCTCGGTCAGGCGTCGGCGCCCACCTTGGCGCCGTAGAGGGTGTCGATGGTGTCGGCGAAGTCCTTGATGACGAGCCCGCGCTTCACCTTGAGGGACGGGGTGAGGTAGCCGTTCTGCTCGGTGAAGTCGGTGGTGAGCACGGTGATCTTGCGGATCGACTCGGCGCGGGAGACGGCCTCGTTGGCGTGCGCGACGGCGCGGTCGAGCGCGGCGAGGACGTCTGGGTCCTGCGCGGAGGTGTCGACGTCCATGGTCGGCAGGCCGTGAGTCGAGAGCCAGCCGGGCAGCATCTCGGCGTCGAGCGTGACGAGCGCGCCGATGAAGGGTCGCTGGTCGCCCACGACGACGACCTGGCTCACGAGCGGGTGCGCGCGGAGGCGGTCCTCGAGCACGGCGGGGGCGACGTTCTTGCCGCCGGCGGTGACGATGATCTCCTTCTTGCGGCCGGTGATGCGCAGGTAGCCGTCGTCGTCGAACGCGCCGAGGTCGCCGGTGCGGAACCAGCCGTCCTGGAGCGCCTCGGCGGTGAGCTCGGGCTGGTTGCGGTAGCCGCGGAAGATGTGGTCGCCCTTGACGAGCAGCTCGCCGTCCTCGTCGATGCGCAGCGACGTACCGGGGAACGCGGGCCCGACGGTGCCGATCTTGGTGAGGCCGGGCAGGTTCACGGCGGTGGGGGCGGTCGTCTCGGTGAGACCGTAGCCCTCGAGGATGCGCAGCCCGACTCCCCGGTAGAAGTGGCCGAGCCGCTCGCCGAGGGGCGCGCCGCCGGAGATCGAGTACGTGAGCTGCCCGCCCATCGCGGACCGCAGCGTCGAGTAGACGAGCCGGTCGGCGAGGGCGTGCTGCACGCGCAGCCCGAACGACGGGCCGCCCGCGGCGTCGAGCGCGCGCGACCAGGTGATGGCGACCTTCGCGGCCCAGTGGAACACCTTGCGCTTGGCGCCGGTCCCCGTCTTCTGCTCGGCGGTGTTGTAGACCTTCTCGAACACGCGCGGCACGGCCAGCAGGAACGTCGGGTGGAACGTCCCGAGGTCGGCGACGAGGTTCTTGGTGTCCCACGAGTGCGCGAGCACGGCGTTCGACGCGACGACGACGACCTGGATGAAGCGCGCGAAGACGTGGGCGAGCGGGAGGAACAGCAGCGTGCGGGCGCCGTCGGAGTCGAGGATCTCGGCCAATCCTGCCCGGCCGTTGAGCGCGAGGTGCACGAAGTTGCGGTGCGTGAGCTCGACGCCCTTGGGGCGCCCGGTCGACCCGGAGGTGTAGATGACCGTCGCGAGGTCGTCGACCCGCTGGGCGGCACGACGGCGGTCGATCTCCTCGGCGGGCACGTCGGCGCCCGCGGCGCGGAGGGCGTCGACGGCGCCGTCCTCGACGACGAGCACGTCCTCGAGGTCGGGGAGGCGGTCGCGGACGGACGCCACCTCGGCGGCGTGGGACGCGGTCTCCACGAGGGCGAGGCGGACGGCGGCGTCGGAGCAGATCCAGTGCACCTGCTCGGCCGACGACGTCTCGTAGACGGGCACGGGGACGGCACCCACGGCCCACGTGGCAAAGTCGAGCAGCGTCCACTCGTAGCGCGTGCGGGACATGATCGCGACGTGGTCGCCGGGCTCGATGCCGCGGGCCACGAGGCCGCGCGCGACGGCGACGACGTCCGCCTCGAACTCCTGCGCGGTGACGGGCTCCCACGGGCCGTCCGCGGTGGTCCGGCGCTCGACGAGCGTCGCGTGGGGACCGCGGGCGACGCGGTCGGTGAGGAGGGTGCTGATGGTCGCCGTGGGGGAGACCTCGACGAGGCTCGGCGACGCGTGTTCCGTCATGGGACTCTCCGCTGAGTGGGACGGCAGGTAGGGACGGCGTGACACTTTACTCCGTACTCCGAGTATCGCGTTCCTCGGGGTCGTCGGGCGCGCCTAGGATCGGTGGGTGACGAACCAGACCGGCCAGCCCGCCGTCCCCGCCGAGATCCTCACGCTGCGCGACAGCATCGACAACATCGACGCGGCGCTCATGCACCTGCTCGCCGAGCGGTTCAAGTTCACGCGCCGGGTCGGGGAGCTCAAGGCGCAGGGCGGGCTGCCCCCGGCCGACCCGGACCGGGACCGGCAGCAGATCGCGCGCCTGACGGGCATCGCCGATGCTGCGGGACTCGACCCGGAGTTCGCCGAGCAGTTCCGCGAGTTCATCGTCCGCGAGGTCATCCGCCACCACGAGCGGATCGCCGCCGACCACGCCGCCTCGGGCGAGGGCACGCCCGTCCTCGACACCTACTCCTGACGGCAGGCGCCCGTGACGGACCCGCCTGACGCGCGGTGGCGACCCCGGTCGATCTGACCGACCCTGGAGGGGTCCCAGGGTGGGCCCCGGCGTCGGCACGACCTGCGCGCCGGGCGGCCCGCCCGCCACGCCGACGGACGCTAGAGGTGTTCGCATGAAGATCGATTGGCTCAAGCCCCTCCTCGGCCACCCGGGCCCCTTCGCGACGGTGTACATCGACGCGACGCGGGCCCACGAGGCCGGGGACCGCGAGGTCGAGAACCGCTGGAAGGGCGTGCGGCGCACGCTGCGCCAGGAGGGCGCGCCCGACGCCGTCCTCGAGGACCTCGAGGAGGTGGTGCTGCGGCCGACGCGGGTCGGCGGCACCCACGGGCGCGTGCTGATCGCGGACGACACGGGTGTGCTCGTCGACCGCGTCGTCAAGGACCCGCCGGCGCTCACGAAGGGGTCGTGGGGACCGGTCCCGGCGCTGCTCCAGGCGGCGCGCGCGGCCGACGAGTCCGTCGACTACGTGCGCGTCGTCGTCGACCGCCAGGGCGCGGACCTCACGTGGTCGGTCGCGGGCGGCCACCTGCCGTACGCGGAGCCGGAGTCGGTCGAGGGCGGCCACGACGTCATCAACAAGGTCCGCACCGGCGGCCTGTCCCACAAGCGCATCGAGTCCCGGGCAGAGGACTCGTGGGAGCGCAACGCCGAGGCGGTCGCTGCCGAGCTCGAGCGCCAGGCGGCGGAGTACCGCCCGGAGCTCGTGCTCCTCACCGGCGACGTGCGCGCGGTGCCCCTCGTGCGCGGGGCGCTGGGCCGCGCGACGGCGGAGCTCGTCGTCGAGGTCCCGGGCGGCGGTCGCGGGCCGGGCATCAACGAGGCCGCGTTCGAGTCGAACGTCGCCGACGCGCTCGACAGCTTCCGTGAGCGCCGGCGCGAGAAGGTCCTCGCGGAGTTCCGCCAGGAGCAGGGGCGCGAGTCGGGTGCCGTGACCTCCGTCGAGGACGTCGTCGCGGTCCTGGCGCGCGGGCAGGTGAAGGAGCTCGTCCTGGCCGACGAGTACGGTCAGGACGCCGCCCTGGACGGCCGCTCGCTGTGGATCGGGCCGAGCCCGATGCACATCGCCGCGACCAAGGAGGAGATCCATGACCTGGGGGTCACCGAGGGCCTCGAGAAGCTCCCTGCGACGGTCGCGCTCGTCCGCGCCGCGATCGGCCAGGACGCCGGCCTGACGTTCGCGCCCGAGGGCAGCGTCGAGCTCATCGAGGGCGTCGGCGCGACCCTGCGCTGGGCCGACGAGGGCACGCCGCGCGAGGTCGCGGCGACGATGTCCGGCGACGACGCGCGGCTGCGCGGCGAGATCATCTGACGAGCCCGCACGCGACGACGCCCTCCCCGGCCGGAGCCGGGGAGGGCGTCGCGCTGAGACCGGGCGTCAGGCCTTCTTGCGCGCCTCGGGCTCGCCGAGCTCGGAGGAGACGACGACGATCCCGCCCTGGACGGCTGAGTCGCCCTGGCCCTCCGTGGTCGCCACGAGGTCGAGCGTGCCGGTGACGCGCCCGCCGTTGCGGACGTCGACGACCGACGCCTCGACGCCCGCGAGCGACGCCGCCGGGACGGCCACGGTCGCCGCGAGGATCGGCGTGCGCATGGAGACCTTCGCCTCGGACTTGACCTTGCGCAGCGCGGCGAGCGCGTGGCCCGCGGCGGTGAGCACGGCCGGCTCGGCGTCGCCCGCGGCCGCACGCGCGACGTCGGACGTCGGCCACGGCGCGCGGTGGATCGAGCCCTCGGGCGCGCGCCACCACGACCAGACCTCCTCGGTCGCGAACGGCACGAACGGCGCGAAGAGGCGCAGGAGCGTGTCGAGCGCGATCGCGAGCGCGACGCGCGCCGACCGGGTCTCGGGCGAGACGTCGGACGCCGCGGCCCCGGCCCCGTACGCGCGGTCCTTGACGAGCTCGAGGTAGTCGTCGCAGAACGTCCAGAAGAACGTCTCCGTGGTCTCGAGCGCGCGGGTGTGGTCGTACGCCTCGAACGCCTCGGTCGCCTTCTCGACGACGGACGCGAGGCCCGCGAGCATCGCGCGGTCGAGCGTCTCGGTGACGAGCGCGGGGTCGAGGACGATCTCGCCGGTCCCGCTCTCGGCATCGACGCCGAACGACAGCGCGAACTTCGACGCGTTGAGGATCTTGATCGCGAGGCGGCGGCCGATCTTCATCTGGCCGACCTCGAACGCGGCGTCCGTGCCCAGGCGGGCCGAGGCGGCCCAGTACCGCACCGCGTCCGAGCCGTGCTCCTCGAGCAGGCCCATCGGCGTGACGACGTTGCCCTTGGACTTCGACATCTTCTTGCGGTCGGGGTCGAGGATCCAGCCCGAGATCGCGGCGTTCTTCCACGGCAGCGAGCCGAACTCGAGGTGCGAGCGCACGACGGTCGAGAAGAGCCAGGTCCGGATGATGTCCTGGCCCTGCGGGCGCAGGTCCATGGGGAAGACGCGCTCGAAGAGGTCGGGGTCGACCTCCCAGCCGCCCGCGATCTGCGGCGTGAGCGACGACGTCGCCCACGTGTCCATGATGTCGTTCTCGCCGACGAACCCGCCCGGCACGCCGCGCTGGTCCTCGGTGTACCCGGCCGGCACGTCGGACGACGGGTCGACCGGAAGCACGTCCTCGGACGGGACGATCGGGTGGTCGTGGTCGACCTCGCCCGACTCGAGCACGGGGTACCAGAGCGGGATCGCGACGCCGAAGAAGCGCTGGCGCGAGATGAGCCAGTCGCCGTTGAGGCCGCCGACCCAGTTCTCGTAGCGCACGCGCATGAAGTCGGGGTGGAACGCGAGCTCCTTGCCCCGGCCGAGAAGCTCGCCGCGCAGGTCGCGGACGGTGCCGTCCGCGGTGGTCCAGTCGCGGCCGCCGTTGCGGATGTACCACTGGCGCGAGGTGACGATCTCGAGGGGCTTGTCGCCCTTCTCGAAGAAGTTCGCCTTGCGCTGGGTCGCCACGGGCTCGCCGTCGAGGTCTCCCGTGTCCCGCAGGGCGTCGACGACGACCTGGCGCGCGGAGAACGTCGTCTTGCCCTCGATCTCGGCGAACACGCCCTGGCCGGAGTGCGACGTGATCCAGTCCGGGGTCTCGCGCGTGATGCGGCCGTCGCGCGTGATGATCGACCGGGTGGGGAGCTGGAGCTCGCGCCACCACTGCACGTCGGTGAGGTCGCCGAACGTGCAGCACATCGCGATGCCCGCACCCTTGTCGCGCTCGGCGGCGGGGTGGGCGAGGACGGGCAGCTCGACGTCGAACAGCGGCGAGCGCACCGTCGTGCCGAACAGGTGCTGGTAGCGCTCGTCGTCCGGGTGCGCGACGAGCGCGACGCACGCGGCGAGCAGCTCGGGGCGCGTCGTCTCGATGTAGACCGGGGCGCCGTCGTCGGGCGTGCCCGGCGCGACGCGGTGGAACGCGACCTTGTGGAAGTGACCGGGGTAGTCGCGCGCCTCGAGCTCGGCCTGCGCGACCGCGGTCTGGAACGTCACGTCCCACAGCCCCGGCGCCTCGGCCTGGTACGCCTCGCCGCGGCCGAGGTTGCGCAGGAACGCGCGCTGCGCTGCCGTGCGCGACCGCGCGTCGATCGTCTGGTAGTGCTGCGCCCAGTCGACCGAGAGCCCGAGCCGGCGCCACAGCGCCTCGAACTGCTTCTCGTCCTCGGCGGTCAGGCGCTCGCACAGCTCGATGAAGTTGCGGCGGCTCACCGGCACCTGGTCCGCAGCCTTGACCGACTTGCCCTCGCCGCCCTCGTGCGGGGGCTCGAAGCCCTCGACGTAGCCGAGCGTGGGGTCGCAGCGCACGCCGTAGTAGTTCTGCACCCGACGCTCGGTGGGCAGGCCGTTGTCGTCCCAGCCCATGGGGTAGAACACCTCGAGGCCGCGCATGCGCTGGAACCGCGCGACGACGTCCGTGTGCGTGTAGGAGAACACGTGGCCCACGTGCAGGGACCCGGAGACCGTCGGCGGCGGGGTGTCGATGGAGAAGACCTGCTCGCGGGTCCTGGAGCGGTCGAACGCGTACGTCCCCTGCTCGGCCCAGCGGGCGTCGTAGGTCTCCTCGAGCCCGTCGAGGCTCACCCGGTCGGGTACTCCCGCGACCACCGCGCGGACGACGTCGCCGGCTACGCGGCCGGCGGAGGAGGTCGTTGCTGCAGTGGCATCGGCCGCGCCCGTCGGCGCGTTCGTCGGGAAGTCGCTCATGGTCGCCCATTCTCCCAGATCTCGGGGCCGCTCCCGACGGCGTCTCGCGTCCCGGCCGCGGTCGTCACCGGGTGCCGGGCGCGGCGGACGGACCGTCTTGCCCGTCCGCGCGGGACACGCGCGCTGCCAGGTCGGCGGCGGCCCCCAGGAGGCGTTCCCAGACCGCGGGGTCGAGCAGGTCGAGCGCGCGCTCGCTGAATAGGAAGAGCCTGTCCCCGGACACCTCGGCGGCGAGCGGGAGGGGGCCGCGGACGAGCGTCTCGACGATCTCCGGGGTGAAGACGGCGCGCGCGGTGCCGGTCGCGGACCGCACGGGCCCGTAGGCCTGGTGGCGGTCGCCGAACGGGCCGTCGACCGGCAGCTCCCACACGCGCTCGACCCCCTGCGGCGCCCGGGCGCCCCGCACGCCCCGGGCGGGCATCGTCTCCACGACGACGCGGGGCAGGGTGCGGTCGAGGGCGACCATGGCGTAGGTGAACGCGAAGGGCTCGCCGTCGCGGTAGCCGGCGCTGTAGGTGTAGGTCGCGACCTCCACGGTGCGCGGGCCCCGCGTACGGACGACGTTCCGGGCGACGCGGAGGATGCCGATGCCGAACGCTCCGCTGGGCCGTGCGGGCTCGTCGACCCGCGGCTCGACGTCGAACCCGTTCGCCGCGGCGAACCTGCTCAGCCGGTACGCCTGCTCGTGCTCCCGGGCGGACGACCCCCGTACGCCTCGGACGACGAGAAGACCGAGCGCGACGACGCCGGCCACCACGAGACCGACGGCGACCGGGAGGGCGACCCCGGCGGCGACGAGACCGACCACGGCGAGGGCGAGGACGGCACCGACGACGGCCGCCCCGACGGCGAGCAGGAGGGCGAGGAAGGTGGTTCCGAGCACCCTCGCGAGCACCGAGGATGTCACCGAGGATCTCGTGCGCGCCCGTTCCGCGCGTGCCCCGCGACGGAGCTCCCGGTGGTGCGCGCGCACCGCCGCGCGGTCCACGGGCTCCACGAGGGCTCGCGTGTCGAGGGTCGCGCCGGGCGGGGGAGAGGTGTTCACCGGCGAGAGGCTAGCGGGGGTCGGCGCGGCGCGCGGGACGCGTGCCCGACCCGTGGAAGAGCCCAAGACGGGTCCAAGGTCCCTGGGGGTGATTGGTCATCGACTCGTAACCTGCACGCAAAGACACGGGTGCTCGTGGGCGCACCTCGATCTCGTCCCTCGCGCCGACCACCGGGAGCAGCCATGACCCTCACGACCACCGACCGCGCGTCCACGACCGGGGCGCTGCCGCCCGGCGTCGTCGTCCCGCCGGCGCTCGAGGCCGCGCTCGCCGCGTGCCCGGCCCTCGTCGTGCCGTCCTCGCGCGACGAGCTGTACCGCCTCGCGCTCGGTCCCGAGGGCGGTCCGCGGTTCGTCGTCGAGTACGACGCCGGCGGCACGCTCGTGCCCGAGGCGGAGGTCGTGCGGTGCCGGAACGGGATCGCCGTGAACTACCCCGAGGACTACATGCGCCGGCGCGACCCGGACTGCATGCGCATCGCCGACGACCTGCCGACCGACAAGCCGCGCTACCGCGACGTCTTCGGGGCCGGGTTCGGGCCGGTCAAGGACGAGACGCTCGCGTGGCTCGGGACCCAGGAGCTCGTCGTCGTGCCGTTCCGCGCCGGCGGGCGGACCCACGGCTACCCGTCGCTCGCCGTCTGCCCCGTCAACGCGGCGTTCTTCGCCCTCGCCCTCGTCGACCTCCAGGGCTGGACCACGTTCGACGAGCTCGGGCCGTTCGCGCCGCGCTCGATCCTCTACGTCGCCCCGCCGTTCCGCCACACCCGCTTCGACGGGCGCCAGGTCGTCGTGCACGACCGCTCCGAGACGCTGCACGAGGTGTTCGCCTACAACCTCTACCCCGGTCCGAGCGCGAAGAAGGGCGTCTTCTCGGTGCTGCTCGACGTGGGCGAGCGCGAGGGCTGGGTCACGGCGCACGCGTCGTCGGTCCGGGTCACCACGCCGTACGAGAACGAGACCGTCGTCATGCACGAGGGCGCGTCGGGCGGCGGCAAGTCCGAGATGTGCCAGGAGATCCGTCGTCAGGAGGACGGGCGGATCCTGCTGGGCACCAACGTGGTGACCGACGAGCCGTACGTCATCACGCTGGGGGAGACGAGCGCGCTCGACCCGGTCACCGACGACATGACGCTGTGCCACGCCGGGCTCCAGACGGGCGACGGGCGCCTCGTCGTCACGGACGCGGAGGAGGGCTGGTTCGTGCGCGTCGACAACCTGACCGGCTACGGCCAGGACGCCCACCTGGAGCGCGCGTGCATCCACCCCGACGTCCCGCTCGTCTTCTTCAACATCGACGGCGTCCCCGACGCCACCGTGCTGCCCTGGGAGCACTCGCTCGACTCCGACGGCCGGCGGTGCCCCAACCCGCGGGTCGTCGTGCCCCGGCACCTGCTCACCGACGTCGTGGGGCCGGCGGAGGTCGACGTCCGGACCTTCGGCGCCCGTATGCCGGCCTGCACCCGGGACCACCCGACCTACGGGATCATGGGCATGACGCACGTCGTCCCCGCCTCGCTCGCGTGGATCTGGCGGCTCGTCGCGCCGCGCGGCGACAAGAACCCCTCGATCGGCGAGTCGCGGTCGGCCACCGAGGCCCTGGCGCACGGCGGCATGGTCGCAGAGGGCGTCGGGTCGTACTGGCCGTTCGCGACCGGGACCAAGGTCGCGGCGGCGAACCTCCTGCTGCGCCAGCTCGTGGAGACGGACCGGACCCGGTACGTCCTGACGCCCAACCAGCACATCGGCGCGTACAAGGTCGACTTCGCCGCCGAGTGGCTGACCCGCGAGTACCTCGCGCGGCGCGGGGGCGGGCGCCTGCGCCCCGAGGAGCTCACCCCGGCCCGCTGCCCGCTGTTCGGGTACACGCTCACGGAGATGAAGATCGACGGCCAGCTCGTCCGACCCACGTTCCTGCGGCCCGAGCTCCAGTCCCAGGTCGGCCTCGAGGCCTACGACGCCGGAGCGCGGATCATCACCGACTTCTTCGCCAGCGAGCTCCGGCAGTTCCTCACCGACGACCTCGACCCGCTGGGGCGGCAGATCATCGAGGTCTGCCTGCGGAACGGCTCCGTCGAGGAGTACGCGGCGCTGACCCCCGTCCACGTCTAGGGCGTCCGGCCGGGACCGCCGTGGCGGGCGGCCCCGGCCCGATCCTGGCGAGACCTCGCCCGGCGCGTACTAGGGTCGGAGCATGGGTCTGACGATCGGCTATGCCGCCATGCTCGAGCAGTTCCACCCGACCGAGGCCGTCGCGCTCTCGGCCTACGCGGAGGAGCACGGCTTCTCCGGCACGATGGCGGCGGACCACTTCCAGCCGTGGGTCCCGGCGCAGGGCGAGTCGTCGTTCGTGTGGAACGTGCTCACCGCGCTCGGCGAGCGCACGACGGGCGACCTCGGGCCGGGCGTCACGGCGCCGACGTTCCGGTGGCACCCCGCGATGGTCGCGCAGGCCTCGGCCACGCTCGCCGCGATGTACCCCGGGCGGCACTGGCTCGGCCTGGGCTCGGGCGAGGCGCTCAACGAGCACGTCGTCGCGGGCTACTGGCCGGAGGCGCCCGAGCGCATCAACCGCATGTTCGAGGCGATCGACGTCATCAAGAAGCTGTTCCAGTCCGGGCTGGACAACAAGGACGTCAAGCACTCCGGGCAGTTCTACAAGATGGAGTCCACGCGCCTGTGGACCATGCCCGAGGTCGCGCCCGAGATCCTCGTCGCCACGGCCGGCCCGGTGACGGCCAAGCGCGCCGGGCGGCACGCGGACGGCCTCATCACGGTCGGCGCCCCGCTGGAGAAGATCTCCATGCTGTTCGGCAAGTTCGACGACGGCGTCCGCGAGTCCGGCCGCGACCCGCAGGCGATGCCCAAGGTGCTCCAGCTCCACCTGTCCTGGGCCGCGACGGACGAGGAGGCGCTCGCGAACGCGATGACCGAGTGGCCCAACGGCGGCATGAAGTTCCCCAAGGCCGACATCCGCTCGCCCCACGACTTCGAGCAGATGGCCAAGCTCGTGCGCCCCGAGGACTTCGAGGGCCGCATGGTGATCTCGGCCGACCCCGACGAGCACCGCGCGTACGTCCAGAAGTTCGTCGACCTCGGCTTCGACCGGATCTACCTCCACAACGTGGGCCGCAACCAGCGGGAGTGGATCGAGGTCTTCGGCCGCGAGGTCCTGCCGAAGCTGGCGCGATGACCTCCGGCGGCGCGGGTGCGGTCGTGCCCGACGGCGGCGCGCGCGAGGCCGACGACGCGCGCCTGTCCGCGTGGGCGCCGTCGGGCCTGGGCGAGGTGCGCCCGGGCGACGACCTCGCCGCGCTCGTCGGCGACCTGCTCGCCGCGGCCGCGCCGGCCGACGCGCTCGCGGAGGGCGACGTCGTCGTGGTGACGAGCAAGGTCGTCTCCAAGGCGGAGGGCCGCGTCGTCGCCGCCGCCGACCGCGAGCAGGCGATCACGGACGAGACGGTGCGCGTCGTCGCGACGCGCGAGCGCCCCGGACAGCCTCCGTTGCGCATCGTGGAGAACCACCTCGGCCTCGTCATGGCCGCGGCCGGGGTCGACGCCTCCAACACCCCCGACGGGACGGTCCTGCTGCTCCCGCGCGACCCGGACGCCTCGGCCCGGGCGCTGCGGACCGCGCTGCGCGACCGGTTCGGTCTCGCCCACCTCGGCGTCGTCGTCACGGACACCGCGGGCCGCGCGTGGCGCGACGGGCTCGTCGACGTCGCGATCGGCGCCGCAGGGATCGTCGTCGCCGAGGACCTGCGCGGCGGCGTGGACGCGCACGGCCGGGCCCTCTCCGTGACCGTCACCGCCGTCGCCGACGAGGTGGCCTCCGCGAGCGAGCTCGTGCGCGGCAAGACGGCGGGGAGGCCCGTCGCCGTCGTGCGGGGGCTCGGCCGGTACGTCGGCGACGACGACGGGCCCGGGGCGCGCTCGCTCGTGCGGCCCTCGGTCGACGACCTGTTCCGGGAGGGGAGCGCCGAGGCCTACGACCGCGGCTACCGCGACGGGTTCGGCGAGGGCTTCCGCGAGGGGTCGGGCGACGAGCAGGTCCCCGTCGACTGAGCGGACGAGCGCGACCGGGCCGCAATCCCGTGGCTCGCGGGACGGTGGGCGGCTAGCCTGCCGGGATGCTGCCCGCCGAGTGGATCCCGCACCGCCGCCCCGACGACCGCGAGCACGTGGGCTGGATCCGTCCCGACGGTGACCTCTGGGTCGCCGTCTCGCTCCTCGGGCGCGAGCTGACCGGACCGGTGGACTGGCTGGAGGCCGAGGAGGCGCTCGACGAGGTCAGCCTCGCGTGGCTGGCCGAGGTCTGGGTGCTCGAGCAGGAGGACGCGCCGCCCGTGCGCGTCCGGCTCGTGGAGGTCACGCCGGACGGCGTGGTCGTGCAGACGGACGACTTCGGTGCGATCGACGTCCCCGTCGAGCGCTACGAGCTCCCGTGGCCGCCCCCGCCCACGCTGCGGCCGCGCCGACCGGACGACCCGGACGGTCGCGTGCTGTCGCTCCGACCGTGACGACCGCCCGGGCGTGCGCGCCCGGCGTGGTCAGCCGGCGTCCGTCGTGCCCTCGTAGAGGCCGATCTGGTTCCCGTCGGCGTCCTCGAACGCCGCCCACCAGGACGTCGGGCTGATCTCGGACTTCTCCAGGACCACGCGCCCGCCGAGCTCGCGCACCTTCGCGAGCGTGTCCTCGATCGAGTCGACCTCGACATAGCTGCGCGGGGTCGTGAACCCCTCGGACCGCGGCGCGAGGCCGCCGCCGCTGATCTTGTTCGGTGCCTGCCACATCGGGTAACCCTCGAAGCCGGGGACCTCGGCGATCTGCCAGCCGAACAGCTCGCCGTAGAACTGCGTGGCCCTGCCGCTGTCGCTCACCGGGATGTCGATGTGCGTGATGTCTCCGTGCGCCATGGTTCCTCCCCCGTACCGGTGACGGGCGGACACCCGCCGTCTGCCAGCCTAGGGACCACCAGCACCGGCGCAACAGGGTGTGCGCTAGGCCCTCTCCGGACCGGCAGGATCACCGGCCGCCGAACCCTCAGGCTGTACCTGAGGGTTCGGCTCGGGCTCGGCCACGGGTGCTGGCTCGTCGGTCGTCCCGCGGTCCCGAACGGCCGGGTCTGCGGTCGCCTCTCGTGCGGTGTCCGGGGTGAGGCCCGGCGTCGCGTCCGACGGGGGCACGTCGTCGCCGGAGAGCCAGCGCAGCCAGCCCGAGCCAGGATCGGGCTCGAGCACGAGCGCGCGCACGAGCAGCGTGAGCGGGATCGCGAGGATCGCCCCGAGCGGTCCGATGACGAACGTCCAGAACACGACCGAGACGAAGCTGAGGGTCAGGCTGAGGTTCACGGCGTCCGCCACGAACTTCGGCTGGACGAGCACCTGGAGCACGACGTTCACGACGCAGTAGACCGCGACGACGGCGAGCGCGAGCTGCCACCCCCCGACGACGAACGCCATGATCGCGGGCGGGACGAGGCCGAGCACGAAGCCGATGTTCGGGATGAAGTTCGTGACGAACGCGAGGATCGCCCACACCGTCGGGGCAGGAACACCGAGCAGGAACAGCGCTATGCCGTCGACGACCGCCACGACCGCACCGAACGACGCGTTGACCACGAAGTAGCGCCGCACCCCGCCGCTGAACCGGGACGCGCGGTCGATCGTCGCGGCGCGCTCGGTGCCGAAGACCGTGGTCGCGGTCGAGTACCGCGCGGCGTCGGCCGCCATGAAGATCGCGTACGCGAGCACGAAGAAGAAGGCCGTCGCGATGCCGAGCGCCATGCCCGACACGTTCCCGGCGAGGCTGAGGACCCGGGCGGGCTCCAGCCACGACGTCGCGGCCTCCGCGACGTCGGTGTCGATCCCCACGGCAGCGAGCTGGTCGACGACGTCCTCGACCGAGCGCACCAGCGCCGGCAGGTACTCGCGCACGAGGTCGGCGAACCGGAAGCCTGCGAACACGAGCATCGCGACGAGCACGGCGAGGATGAGGTAGGCGACCACCACGACCGCCGTCGTCGCGGCCCAGCGGGGCCAGCCGCGACGCTCGAGCGGGAACCGCACGGGGTGGCAGATGATGACGATCACCGCCGCGAGGAGGATCGGCGCGAGCACCTCGCGGGCCGTGTGGACGCCTGCGAGCACCACCACGCCCGCGGCGAGGGCCAGGAGCGTGCGGGTCGAGGGAGGCAGCGCCGGGGCGCGCGGCGTCGTCGTGGTCACGCGCCGACGATAGCGGCCGGGCGTCGTCGCGCACGCGGGCGTCCGTCGCGGTGCGCCCGGCGGCGCGGCCGGCGACGTGCCCGCGGAGTCAGGCCTTCGCGGCCTTCGCGGCGGCCTTCTGCGCCTTCTTGAACGTGCGGACCTCCGCGAGCGACTCCGGGCTCGTGACGTCGGCGATGGACCGGCGCGACCCCTCGTCGCCGTAGTGGCCCGCCGCCTCGCGCCACCCCGCGGGCTGCACGCCGCGCTGCTTGCCGAGCAGCGCGAGGAAGATGCGGGCCTTCTGGTCGCCGTACCCGGGCAGCGCGCGCAGCCGGGCGAGGACCTCGGCACCGGTCGGCGCTGCCGCACCGTCGTCACTGGACCCGGGCGCGGTCCAGATCCGGGTCGCGTCGCCGTCGTACTCGTCGACGACGACGCGCGCCAGGTCCTGCACGCGGGCCGCCATCGAGCGCCCGTACCGGTGGATGGCCGGCGGGGTCGTGGCGAGCGTGACGAACGCGTCGGGGTCCGCCTCCGCGACCGCGCGCGGGTCGATGGAGCCGAGGCGGTCGCGGATCTTGCGCGGTCCCGCGAACGCGTGCTCCATCGGGTACTGCTGGTCGAGGAGCATGCCGACGAGGAGGGCGAACGCGTCGTCGCTGAGGAGCGCGTCCGCGTCGGGGTCACCGGTGATCCAGAGCTGGTCGGTCATGACCCCATCATGGCAGCGCACGGCGCAGGCGTCCGGTCCGGAACTCGTCCACACCGGTGCGGCGCAGGACGGCGCTCGTCCAGCCGGGCAGGAGTCGCAGCCCGTCCTCGCCCGTGACGCGCCGCACGTCCTCGACGCGGAACTCCTCGCCCCGGCGCTCCAGCACGAACTCGCCCGCGGCGTCGACGTTGCGCACCCAGTCGACGTCGGGGCCGTACGTGAGCGCGAGGACGACGCGGACGGGCTCGGTGGGAGACGCGCGGTACGCGAACGCGAAGACCGGCGTGCGGTAGGCGCGACCGCTGCGCCGGCCGACGTGCCGGACCACCGCCATCGGCCCGACGCCGGTCGCGACGCGGAGCATCACGGGGTTGAGGAAGCGCTTGTTGCTGCGGGTCACCCAGCGTGGGATCGGCATGCCCCATCGTGGCCCGGCGCGGCCCGACCGCGCGACCTATCGTGAGACCCGTGCCGACGCGCCTGCTCCTGCTGAGCGACACCCACGTCCCCGTGCGGGCGCGGGTGCTCCCGGACCAGGTGTGGCGCGCCGTCGACGACGCCGACGTCGTCGTGCACGCGGGCGACTGGGTGAGCGTCGACCTGCTGGACGCCCTGGAGTCCCGGGCCGCCCGGTTGGTCGGCGTCGCGGGCAACAACGACGGCCCTGCGCTGCACGCGCGCCTGCCCGAGGTCGCGCGCGCGACGGTCGACGGGCTGCGGCTCGCCGTCGTGCACGAGACGGGGGCGAAGCAGGGGCGCGAGCGCCGCGCCGACGCGGCGTTCCCCGACGCGGACGTCCTCGTGTTCGGGCACAGCCACATCCCGTGGGACACCACGTCGCCGGGTGGGCTGCGCCTGCTCAACCCCGGCTCGCCGACGGACCGTCGCCGTCCGCCGGTCGGCACGGTCCTCACGGCCGTCGCCGACGACGGGGTGCTCCGGGACGTCGCGCTCGTGCCGGTGCCGCGCTGAGCCGCCTCAGGCGGCACCCGCGCGCGCCCGGTGCGCGGCCGGGCTCACGCCGCGCACGCGCTTGAACGCCGCGCTCAGCGCGAACGGCGACGCGTACCCGACGGCGCGTGCGACGGACGTCAGCGTGGCGTCGGGCTCCAGCAGCAGGTCCGCCGCGAGATCGAGGCGCCAGCCCGTGAGATAGCTCATCGGCGGCTCGCCGACGAGCGCGGTGAAGCGTCGCGAGAACGCCGCGCGCGAGAGCCCGACCTCCCGCGCGAGGGAGTCGACGGTCCAGGCGCGGACCGGGTCGTGGTGGATGAGGCGCAGCGCCGCGCCGACCACCGGGTCCGCGTCGGCGCGGTACCAGCCGGGCGCGTCGTCGCGCGAGAGCCACGTGCGCAGGCACGAGATGAGGAGCAGGTCGAGCAGCCGGTCGAGCACCGCCTCCTGGCCGGGCAGGTCCTGCACGACCTCGCGCGCGAGCATCTCGACCAGCGTCCCGTCGACGTCGCCGCTGCGCAGCACCACGCGCTGCGGGAGCACGCGCAGGACCCGGCGGCCCACCTCGCCGTCGAGCGGGTACGTGCCCGTGATGATGACGGTCTCGCCGCCGGGGTCGTTGCCCCACGAGCGGACGCCCAGCACCGTCATGGGGGAGGGCCCGCCGTCGACCGCGCGGCACATGTCGGACTCGGGTCCGATGACGACCTGCGGCGCGGTCGTCGGCGCGTCCGCCACGACGTAGTGGTCGGGGCCGCGCAGCAGGACGACGTCCCCCGTCCCGACGTGCTCGCCCGGGTCCGAGCCGTCGTCGCCCACGACCGGCCCGACCCAGCCCGACCCGCGCAGCACGGGCACGATCGTCAGCGGCGCCTCGTCCTCGATGCGCATGCCCCACGGGGCGCGGAGATGGCTGCGCAGGAGGAAGGCGCCGCGGGCGCGCGGCCCGTCGAGGAGCCCGGCGACGACGTCCATCCGGTCAGGGTACGCACGGTCCCGTGTCCGCGACCAGACACCGCACGGCGCGGGCGACCGGAGACGATCGCGTATGGAGTCGAGCGTCAGAGCCATGTCGCGTCTCGCCGGCGGCCGGTTGACTGGCATCCGTCCCCGCACGAACCTTCGACAGGAGAGACGCCATGAGCGCCACGACACCGCGCCTGACCGACGCCCTGACCGACGCCACCGCACCCGGACCGGTCCTCGTCCTCGGCGCGACGGGCAAGACCGGCCGCCGGGTCGCCGGCCGCCTCGACGCGCTCGGGGTCCCCGTGCGGCGCGCCTCCCGCTCCGGCGCCGTCCGCTTCGACTGGGAGGACGAGACCACGTGGGGCCCTGCCGTCGAGGGGGCGGAGGCGGTGTACGTGGTGTACGTGCCCGACCTCGCGGTCCCGGGCTCCCCGGAGACCGTCGCCCGGTTCGCGGCCCTCGCCCGGGAGGCGGGCGTGCGCCGGCTCGTCCTGCTCTCGGGTCGCGGCGAGGTGGAGGCGCAGCGCGCGGAGGTGCTGGTCGCCGACGCGTTCCCGGGCCGCACCGTGGTCCGGTGCGCGTTCTTCGACCAGAACTTCAGCGAGAGCTTCCTGCTCGAGCCCGTGCTCGACGGCGTCCTCGCCCTGCCGGCCGACCGGGTCGCCGAGCCGTTCGTCGACCTCGAGGACGTCGCCGAGGTGGCGGTCGCGGCCCTCGTCGACGACGCGCACGCCGGCCGCGTCTACGAGCTCACCGGGCCGCGCGCGATCACGTTCTCCGAGGCGGTGGCGGAGATCGCGGCCGCGAGCGGGCGCGACGTGCGGTTCGTGCCGATCGCCATGGACGAGTTCGTCGCGGGGCTGCGGGCGATCGGGCTGCCCGACGACGTCGTGGGCCTCATGCGCTACCTCTTCACCGAGGTGCTCGACGGGCGCGGGACCCCTGTCGCCGACGGGGTCCGGCAGGCGCTGGGCCGCGAGCCGCGGGACTTCCGCGAGTTCGCCGCGCGCGAGGCCGCGACCTGGTCGGTGCCCGTCCCGTCGACCTCCGGGCAGTCGTCGTGAGCGTCTTCACCGCGCTCGTGGTCGCGGGCGCGGTCGCGACCGGGCTCGCGGGCGGGGTGCTCTTCGCGTTCTCCACGTTCGTCATGGGCGGCCTGCGCCGCCTGCCCGCCGCTGACGGCGCCGCGGCCATGGTCGCGATCAACCGGGACGCGCTCCGACCCCCGCTCATGCTCCTGCTCGCGGCGAGCGTGCTCGTGCCCGCGGCGGCGGCTGTCGTCGGCCTCGTCGGCGGGACGCCCGGAGCGGGGTGGGCGCTCGCGGGTGCCGCGGTCGCGCTCGTCGGGATCCTCGGCGTGACCGCGGTGGGCAACGTCCCGCTCAACGAGCGCCTCGACGCGGCGGCGGCCCGGCCCGCGGACCTCGCCGCCGCGTGGGGTGCGTTCCTCCCGCGCTGGCTCGCGTGGAACCACGTGCGGACCGTCGCGGGCGCGGCCGCGACCGCGCTGCTCGCGCTCGCCCTCGTCTGACCACCGTCGCGCGCCGCCCGAGACGGCCGAGACGTCCGAGCCCCGGCCGCGGAATAGCCGCGGCCGGGGCCCGGTTGCGCACGACATGAGAGACGTCGCAGCGGCCGTGCCGGCCGATGAGCACGAGACCATCCGTCGGGTGCTCGAGGGCACCGAGACCTGGGCCGTCGTCGGCCTGTCGAACAACACGTCGCGCGCCGCGTACGGCGTGGCGCGGGTGCTCCAGCAGCACGGCAAGCGCATCGTCCCCGTCCACCCGTCCGCGGAGACCGTGCACGGCGAGCAGGGCTACGCGACGCTCGCGGACGTCCCGTTCCCCGTCGACGTCGTCGACGTGTTCGTGCGCTCCGAGCTCGCGGGCGACGTCGCCGACCAGGCCGTCGCGGTCGGCGCGAAGACCGTCTGGTTCCAGCTCGACGTGATCGACGAGGACGCCGCTCGCCGCGTCCGTGAGGCCGGGCTCGACATGGTCATGGACCGCTGCCCCGCCATCGAGCTGCCGCGCCTCGCTGCGTCCACCACCACGAAGGAGGTGTGACCGTGACCGCGATCGACACCACGACCGACCTGGGCTCGCGCGCCGCGACCCGGCTGAGGGACGAGCCGGTGCTGTGGTTCGTGACCGTCGACCCGCACGACGCCCCCCAGCCGACCCCCGTGTGGTTCCTGTGGGACGGCGCCGACGAGGTCGTGGTCAAGTCCCAGCCGCGCACCGCGAAGCTCCGCAACGTCCGCGGGAACGACCGCGTCGCGGTGCATCTCAACAGCACCCGGTCGGGGGACGACGTCGTCGTCCTCACCGGCACCGCCGCGATCGACGACGCCGGCCTCTCGCCCGACGAGCGCACCGCGTACGACGCGAAGTACGACCAGGGGATCCGCGGCCTCGGCATGACCCCCGACGGCTTCCACGAGGACTACTCCGTCACCGTGCGCGTCCGCCTGGAGCGCCTCCGCGGCTACTGAGCGAGCACCGAGCCCCGGCCCGGTCCGGTGAACGCACGACCTGGAGGGCCGCGGTCAGCGATCGAGGCGGGCGACGGCCAGCTCGAGGGCCGTGCCGAGCTCGTCCTTCGGGATGCGCACCTCGCCGATCGACACCGAGAAGGGCGACTCGTCCAGTCCGAGGGCCCGGGCCGCGGGATCGAGGTCGAGGCTCGTGCCGTCGTCGGAGAACCCGGTCCCGACGTAGACCGGCATGCCGGACACCTCGGGCAGCACGACCACCAGCACCGCGGCCAGCGCATCGGGGTGCAGGTCGGGACGACGTGCGTCCTCGGCCGCGAGCAGGCTCACCCCGACGCCCAGGTCGCACGCGCCCTCGCAGTTGCTCGAACCGGTGTACAGGCTCGCCTCGACGGGGAGGTCGGCCTCGTCCAGCGCGTCCTGGACCGCGGGCAGGGCCCGTTCGACGTCCGCGTACGAGACGTTCGAGGTGTCGAACGGGGAGCGCCCGTCGAGCACCGCGCAGCCGGAGAGGGACACGACGCACGTCGCGACGAGACCGGTCGCGACGAGGGTCCGCACGGCGCGGGGAACCAGGGAGAGGCGCACCCGCCGAGGGTACGCGAACGGGCGCTCAGTCCTGCGGCGCGAACGTCAGCACCGGCCGGCCCGTGCGCGGGTGCGTGAGCACCTCGCACCGCACGCCGTAGACCGGGTCGAGCACCTCGGGGACCAGGACCTCGCGCACGTCGCCCGCGGCGACGACCCTGCCGTCCGCCAGCACGACGACGTGGTCGCACGTCTGGGCCGCGAGGTTGAGGTCGTGGAGCGCGGCGAGGACGGTCACACCGTCGTCGGCGAGGTCGCGCAGGACGTGCATCGTGTCGAGCTGCGCGGCGATGTCGAGGTGGTTGGTCGGTTCGTCGAGCAGGAGCAGCGCGGGCTCCTGGGCGAGCGCGCGCGCCAGGTGCACGCGCTGGCGCTCGCCGCCCGAGAGCGTCGCGACCTCCCGCTCGGCGAACGCGGCCATGCCCGCGCGGGCGAGCGCTGCGGTCGCCACCTCCCGGTCGTGCGCGGAGTCGCCCGCGAGGAGCGAGCGGTGGGGGATGCGGCCCAGCAGGACGGCGTCGAGCACGGAGAGCGGGAGGTCGGTCGTGGCGTCCTGCTCGACGAGCGCGAGGACGCGCGCACGCTGCCGCCGCGGCATCGTGAGCAGGTCCGCGCCGTCGAAGCGTGCGTGCGCGGCGTCGTCGGGACCCGTGGTCGGCGCGCGCACCCCCGCGAGCACGCGCAGGAGCGTCGACTTGCCGGAGCCGTTGGGCCCGAGCAGCCCGCTCACCGCGCCGGCCGGGGCGGTGCAGTCGACGCCGTCGAGGATCAGGCGACCGTCGACGGACCACGACACGCGCGCGGCGTCGAGCCCCGCCGCGCCCGGCCGGCCGGACGGGCTCCGCACCGCCGCGTCGTCGGGGCGGTCCCGCACGACGTCGGGGCCGACCGCGGGCCCCACGGGCGTCGTGGTGCGCGTCGCCTCGCTCATGCGGCCCTCCTCCCGCGCCACAGGAGCAGCGCGAACACCGGCGCGCCGATCGCGGCGGTGACGATCCCGACGGGCAGCTCGCGCGGCGCGAACACGGTGCGCGCGAGCGTGTCCGCCCAGACGAGGAACGTCGCGCCGAACAGCGCGGACAACGGCAGCAGGAGGCGGTGCCGCGCACCCGTGAGGAGCCGGACCGCGTGCGGCAGGATCAGCCCGACGAACCCGATCGACCCCGACTGGGAGACGAGCGCCCCGGTGAGCAGCGCGACGCCCACGAGCAGCGTCCAGCGCACGCGCGCGACGTCGACCCCGAGCGTGGACGCCGCCGTGTCGCCGAACGTGAAGGCGTCCAGCACGGAGCCGGTCGAGGCGAGCAGCGTCCCGAGCACGAGGGTCGCGCCACCCGCGACCGCGACGGACGTCCAGGTCGCTCCCGCGACGGACCCCATGAGCCACGAGAGGATCTCGCGGTAGGAGTCGCCGGTCGCGGACCAGAAGATGACGAAGCTCGTCGCGGCCGCGGCGAGCTGGCTCACGGCGAGGCCGGCGAGCACGGTCCGCGTGGGCGTGAGGGCGCCGAGCGCCCCCGCGAGGCCGAGCGCCGCGACGAGCGCGAGCACGGCGCCCCCGAACGCCGCGACCGGCAGGAGCACCGTCCACCCGGCGACCAGCACGAGCACCGCGCCGAGCGACGCGCCCGACGACAGCCCGAGGAGGTACGGGTCCGCGAGCGGGTTGCGCGTGAGCGACTGCATGACGACGCCGCACACGGCCAGACCGGCGCCGACCGCCGCGGCGGTGAGCACGCGGGGGAGGCGGAGCTGCCACACCATGCCGTCCTGGAGCGTCCCGAGCGGCTCGAGGCCGAGCGGCCCGCCGAGCCCGAGGTGCGTCGCGACCGAGCGCCACACGTCGCCGACCGCGAGGTCCGCCGGACCGATCGTCACGGTGACGAGCACCGTCACGACGAGGGCGCCGACGCCGACCGGCACCCACCAGCCCGCGCCACGGCGCGCGGCGGTCCCCGCGCCGTCCCGTCGGGCGGGCGGCGCGGGTGCGGGCCGGGCGCGCAGCGTGGTCACAGGCCGAGCGCCTCCAGCTGCGCCGCGAGGTCCACGACGGCGTCGACGTTGCGCACTCCGGCCTCGGTCGCCGGGAACGGGATCGTCAGGTAACGGCCCTCGCGCACCGCGGTCATCTCGGCCGTGGCCGGGTTGGACTCGAGCCGCTCGATCTTCGCCTCGGCCGTGTTCCACGCGGCGTCGACGAGGACGAGGACGTCGGGGTCGGCGGCGATCGCCTCCTCCCACGCGAACGCGGTCCAGGTGTCGTGCACGTCTCCCGCGACGTTCTCCAGCCCGACGGCGTCCATGATCATCTGCGGCGCGCCGATGCCCGCGCCGACGTACGGGATGTCGTCCCCGGACGAGTACCACAGGGCCGTGAGCCCGCGCTCGTCCCGGGCGACGCCGTCGAGCGTCGCGCGCTGCTCGGTGACCAGGTCGGCTGCCGCGTCCTGCGCGTCGAAGATCGTGCCGACCTCGGTGATCTCGGCGAACACGTCGTCGAACGTCAGCGGGTCGGGCATGTACTCGGGTGCCTTGCACGCGGCGGGGGAGACGTACGTCGCGACGCCGAGCTGCGCGAGCGTCTCGCGGTCGCCCGCGCCCTCGGCCGTGAGGTTGGACTCCCAGCCCGCGTAGACGAGGTCGGGCTCGGTCTCCAGGACCGCCTCGGCGCCGGGGACCTGGTCCGAGAGCGGCTCCGCGACGGCGGGGACGTCCGCCGCGGCGTCGGCGAGCGACGCGGGGACCGGGCCGTCGGCGAACGCGCTCGCGACGATGCGGTCGCCCAGCCCGAGCGCGAGCAGCATCTCCGTGGTGCTCGACTTGATCGTCACGACGCGCTCGGGTGCCGCGTCGAACGTCACCTCGAACCCGCAGTCGTCGAGCGTCAGCGGGTAGGTCGTCGCTGCCGCTCCGCCCGACGGCGAGGTGTCCCCGGTCGGCGTCGGCGTGTCGCCGGGCGTCGTGCCCGAGGAACAGGCGGCGAGCACGAGGGTGAGCGCGGCGGTCGGGAGCACGAGAGCTGCGCGACGGACGGGCTGGCGGGACGGTGTGCGGAATGGGGGCACGGGGCGAGGTCTCCGGGGTCGGGCGCGTCGCGGCGAACCCTCGACGGGCACGCCGGTGCGGCGGTGCGTTCTCGATGCCGACCGGCGAGCGCCGACCGGGACCGACGCGTCATCTCGCGTCGCGCGGACCCGCGGCACAGATCCGGTGCCGCCCCGACGGGCCAGTGCAGGGCCCGCGATCCTCCGCCAGCCTAGTCCTCTTCGTGGGGCGGCGTGGCAGAGTGTCCGTCGTGACGGAGGCATCGAACATCCCTGCAGAGCACCCCTCGACCGAACCCCTGCGCGCGGTGGTGACCGGCGCGTCGTCGGGCATCGGGGAGGCGTGCGTGCGACACCTGCGCGCCCGCGGCTGGGACGTCGTGGCGTTCGCGCGGCGCGCGGACCGGCTCGCCGAGGTCGCGGAGCGCACCGGCGCCCACCCGGTCGTCGGGGACGTCACGTCGGACGAGGACGTCGCACGCCTCGTCGCGGAGGCGGGTGCGCGTGGGCCCGTGCACGCGCTGCTGAACATCGCCGGGTTCGGGCTCGGCGTCGACCACGTCGACGAGGCGAAGATCGACGAGTGGCGCGCGATGTACGAGACGAACGTGCTCGGCACCGTGCGCGTGACGAAGGCGTTCCTGCCCCTCCTGCGCGCGTCGCGCCGGGGCGACATCGTGCTCATGACGTCGACCGCGGGTCACGACACGTACGTCGGCGGTTCCGGCTACGTCGCGTCCAAGCACGCGCTGCTCGGGGTCGCGAAGACGCTCCGGCTGGAGCTGGTCGGCGAGCCGATCCGCGTCATCGAGATCGCCCCCGGCCTCGTGCACACGCCGGAGTTCTCGCTCAACCGCTACCACGGGGACCAGGCGGGAGCCGACGCGGTCTACGCCGGGGTCGTGGACCCGCTCACCGCCGACGACGTCGCCGACGTCGTGACCTTCGCCGTGACGCGCCCGCACCACGTCAACATCGACTCGCTGGTCCTGCGCCCCGTCGCCCAGGCGTCGACGTACTCCCTGTGGCGCGCCCCGCTCGAGCCGAAGCGCGCGGGATGACCTGCCGACAGCCCCTCCGGCGCTGGTAGGTTGAGCGGCCGAGACCACGTCGGAGGGGGAGAACGTGCTGGTCGGAGCGGATGTCGCGGCGCTGCGCCGCCTGGGGGAGGCCTTCGAGTCGGCCGGGGAGAGCCTCGCCGCGACGCGGGCGGAGCTCGACCGCGTCGTCGGGTCCGCGGCATGGCACGGTCCCGACGGGGCGTCGTTCACCGCGTCCTGGGAGGGTGAGCTGCGCCGCCACCTCGCGCGCGCCACCGAGCTCGTCCGCGAGACGGGGCTCGACGTGCGCCGCCAGGCGGACCAGCAGGAGCGGGCGAGCGCCGCGGGAGGGACCTCGGGCGGGGGAGCCCAGGGTCCGGCCGCCGGGTCGTCTCCCGCACCCGGGCACGACTCGACGACCCTCGCGGCCGCTCCGTCGCCACAGGCGATGGCGGTCGTCGCGCACGCGCCCGGCGACGCCCGAGCGACGCCGGAGGAGATCCTCACCGGGTACCAGGTGAGCGACGGGAAGGTCCTGAAGAACTGGGAGCCGGACTGGCCGGCGAGCATGTTCACCGACCCGCTGCCGCAGATCACGGAGAAGGAGGCCTCGATGCTCAACGATCTCAGCCTCCTGTCCCTGAAGTCCTTCCAGGACATCCACGACCGCGCCTTCGAGCTCGCCGACGAGCGGTTCGAGCCGGGCGACCAGAACGACAACCACAACGACGCCTTCCGGCACGCGTACTGGAACGCGCTCATGACGCGCAAGTACGGCGAGGCGTGGGCCGAGGACTACGCGACGGCGCACGAGCAGATCCCCGGCAACCCCCCCTGCCCGCGAGGCGATGGACCTGTACAACAACGAGGTCGGGCGGCGGATCGCCGCCCAGAACCCCGACGCGGACGTGTACCAGCTCGCCGACCTCGTCGAGAAGGCGGTCCGTGACGGCGAGGCGGTCGTCGTCGACCCGGAGGGGAACCTCGCCTACTCGAACGAGGTCGCGGTCGGCGAGACCGGGCACGCTCGCCCCGCCGACCCCCTGCCGGGCAAGGATCCGCAGTTCAACGACGAGAGCTCCGACTCGTGACGCGCGCCGGTCGTTCGTTGCTCCTGAGCGCCGCCCTCGTCCTGGTCGCTGCGGGGTGCAGCGGAGAGGAAGCCGACATGCCGACGATCGAAGGTGCTCCGGAGGCGCTCGACGAGGCGATCATCGAGGCCGCGCGAGGGGGGACCGAGCTGGCGCTCGCGGACGCGGCGGACTTCTCCTGGGACGAGGTCGCGCTGTTCCACGAGGGGACGACGGTCGACGACATCGAGAGCGTCGTCGGCGAGACCGGGATCGACAAGGAGCGGTTCACCGGCGGCACGGACCTCTTCGTCTTCCGGGACGGGGGACAGGTGGTGCGCCTCCTCGTCACGTCCCCGGACGTCTTCACGGGCGACTACCGGACGCTGCTGAGCAGCGCCGCCGTCGTGGCGCCGGACGCCTCGCGCCCCGGGTACGTGCGGCTCGTCGACGGCGCCTGAGGCCGCTGGACCTGGAGCACCGACCCGGCGCACCCTGGTCACCATGAGGAGCGAGGAAAGACCGACGGCGCGGGCAGGCGCGTGGGCGGCGGTCGCCGGCGTCGTGTCGGCGGCGGTCGGGTTCGCGGTCGCCGAGCTCGTCGCGGCGCTCGTCGGGCCGGGATCCAGCCCGCTGTTCGCCGCCGGGGCCGGGGTGGTCGACGCCGTGCCCGGGCCGGTCAAGGAGTGGGCGGTCGCGACGTTCGGCACGGCGGACAAGGCCGTCCTGCTCGGCGGCATGGCGGTCGTCCTCGCCGCGGGCGCGGCGCTCGCGGGCTGGCTCGAGCTGCGCCGTCCGCCGTGGGGGTCCGTGCTGCTGGGCGTCGTGGGAGCCGTCGGAGCCGTCGTGGCTGCGGTCCGGCCGGGCGCGAGCGTCGCGTGGGCGCTGCCCTCGCTCGTCGGGGTCGGGGTCGCGATCCTGCTGCTCCGCGCGTCGCTGGCGCCGCTGCGCGGGCCCGCGGGGGCGACTCTCGCCGGTGGGAGCCTGGACGGCGACGCGGCGGGCACCGGCGCCGCGCGCGCGTCGATGGACCGTCGTCGCTTCCTCCTCGTCACCGGCCTGGCCGCCGCGGCAGGCGTCGTCGCGCTCGCGACGTCCCGCGCGGTCTCGGCCGGGTCGCGCGCCGTCACGGCCGCACGCGAGGCGCTGCGGCTGCCGGCGCCGGCGACGCCTGCCCCGCCCGTGCCCGCCGGGGCGGACCTAGGCGTCCCGGGCCTCGCGCCGTACGTGACGCCGAACGGCGACTTCTACCGGATCGACACCGCGCTGCGCGTGCCGCAGGTCGACCCCGCCTCGTGGACGCTCCGAGTGACGGGGCTCGTCGACGAGCCGTTCGAGCTCACGCTCGACGATCTGCTCGCGCTCCCGCTCACGGAGCACCACGTGACGCTGACGTGCGTGTCGAACGAGGTCGGCGGCGACCTCGTGGGCAACGCGCGGTGGCTCGGGTACCCCGTGCGCGAGCTGCTGGCGCGGGCCGGGGTCCAGGACGGCGCCGACATGGTCCTGTCCACGAGCGCCGACGGCTGGACCGCGAGCACCCCGCTCGACGTGCTCACCGACCCCGACCGGGCGTGCCTGCTCGCGGTCGGGATGAACGGTGAGCCGCTGCCCGCGGAGCACGGCTTCCCCGCGCGGCTCGTGGTCCCGGGCCTGTACGGCTACGTGTCGGCGACCAAGTGGGTCACCGAGCTCAAGGTCACGACGTTCGCCGACGACGTCGCGTACTGGTCGACGCGCGGCTGGTCCGAGCGCGGCCCGATCAAGCTCGCGTCGCGCGTCGACACGCCGCGCGCGGGGGCGCCGGTCCCGGCGGGCGTCGTGACCGTCGCGGGCGTCGCGTGGGCGCAGCACACGGGGATCGCGGGCGTGGAGGTCCGGGTCGACGACGGCACGTGGCGCACCGCGACGCTCGCCGACACCGTGGGTCCGGACACGTGGCGGCAGTGGTCGTACGCGTGGGACGCGACCCCGGGGGAGCACCGCCTGACGGTCCGCGCGACCGACGCCGACGGCCGCACGCAGACCGCCGACGTCGCCCCGCCCGCGCCCGACGGCGCGTCCGGGTGGCACGAGGTCACGGTCCGCGTGGGCTGAGGGACCGGCGTCCGGCCCGTGGACCCGGGGTTGTCCGTCCCGGGTCCGCCCTGGCACCATGTCCGCGTGACCTCCGCGCGCCCCACGAGCAGCACGCTCGTCCTCTCGCGCCCGCAGGTCGCCTCCGCCACCTGTTGTTGAGGGCTCGCGGCGCCCTGCGCAGCCTCGACCTGGTGTCCGCGAGCAGCCTCCCGCCCCTCCCTCCAGGCGAAGGGGCGTGACGGTCGCCGGTCTCGTGCCACGGGCTCATCGATGAGTCCCGCGCGACACCCGGGTCTGCACCTCCGGACGCCCGCCGAGCACAGGACGCGAGACCACCATGTACGTTCCCCCGAGCTCTCCCCGCTACCGCCCGACGACGCCGCTCGCCGCGCCGTCGCCCGAGGCCGCCCGCCCGCGCGCCGCGACGACCGCCGTCGGGCACGACGCTCGCCCGCCCCTCACGCTGGAGTGGCTCGTCGCCCGGGACATCGACGCCTACTCGGCGCGTCGCCGTGCGGCGGCTACCATGGACGCACAGGCGTCGACCCGGCCATCACCGGCGAGCCTCCGGAAGAACGGGACCCGCACCGTCGGGCAGGCCTGACGGCCCGCGGCCAGGTCCCCACTAGAACCGGACGGGTGGGCCCGTCACAGCCTGCGACGAGCGGTCGGCGACCGCCCGCCGGGCCCGACGACGTCGGGCACCGGGGGGACGACGTCGGCAAGCGAGGTGGTACCGCGGCGAGCCCGCCCCTGGGTGGGGGAGTCGTCCTCGCAGGAGAGCACGACCGACCCGTACCACCACGGCGGACGAACCCGCCGGCCGCTACCCACCGGAGTCCTCGAGACCATGGCCTACCCGCTGCACCGCGCACCCTCGTCCGCTGCCGCCTCCTCGGACGCCCCGCACCCCGGAGCCGCGTTCGGCGTCCCCGCCTCCCCGGACCTGCCCGCCATCGAGCGCGAGGTGCTCGCCTACTGGGACGCGGACGACACGTTCCGAGCCTCGGTCGAGCGCAACCCCGCCGGCGAGAACGGCAGCAACGAGTTCGTCTTCTACGACGGCCCGCCGTTCGCGAACGGCCTGCCCCACTACGGGCACCTGCTCACGGGGTACGCGAAGGACGTCGTCCCGCGCTACCAGACCATGCGCGGCAAGCACGTCGAGCGCCGCTTCGGGTGGGACACGCACGGGCTGCCCGCCGAGCTCGAGGCGATGGACCAGCTCGGGATCAAGACCAAGGAGGAGATCCTCGAGCTGGGGATCGAGCGGTTCAACGACGCGTGCCGCGCGTCGGTGCTCAAGTACACGAGCGAGTGGCAGGACTACGTGACCCGCCAGGCGCGCTGGGTCGACTTCGAGCACGACTACAAGACGCTCGACCCCACGTTCATGGAGTCGGTCCTGTGGGCGTTCAAGCAGCTCTACGACAAGGGCCTCGTCTACGAGGGCTTCCGCGTGCTGCCCTACTGCTGGAACGACCAGACGCCGCTGTCCAACCACGAGCTGCGCATGGACGAGGACGTCTACCAGGTCCGGCAGGACCCGGCGGTCACGGTCGGGTTCCGGCTCGAGACGGGTGAGCTGGCCCTCATCTGGACGACGACGCCCTGGACCCTGCCGTCCAACCTGTTCGTCATGGTCGGCCCGGACGTCGAGTACGTCGTCGTCGAGTCGTCGTTCACGGGCGTGAAGGAGCGCTACGTGATCGCGGCCGAGCGGCTCGCGGCGTACGCGCGCGAGCTCGCCGACGACGGCGTCGAGGACGTCACGACGCAGGTCGTCGAGCGCCTCACGGGCGCCGACCTCGTCGGGCGGTCGTACACGCCGCCCTTCTCGTACTTCTCCGGCCACGCGGGTGCGCACCGCGTGGTCGAGGCGGACTTCGTCACGACGACGGACGGCACCGGCCTCGTGCACAACGCCGGCGCGTTCGGCGAGGAGGACAAGGTCGTCTCCGACCGCGAGGGCGTCGAGCCGGTCCTCCCGGTGGCGTCCGACGGCAAGTTCGTCTTCCCCGTCGTCGACTACGAGAGCCTCCAGGTCTTCGACGCGAACGCGCTCATCATCGACCACCTCAAGGGCCGTACGCGCCACGACGCCGCGGTCGCCGCGGGCGAGGAGACCCCGGACCTCGCGCTGGGCGCGACGAGCCCCGGCACGGTGCTGCTGCGCCGCGAGTCGTACGCGCACTCCTACCCGCACTGCTGGCGCTGCCGGCAGCCGCTCATCTACATGGGCGTGTCGTCGTGGTTCGTCGCGGTGTCGCGGTTCAAGGACCGCATGGTCGAGCTCAACGAGCAGATCTCCTGGATGCCGGAGCACATCCAGCACGGCCAGTTCGGCAAGTGGCTCGAGAACGCGCGCGACTGGTCGATCACGCGCAACCGGTTCTGGGGCAGCCCCGTGCCGGTGTGGCGCTCCGACGACCCGCAGCACCCGCGCGTCGACGTCTACGGGTCGTTCGCCGAGCTCGAGCGCGACTTCGGCACGCTCCCGCGCAACGAGAGGGGCGAGCCGGACCTGCACCGCCCGTTCGTCGACCGCCTGACCCGGCCGAACCCCGACGACCCGACGGGCCGCTCCACCATGCGCCGCGTCGAGGACGTCATGGACGTCTGGTTCGACTCGGGGTCCATGCCCTACGCGCAGGTGCACTACCCGTTCGAGAACACGGACTGGTTCGAGCACCACAACCCGGGCGACTTCATCGTCGAGTACATCGGCCAGACGCGCGGCTGGTTCTACACGCTGCACGTGCTCGCGACCGCGCTGTTCGACCGCCCGGCGTTCCGCTCGGCCGTCTCGCACGGCATCGTGCTGGGCTCCGACGGCCGCAAGATGAGCAAGTCCCTGCGCAACTACCCGGACGTCAACGAGGTCTTCGACCGCGACGGGTCCGACGCGATGCGCTGGTTCCTCATGAGCTCGCCCATCCTGCGCGGCGGCAACCTCGTCGTCACCGAGGACGGGATCCGCGACGCGGTGCGCCAGGTCCTCCTTCCGCTGTGGAGCACGTACTACTTCTTCACCCTGTACGCGAACACCTCGAAGGCGCAGGCGCGGGCGAGCGAGCCGGGCGACGCCGCGGGCTACGTCGCGCAGAAGGTCGCGCCCGATCGCGTGGCCGGGCTCCCGGCGCTCGACCGCTACCTGCTCGCGCGCACGCACGACCTCGTCGTGCGCGTGACCGGGCAGCTCGACGCCTACGACATCGCGGGCGCGTGCGAGACCGTGCGCGAGCACCTCGACGTCCTGACGAACTGGTACGTGCGCACGCAGCGCGACCGGTTCTGGGCGGAGGACGCGGACGCGTTCGACACGCTGTACACGGCGCTCGAGACGCTCACGCGCGTCATGGCGCCGCTCGCGCCGCTGCTCGCCGAGGAGGTGTGGCGCGGCCTGACGGGCGGGCGCTCGGTGCACCTCACGGACTGGCCCGCGGCCACCGAGGACGTCGGGGAGCCGTTCGTCGGCGAGGACGGGTCGTCGGCGACCGTCGTCCGTTCGGTCCCGGAGGCGTCCCTCGTGCCCGACGACGCGCTCGTCGCCGCGATGGACGAGGTCCGTGCCGTCGCGTCCGCCGCGCTCGGCCTGCGCAAGGCGAACCAGCTCCGCGTGCGTCAGCCGCTCGCGCGGCTCACGGTCGTCGTGGACGACCCCGAGGCGCTCGCGCCGTACACCGACCTGCTCGCGCGCGAGCTCAACGTCAAGGCGGTCGACCTCGAGTCGACCGACTCCGACGCCGCCGAGCGGTTCGGCATCACCCAGCGGCTCGCCGTGAACGCCCGCGCCGCGGGCCCGCGCCTCGGTCGCGGCGTCCAGGCCGTCATCAAGGCCTCGAAGGCCGGGGCGTGGCGCGTGGACGACGCCGGGGACGTCGTCGTGACGACGGACGACGGGGACGTGGCGCTCCTGCCGACGGAGTACGAGCTGACGACCGTCGTCGCCGACCGTGGGGTCGCCGAGGGCGAGGCACCGAGCGTCGCCGCCGCGGTGCTCACGGGCGGCGGGTTCGCCGTCCTCGACCTCGTGCTCGACGACGCGCTGCTCGCCGAGGGCTACGCCCGCGACGTGATCCGCGACGTGCAGGACGCGCGCAAGGCCGCCGGCCTCGACGTGGCCGACCGCATCCGGCTGTCGCTCGACGTGCCGGGCGAGTGGCTCGTCGCGGTCGAGGAGCACCGTGACCTCGTCGCGCGCGAGACGCTCGCGGTCGAGGTCGTCGTCGAGACGTCGCCGACCGACGCGCGCGCCGTGCGGGTCGAGAAGGCCGACGGCACCGTTCCGGACACGGCGGTGATCCTGTGAGCGCCGCCCGTGCCGGCGGTGGGCGACGGCAGAGTGCGAAGGACGCCCGCGCGGCGGCGGAGGACGCCGCCGCGCAGGCGGACCTCGAGCGCGTCTACCAGCACATCGTGTCCCGTGCTCCCGAGCACGACTTCGACCCGACGATCGACCGGGTGCGGCGCCTGTTCGAGCTGCTCGGCGACCCGCAGCACGCGTTCCGGACGATCCACCTCACCGGGACCAACGGCAAGACGAGCACCGCGCGCGTCGCGGAGCGCCTCGTGCGCGAGCACGGCCTGCGCACCGGCCTGTTCACGAGCCCGCACCTGACGAGCGTCACCGAGCGGATCGTCGTCGACGGCGAGCCCCTCTCGGCGCGCCGGTTCGTCGAGGTGTGGGAGGACGTGTACCCGTACGTGCAGGTCGTCGACGCGGAGCTCGCGGAGACCGGGCAGTCGCAGCTCAGCTTCTTCGAGGTCCTCACGGGCGTGGCGTTCGCGGCGTTCGCCGACACGCCCGTCGACGTCGCGATCGTCGAGGTCGGCATGGGCGGCGAGTGGGACTCGACCAACGTGGTCGACGCGGAGGTCGCCGTCGTGACCCCCGTCGCGCTCGACCACGAGCGCTGGCTGGGCAGCACGCTCGAGGAGATCGCGACGGTCAAGTCGGGCATCGTCAAGGACGGCGCGACGGTCGTCTCCGCCGCGCAGCGCCCGGAGGTCGAGGAGGTGCTGCGCGCCCGCGCCGAGCGCGTCGGTGCGCGCCTGCTGCGCGAGGGCGTCGACCTCGACGTGGCGGCACGGCAGGTCGCGGTCGGGGGGCAGCTCCTCGACCTGCGCACGCCCGCCGCGCTCTACACCGAGGTGTTCCTCCCGCTGCACGGCGAGCACCAGGCGCACAACGCGCTCCTCGCCCTCGCCGCGGTGGAGGCGTTCCTCGGCGGCCGCGCGCTCGACGGACCGCTCGTCGAGGCGGCGTTCGCGGACGTCACGTCGCCCGGCCGGCTCGAGGTCGTGCGGTCCAGCCCGACCGTCCTCGTCGACGCGGCCCACAACGCCGCGGGCGCCGAGGCGCTCGCGGCCGCGCTCACCGAGGCGTTCGACCTGCGCCACCTCGTCGGGGTCGTCGCGATCATGGCCGACAAGGACGCCGAGCCGCTGCTCGCGGCGCTCGAGCCGGTGCTGTCGGAGGTCGTCGTGACGCGCAACAGCTCCGATCGCTCGGCCGACCCGACGGACCTCGCCGAGCTCGCCGCGGACGTGTTCGGCGAGGACCGCGTGCACAGCACCGAGCGGCTCGACGAGGCGCTCCAGGTCGCGGTCGACCTCGCGGAGCGGGACGACGCGGTGGGCGTCGGGACGGGCTCGGGCGTGCTCGTCACGGGCTCGGTCGTGACGGTCGCCGACGCTCGCGTCCTCCTCGGCCGCGGCTGACGTCGCAGACGACTGCGCGGCGCTCCGTCCCGGCGGAGCGCCGCCCCGCGGATCTCGGGCGCTACCGCGCGCCCGGGTGTTTGATGGAGGCGACGACGGCACGGGCGCGCCGGGCGGGGGTCGTCGGCGTCCGGTCTCCCCGGGCGCACGGACCGATGGAGGGATGACCGGTGAAGAAGCTGCTCAACGATCCCCAGGACGCGGTGTCGGAGTCCCTGGAGGGGTTCGGCCAGGCGCACGCCGACCTCGTGGAGGTGCACGTCGCGCCGCCCTACGTCTCGCGGTCAGGTGGTGCGGTCCCCGGGAAGGTGGGGCTGGTCTCCGGTGGCGGCTCCGGGCACGAGCCGCTGCACGCGGGCTTCGTCGGCCTGGGCATGCTCGACGCCGCGGTCCCCGGCGCGGTCTTCACCTCGCCGACGCCGGACCAGATCGTCCCGGCGATCCTCGGCGCCGACTCGGGTGCGGGCGTCCTCGCCATCGTGAAGAACTACACGGGCGACGTGCTGAACTTCGAGACGGCGGTGGAGCTCGTCGAGGCCGAGGGCACGCAGGTCACGAGCATCCTGGTCAACGACGACGTCGCGGTCGAGGACTCGCTCTACACCGCCGGCCGCCGCGGCGTCGCGGGCACGGTCGCGGTCGAGAAGATCGCGGGCGCCGCCGCTGAGCGCGGCGACGACCTGGGCGCCGTGACGGAGATCGCGGGTCGCGTCGTCGCGAACGTGCGCTCGATGGGCGTGGCGCTCACCGCGTGCACGGTCCCGCACGTCGGCAAGCCGAGCTTCGACCTCGGCGACGACGAGGTCGAGATCGGGATCGGGATCCACGGCGAGCCGGGACGGCACCGCATCCCGATGGCACCGGCGGACGAGATCACGCAGCGGCTCGTCGACCCCGTCGCGGACGACCTGGGCCTGTCCGGGGGCGAGGACGTGTTGCTGTTCGTTAACGGAATGGGCGGTACGCCGCTGTCCGAGCTGTACGTCGTCTATCGTCAGGCGAGGAGGCTGCTCGAGGGGCGCGGCGTACGGGTGACGCGCTCGCTCGTCGGCAACTACGTCACGTCGCTGGAGATGCAGGGTGCGTCGGTCACCGTGCTGCGCCTGGACGACGAGCTCACCGCCCTGTGGGACGCTCCCGTCCACACGGCTGCGCTGCGCTGGTGAGGCGGTGCCCTTTCGTGCAGTCTCCGAGAGCCGGCGGACCGTCGGCTCGACGGCGAGGAGAGGTGGGGCATGACGCTGGACGTGGCCTGGGCGGACCGGTGGACGCGGCTGAGCGCGGAGCGCATCGCGGCGGCACGAGACGAGCTGACCGAGCTGGACCGCCAGATCGGTGACGGCGACCACGGGGAGAACCTCGACCGGGGTTTCCGCGCGGTGGTCGCCAAGCTCGACGGGGCGGCGGCCGGCGACCAGCCGCCGGGCCAGATCGGCGACGTGCTCAAGCTCGTGGCCACGACGCTCATGTCGTCCGTCGGCGGCGCCTCGGGCCCCCTGTACGGGACGGCGTACCTCCGGGCCGCGAAGGTGACCGGGCTCGAGGAGCTCGACGCGCACGGCGTCGTCGCGCTCCTCGAGGGCGCGCTCGAGGGCATCACCGCGCGCGGCAAGGCCCAGCTCGGCGAGAAGACGATGGTGGACGCCTGGCAGCCCGCCGTGGACGCCGCGGAGGGGGCCGCCGACGGTGGCGCGTCGACCGCGGACGTCCTCGCCGCCGCCGCGACGGCGGCGCGCGCGGGCGCCGAGGCGACGATCCCGCTCGTCGCCACCAAGGGCCGTGCGAGCTATCTCGGCGAGCGCAGCGCGGGGCACCAGGACCCGGGCGCGACGTCGACCGCGATCCTGCTCGAGGCCGCGCGCGACGCGGCGACCGCGTGAGCGGCACGGTCGGGGCACGGGCGCGCGTCGCGCTGGTCCTCGTCTCGCACTCGCAGCGGCTCGCGGAGGGCGCCGTCGAGCTGTCCGCGCAGATGGCTCCCGGGGTGCTGCTGCTCGCGGCCGGGGGGACCGACGACGGCGGGCTCGGCACCAGCTACGACCGCGTGTCCGGGGCGCTGGCCGAGGCGCTCGGCGTCGCGGACGGCGTGGTCGTGCTCGCCGACCTGGGCTCGGCCGTCATGACGGTCGAGTCGGTCCTGGACATGGAGGACGGTTTCGACGGGAGGGTCCGGCTCGCGGACGCCCCGTTCGTCGAGGGGGCCGTCGCGGCGGCGGTGACCGCCCACGGCGGCGGCGACGTCTCCGAGGTGCTCGCGTCCGCGGAGCACGCGGGCGGCACGTTCGCGGTCACGGCCGAGAGGTCCGAGGGCGACGAGCCGGTCACCGAGGCCGCAGCGTCCGCCGACGGGGCCGCGCGCGCCGTCGTCACGCTGCGCAACCCGCTCGGGCTCCACGCACGCCCGGCCGCGGTGCTGGCCCGCCTCGTCGCGGGCTTCGACGCGACCGTCGCGATCGACGGCGTCAACGGGGCGAGCGTGCTCGAGCTCATGAAGCTCGGCGCGACCGGCGGCCAGGAGCTCACCGTCACGGGGGAGGGGCCGCAGGCCGCCGACGCGGTGGCCGCCGTGGTCGAGGCCGTGGAGGGCGGGTTCGGCGAGGTCTGAGCCGGGACGTGTGACCGTCGTCACGCGGAATTGCAGTTGATGCAAAATTGCACGGGATGCAAGAATGTTCCTCGTGCCCACGACTCTCCCTGACGTGCCCGCTCGCCCCTCGTTGGCCGAGCGGGCCGCGGCATGCCTGGCCCCGTCACCCGGCGGCCTGCGGGAGCGCAAGAAGCGCGCCCGGCGCGAGGCGCTGGTCGAGGCCGCGCAGACGCTCGTGCTCGAACGCGGCTTCGACGCGGTGACGGTCGAGGACGTCTGCGCCGAGGTCGGGGTCTCGCCGCGCACGTTCTTCAACTACTTCCCCTCCAAGGACGACGCCGTGCTCGGCCTCGAGGACCTCGCCGTGCGTCCCGAGATCGTGGCGACGTTCGTCGAGGGCGGTCCCACGGGGGCGCTGCTCGACGACCTCGAGGTCGTCGTGGCCGACGTGCTCGCGCAGCAGATCGTCACGCCCGAGCGCATGGCCCGCACGCTCGAGCTCGTCCAGCGCGAGCCGCACCTCGTCACCCGGCACGTCGCCTGGGTCGAGGGGCACCGCGCCGAGCTCGTCGACATGTTCCGCGCACGCCGGGCCGTGCGGCCCTTCGTCCCCGACCCCGAGCTCCTGGCCCTCGTGGTCATGAGCCTGCTGCGCGCGAGCACGCTCGAGTGGCAGCAGCGCGACCGCGAGGGGGAGCCGGTGGACCACCTGCCGACCGTCGTCGGGCAGCTCCGGGCGCTGCTCCAGGACTCGCGCGCCCCCGATCCCGCGACCCGCTAGCCGTAGCCCCTCGCCGCCTCACGAGGGCAGGGACGCCACGGCGTCCGCACCGCCATCAGCTCCTCCCCACCACCCGACGACGGGCCGCGCCCGTCGGCGCGCCCCCGCCCGTCCTGACCGAACCGGATCCTCATGGCCTCCTCCACCGCAGCACCGCCCGTCGACGGCGGCAAGCCGCTCGTCGTGCTCACCCCGCGCACCGTGTGGGTGATCTTCGGCGCGCTCATGGCGTCGATGTTCCTGTCCTCCCTCGACCAGTCGATCGTCGGCACCGCGATGCCGACCATCGTCGGCGAGCTCCACGGCGTCGAGCACCAGGGCTGGGTCATCACGGCCTACATCCTGGCGATCGCGATCGTCATGCCCCTCTACGGCAAGTTCGGCGACCTCTGGGGTCGACGGTGGCCGTTCCTCGTCGCGATCGGGCTCTTCACGATCGCGTCGGCCGGCGCCGGGTTCGCGCAGTCGTTCCCCGAGCTCGTCGCCTGGCGCGGCGTGCAGGGCCTCGGCGGCGGCGGGCTCATGATCCTGTCGCAGGCGATCATCGCGGACATCGTGCCCGCCAAGGACCGCGGCAAGTACATGGGCCCCATGGGCGCCCTGTTCGGCATCGCGGCCGTGATCGGCCCGCTCCTCGGCGGCTGGTTCACCGAGGGTCCCGGCTGGCGCTGGGCGTTCTGGATCAACGTCCCGATCGGCGTCGCGGCGTTCGTCGTCGCGTGGGTCGCGCTCAAGCTCCCGTCGCACCGCTCCGGCCGCAAGATCGACGTCGCCGGCATCTTCTTCCTCGTCGTGGCCACCTCCGGCATCGTGCTCGTCACGAGCTGGGAGTCGCTGACCAGCTCGCGCGGCTACGACTGGTCGGACCCGTGGCTCCTGGGCCTCGTGGCCGCCGTGGTCGTCTCGGTCGCCGCGTTCGTCGTGGTGGAGAACCGCGCCGAGGAGCCGCTGCTCCCGCTGCACCTGTTCAAGAACCGGACGTTCACGATCGCGACCCTCATCGGTCTCGTGCTCGGCATGGGCATGTTCTCCGCTCTCGCCTTCCTGCCGACGTTCCTCCAGATGTCCACCGGCGCGGGGGTCACCGAGTCCGGCTTCCTCATGCTGCCGATGATGGTCGGCGTCATGATCACGGCGATCGGGTCGGGCATCGCGATCACGAAGACCGGCCGCTACAAGATCTACCCGGTGCTCGGCCTCGCGATCACCGCGGCGGGCATGATGTGGCTCACGCGCATCACGGGCGACATGTCGATGTGGCTCTTCGGCGCGATGATCTTCGTCATGGGCGCCGGCATGGGCCTCGTCATGCAGACGATCGTCCTCGCGGTGCAGAACTCGGTCGACCCGCACGAGATCGGGACGGCGACGAGCGCGAACAACTTCTTCCGCGAGATCGGCGCGGCCGTCGGGACGGCGCTGTTCAGCACGATCTTCACGTCGCGCCTCGCCGACAACCTCGAGGGCGTCTTCGCCGGGCTGCCCGCGGGCTCCGCCCCCGCCGGGGCCGAGGGCTCCTCGCTCACGCCGGAGATGGTGCAGCAGCTCCCCGAGCCGATCCACACGGGCGTCGTCGACGCGTTCACCGACGCGCTCGCCCCGGCCTTCTGGTACCTCGTCCCGCTCGTGCTCGTCGGGTTCGTCCTCGCGCTGTTCCTGCGCGAGGTCAAGCTCTCCGACGTCGCAGGGATGGTCGCGCGCGGCGAGGCCGTCGCGGACCACGGCGACCTCGTCGAGGACGCCCCCGCGCGGGACGCGGCCGACGACGCTCCTGCCGGCGCGGTCGTCGTGCCCGCGGGCGCCTCCGGAGCGGACGGTGAGCACCCGGACGACCGGGACCGCGACGCCGCGCCGGTATCCTGACCGGGTGAGCACCTCGCCGTCGCAGCCCGCCGCGCAGCCGTCCCGCCACGGCCGCGCGGCGGGACCGGTGCGCCCGTCCCCGGGCGACCGCATCAAGCCGAAGAAGTCCGCGAAGGTCCAGTTCGCCTCGACCACGCTCCTGCTCGAGGCCTTCCTCGTGGTGTTCGCCACGCTCGTCGCGTACGGCCTGCGGGACGTGCCCTACTCGCGCGGGCCGCTCGAGCTGCCGAGCGCGACGTCGATCTGGCTCGTGGGCGGCGCCCTCGCCCTCGTGCTCGTGGTCCTCTCCCGCATGGTCGGCACGCCCGGTGGCTACGTCGCCGGGTCGGTCGTCCAGGTGCCGGTCCTGGCCTTCGGGCTCGTGGTGCCCATGATGTTCGTGGTCGGCGGGCTCTTCGTCGTGCTGTGGGTCGTCTCGATCCGGCTCGGCGGGCGCATCGACCGCGAGCGCGCGGCGTACGACGCCGAGCACCCCGAGACCGCGCCCAACGCCGACTGAGGCGAGGCGTGCCCGCGCCCTCGCGCGGGTGGTCACGGCGTCCCGCACGCCGGTGCGGCCGGTAGGCTCGGCGACCATGACCGACGTCGCACCCGCACTGACCGAGACCATCGAGCGCACCCTGATCCTCGTCAAGCCCGACGGCGTCCGCCGCGGCCTGTCCGGCGAGGTCCTGCGCCGCGTCGAGGCCAAGGGCTACACGCTCGCCGCCGTGCGGCTGCTCGACGCGACGCCCGCGCTGCTCGCCGCGCACTACGCCGAGCACGAGGACAAGCCGTTCTACCAGCCGCTCGTCGACTTCATGCTGTCGGGCAAGGTGCTCGCAGTCGTCGCCGAGGGGCAGGGCGTCATCCCCGGCTTCCGCTCCCTCGCGGGTGCGACGAACCCGACCGAGGCGCTCCCCGGCACCATCCGCGGCGACCTCGGCCGCGACTGGGGCCTCAAGGTCCAGCAGAACCTCGTCCACGGCTCCGACTCGCCCGAGTCCGCCGCGCGCGAGATCGCGCTCTGGTTCCCCGAGCTCGGCTGACGCTCCGGCACGCAGCACCGCGCCCCGTCTCGGCCGCACCGGCCGGGGCGGGGCGTCTCGCGTCCCGGCACCTCCGAGACGGCGCCCGGCCGCGCGGGGCGCAGGTCCGCGGGTTCGTCGGGGGCCGCGACTAGGCTCGGGTCCGTGCACCTCAAGACCCTGACGCTGCGCGGCTTCAAGTCGTTCGCGTCCGCGACGACGCTGAGCTTCGAGCCCGGGGTCACGTGCGTCGTCGGGCCGAACGGCTCGGGCAAGTCCAACGTCGTGGACGCGCTCGCGTGGGTCATGGGCGAGCAGGGGGCCAAGACCCTGCGCGGCGGCAAGATGGAGGACGTCATCTTCGCGGGGACGTCCGGGCGGCCGCCGCTCGGGCGCGCCGAGGTCTCCCTGACGATCGACAACACCGACGGCGCGCTGCCGATCGACTACACCGAGGTGACGATCTCCCGCACGCTGTTCCGCAGCGGGGGCTCCGAGTACGCGATCAACGGCTCCGCGTGCCGCCTGCTCGACATCCAGGACCTCCTCTCGGACTCCGGCCTCGGCCGGGAGATGCACGTGATCGTCGGGCAGGGTCAGCTCGACGCCGTCCTGCGCGCGACGCCCGAGGACCGGCGCGGGTTCGTCGAGGAGGCCGCGGGCGTCCTCAAGCACCGCAAGCGCAAGGAGAAGGCGCTCCGCAAGCTCGACGCGATGCAGGCCAACCTCACCCGGCTCGCCGACCTCACGACGGAGATCCGCCGCCAGCTCGGCCCGCTGGGCCGGCAGGCGGAGATCGCCCGCAGGGCCGCGACGATCCAGGCCGACCTGCGCGACGCCAAGGCCCGCCTGCTCGCGGACGACCTCGCGCAGCTCACCGCGACCCTCGAGCAGGAGATCGCGGACGAGGCGGCCCTGCGCACGCAGCAGGCGGAGGTCGAGCGGGCGCTCGCCACGGCCCGCGACGGGCTCGGCCGGCTCGAGCGCGAGGCCGCGGAGGCGGCTCCCGCGCTCGGCGCCGCGACCGACGTGTGGTTCCGGCTGTCGTCCCTGCGCGAGCGCCTGCGCGGCACGCAGACGCTCGCGGAGGAGCGTGTCCGTCTGCTCGGTCGCCCCGAGCCCGGCCCGCGCGGCCAGGACCCCGACGAGCTCGAGGCCCAGGCGGAGCGCGTGCGCGCGACCGAGTCCGAGCTCGAGGCCGAGGTCGCGCGCGCACGGGGCGCGCTCGCGGCGGCCGTCGCGGACCGTGAGGACGTCGAGCGGTCGGCGGGCGAGGCCGAGCGCGCGGTCGCGACCCTGCTCCGCGGTGCCGCCGACCGCCGGGAGGGCCTCGCGCGCCTCGCAGGCCAGGTCGCCGCGCAGCGCACCCGGGTCGAGGCGGCGGAGGCGGAGATCGGGCGGCTCCGCGAGTCGCTGGCGGAGGCCGAGCTCCGGGGCACCCGGGCGCGCACGGACTTCGCGGTGCTGGAGACCCAGGTGGTCGGCGCCGAGGAGGGCGAGGAGGGCCTCGACGCCGAGCACGAGGCTGCGGCGGACGAGGTCGAGCGGACGACGACGGTCGTGCGGGAGCTGGAGGACGACGCCTCCGCCGCGGACCAGGAGCGCGCCACGTGGAGCGCGCGGATCGAGGCGCTCGAGCTGAGCCTCGACCGCAAGGACGGCGCCGGTGCGCTGCTCGCCGCCGACGGCGTCGGCGTGGTGGGGTCGCTCGCGGCGCTGCTCGGCGTGGAGGCCGGGTACGAGGACGCCGTGGCGGCGGCGCTCGGCCCCGCCGCGGACGCCGTCGCGGTCGAGTCGGTGGACGCCGCCGTCGACGCGCTGCGCTACCTGCGCACCGAGGACGCCGGCCGGGCAGGGCTCGTCGTCGCGAGCGACGCGGCGCACGGGCGCGGGCGCGACGCGGCCACCCTGCCCGACGGCGCGCGCTGGGCCGTCGACGTCGTGACGGCGGGCGGGGGCGTCGGCCACGCCGTGCGCGCCCTGCTCACGGACGTCGCCGTCGTCGACGACCTCGCGCAGGCGCGCGCCCTGGTGGCCCGGCATCCCGGCGTCGCGGTCGTGACGCGCGGGGGCGACCTCCTGGCGGCGACGCGCGCGTGGGGCGGCTCGGCCTCGGCGCCGAGCGTCCTGCACCTCCAGTCCGCGCTCGA
Source organism: Cellulosimicrobium sp. NPDC057862 (assembly GCF_042797035.1). NCBI lineage: Bacteria > Bacillati > Actinomycetota > Actinomycetes > Micrococcales > Promicromonosporaceae > Cellulosimicrobium > Cellulosimicrobium sp. NPDC057862. The sequence goes on from NZ_JBHVMH010000005.1 coordinate 41,111, forward strand.
CGAGGCGCGTGCCGCCCACGACGACGCGTCGGCCCGCGGAGAGCGCGCGCGGTTCGCCCTCGTGGGTGCGCGCGACGCCGCGCAGGGGGCGCGCGCCCGCTACGACGACACCCTCGACCGGCTCAACGAGTCGGACGCCCAGCTCGCGGCGGTCGCGGAGCAGCTCGGCCACCTCGGTGCGACGGCGCGCTCGGCGGCCGCGGAGGCGGAGCGCGTGCGTGCCTCGCTCGGGCGGGCGTCGCAGGGGCTCGACGACGCGCGCGAGGCGCTCGCTGGCCTCGTCGAGCGGCTCGACGTCGCGGAGGCGGCGCCGGAGCAGTCCGAGGAGGCCGTCGCCGCGGCGACCACGGAGCGCGACCGCCTCCTCGCGCTCGCGTCGGCGGCCCGGACCACGGAGACCGAGGCGCGCCTCGCCCTGCGCACGAGCGAGGAGCGCGCGCGGGCCGTGGCCGGCCGGGCTCAGTCCCTCGCCCGGGCCGCAGCGGCGGAGCGCGAGGCGCGCGAGCGGGCCGCACGGCGGGAGGCCGCCCGGGTGCGCCAGTCCGAGCGCGCGTCGGCCGTGCGCGACGGCGCGGCGCGCGCCCTCGGCGCGGTCGACCGGTCCCTCGCCCGCGCGGGCGAGGAGCGCGAGGCCGCGGAGGCGGCGCGCGCCGAGCGCGACGCCGCCGTGACCGCTGCCCGGCGCGAGGTCGACGACCTCGCCTCCCGCCTCCGCGAGCTGACCGACGTCGCGCACCGCGACGAGGTGGCGCGCACCCAGCAGCAGCTCCGGATCGAGCAGCTCCAGGCGCGCAGCGTCGAGGAGCTGGGCCTCGACCCCGCGGTCCTCGTCGAGGAGCTCGGCCCCCACCGCGACGTCCCGGTCCCGTCGGACGACGACGAGCCGCGAACCGTGCCCTACGACCGTGCGGCCCAGGAGAAGCGGCTGCGCGCCGCCGAGCGCGACCTGGGCCGGCTCGGCAAGGTGAACCCGCTCGCGCTCGAGGAGTTCGCGGCGCTCGAGGAGCGGCACAAGTTCCTCGCGGACCAGCTCGCCGACCTCAAGAAGTCGCGCGCCGACCTCCTGGAGATCGTCAAGGAGATCGACGAGCGGGTCGAGCGCGTCTTCGCGGACGCCTACCGCGACACCGCCGAGCAGTTCGAGCGGGTGTTCGCGCGCATGTTCCCCGGCGGCGAGGGTCGGCTCGTGCTCACCGACCCGGACGACATGCTCACGACCGGGATCGAGGTCGAGGCGCGACCGGCGGGCAAGAAGGTCAAGCGGCTCTCGTTGCTCTCCGGCGGTGAGCGCTCGCTCACGGCGGTCGCGCTGCTCGTGGCGATCTTCAAGGCCCGCCCGTCGCCGTTCTACGTCATGGACGAGGTCGAGGCGGCCCTGGACGACGTCAACCTCGGCCGCCTCCTCGAGATCTTCCGGGAGCTCCAGGAGGACTCGCAGCTCATCGTCATCACGCACCAGAAGCGGACGATGGAGATCGCCGACGCCCTCTACGGGGTGACGATGCGCGGGGACGGCGTGACGACCGTCATCAGCCAGCGGATGAACGAGGCGCGCGAGGACGTCCCGGTGTGAGGCGACTCACCCCGTGCGGGAGCACCCCGCCGACCTGCATCGATGCCTCGAAATCGTTGGAATTCCGGGCCTTGTGAAGATGTAGTGCTGATCGGACGGCACGGCGTGGCACCGGTCGCGGCGGCTGCTTCGACCCGGATACTGGACCTCATGGTCTGGATGTTCGTGTGGCTGGGGCTCACGCTCGGCGTCGCCGCTGTCGTGTTCCTGTTCGCGAGCGTCGTCGCGCGTTCGGAGGCCCAGTCGTCGGCCGCGCAGGGGGACCGGTCCGGAGACCAGTGGATGCGCGCGTTCTGGCGCGACTTCCGCTCGGGGCTGCGTCGGCGGCGCCGGCGCGGGAGCCTCGACGCGCACCACGTCGGGACCGTGCGCATGCCCCGACCCGTGGACACGAGCATCGACGACTTCTTCACCGCGACCGAGGTGACGTCGAACGCGTACGTCGACGCGGAGGAGCTGACCGACGTCCTGCACCGCGCGCGCGAGCGCGTGCGGCCGCTGCACCCGGGGGAGCGTCCTCCCCAGGCGTAGCCGCCGCCGGGTCACCACCGCGTCACCTCCGCTCTCGTCTGAGAGACTTCCGGGGTGAACGACCTCCTCCCGCTCTGGATCGTCCTCGGCGTCCTGCTCGTCGTCGGCCTCGTGACCTTCGGGACCGTGTCGGTCCGCCGACGCCGCCGCGACGTCGTCGAGTCCCCTCCCGCCGCACCGGTCGAGCCTCCCGCGACCCGCGAGGCCGCGGCGGCCCCCCCGGAGGCGGAGGACCACGCCCCGCCGGCGGCGGAGGCTGCCCCCGCACCGACCGTCGAGCGCCCCGAGCCCGTGGGCGGTCGCCTCGTCCGGCTCCGTGAGCGGCTCGCGCGGTCCGGCTCGCCGCTCGGCGCCCGCCTCCTCTCCGTGCTCTCGCGCGACCACCTCACCGAGGACGACTGGGACGAGCTCGAGGAGACGCTCCTGCTCGCGGACGTGGGTGCCGGTCCGGCCGGCGAGCTCATCGACGCGCTGCGCACCAAGGTCCGGGTCCTCGGGGTGCGGGACGCGGCGAGCGTGCGCGACCTGCTGCGCACCGAGCTCGTCGCGCTCGTGGACCCGTCGCTCGACCGGTCGCTGGCGACCTCTCCCCACGCCGGGGACGACGGGAGCCCGGTCCCGGCCGTGGTGCTCGTCGTCGGCGTCAACGGCACGGGCAAGACCACGACGGTGGGCAAGCTCGCGCGCGTGCTCGTCGCGGAGGACCGCAGCGTCGTGCTCGGCGCGGCCGACACGTTCCGTGCCGCGGCCGCGGACCAGCTCGAGACCTGGGGCTCGCGCGTGGGCGTCCCGACCGTGCGGTCCGACCGCGACGGTGCCGACCCCGCCGCCGTGGCGTTCGACGCCGTGCGCCGCGGCCGCACCGAGGGCGTGGACGTCGTGCTCGTCGACACCGCCGGGCGGCTCCAGAACAAGCAGGGCCTCATGGACGAGCTGGGCAAGATCCGGCGCGTCATCACCAAGGAGGCGCCGCTCTCCGAGGTCCTCCTCGTCCTCGACGCGACGACGGGGCAGAACGGGCTCAACCAGGCGCGCGTCTTCGGCGAGGTCGCGGGCGTCACCGGCATCGTCCTGACGAAGCTCGACGGCACCGCGCGCGGCGGCATCGTCGTCGCGGTCCAGCGCGAGCTGGGCGTCCCCGTGAAGCTCGTCGGGCTGGGGGAGGGCCCTGACGACCTCGCCCCGTTCGTCCCGGAGCAGTTCGTCGACGGTCTCCTCGGCGACTGACTGACGCCCCGCGGCGGGTCACGGTCGTGTCACGGTGCGATCACGAGCGTGTCGCGATCCGGACGCCGCGCGGCGCCTCCACCCGGGTGAAACGGAACGTTTACGTCCGAGGAACGCTTGTCACACCCGCGTAACACGCCGACACCGCGGGGGAAACCCGCCCGCACCACCGTAGTCCCCGACCGGCCGCCCGGCTGGCGAGGGGAGATGATCCGATGGAGTGGGACACCGGGGCAACCGCGTGGATGCTGACCTCAGCATCCCTCGTGCTCCTGATGACGCCCGGACTGGCGTTCTTCTACGGCGGCATGGTCCGCGCCAAGTCCGTGCTGAACATGATGATGATGTCGTTCGGCGCGATGGCCGTCGTGGGCGTCGTCTACGTGCTGTGGGGCTGGTCGATGTCCTACGGCGAGGCCGGGACGGGTGGCCTCGTCGCCAGCCCGTTCGCGCAGTTCGGCCTCTCGGGCGCGATCACCGACGCCGACGGCAGCGCCGTGGCGAGCACGCTCGGCAACTACCCGAACGTGGTGGACATCGCGTTCCAGGTGACGTTCGCGATCATCACGGTCGCGCTCATCTCCGGTGCGCTGGCCGACCGCGTCAAGTTCGGCACGTGGCTCACCTTCACGGCGATCTGGGTCACCGTGACGTACTTCCCGCTCGCCCACATGGTCTGGGGCGGCGGCTTCCTCTCGGGCAACGAGAACGGCCTCGCGGCGAGGATCTTCGGGGTGACCGACGGCGCCGCCACGGTCGCGCCGATCGACTTCGCGGGCGGCACGGTCGTCCACATCAACGCCGGTGTCGCGGCCCTCGTGCTCGCGATCCTCATCGGCAAGCGCAAGGGCTTCGGCAAGGAGCCGATGCGCCCGCACAACCTGCCGTTCGTCATGCTCGGTGCGGCGCTCCTGTGGTTCGGCTGGTTCGGCTTCAACGCGGGCTCGGCCTTCGGGGCCAACGAGACCGCCGGGCTCGCCTGGGTCAACACGACGAGCGCCACCGCGGCGGGCATCATCGGCTGGCTCCTCACGGAGAAGATCCGCGACGGCCACGCGACGTCGCTCGGTGCGGCGTCCGGCGTCGTGGCGGGTCTCGTCGCGATCACGCCGGCCGCTGGAGCCCTCAACCCGGTGACGTCGATCGTCCTCGGTCTCGTCGCCGGCGCGCTCTCCGCGCTCGCGGTCGGGCTCAAGTACCGGTTCGGCTACGACGACTCGCTCGACGTCGTCGGTGTCCACCTGGTCTCGGGCCTCTGGGGTACCGTCGCGATCGGCTTCCTCGCCACCGACACGGGCCTGTTCTTCGGCGGCGGCGCGCAGCAGCTCGTCGTGCAGATCCTCATCGCCCTCGTCGCCATCGTGTTCTCGGCGGCCACCACGCTCGTCATCGGCCTGATCCTCAAGGTCACGATGGGCTGGCGGGTCAGCGAGGACGCCGAGGTCGGCGGCATCGACCTCGCGGTCCACGGCGAGACGGCGTACGAGTCCATCCAGCAGGGCAGCGTCATCAAGGAGGTGCGGGCATGAAGCTCGTCACGGGAATCATCCAGCCGCACCGGCTCGACGACGTGAAGTCGGCGCTCGAGGCCGCGGGCGTGCGGGGCATGACGGTCAGCGAGGCCAGCGGCTACGGGCGCCAGAAGGGCCACACCGAGGTCTACCGCGGCGCCGAGTACACCGTCGACCTGGTGCCCAAGGTCCGCATCGAGGTCCTCGTCGACGACGCCGACGCGACCGTGGTCACCGAGGTGATCGTCAAGGCGGCGCAGACCGGCAAGATCGGCGACGGCAAGGTCTGGACGGTCCCGGTGGACGACGTCGCCCGCGTGCGCACGGGCGAGCACGGCCCCGGCGCTCTGTGAGGCGACGGACCATCGGATGACCGACCACGCCGACACCCCGACCACGGGCGGGGTCGCAGGGGGATCGGCGGGGCGCCTCGGGCAGCAGCCGGGCGAGCAGAGCGCGGAGGTCCCGCACCCCGAGGGGGTGCGGGACCTCCGCGCGCGGATGCTCGACGTCGCGCGGTCCATGAGCGGACCCGGCCGCAGCGGGGTCGCGCGCCGGGCCGCCGTCGTCGACCTCGTGACGTCGTCCCTCCAGGGCCTGTGGCGTGAGGCGACCGACGGCGTCGTGCCCGACGGCATCGCGCTCGCCGCCGTGGGCAGCCTCGGCCGGGGCGACATGGGGCCCGCGAGCGACCTCGACCTCGTCCTCGTCCACGACGGCCGCAGCCACGCGGCCGACGACGTCGCGCGGGTCGCCGAGCGCCTGTGGTACCCGCTCTGGGACGCCGGGGTCGACCTCGACCACTCGGTGCGCTCGCTCTCGCAGTGCCGCCAGGTGGCGTCCAAGGACGTCCCCGCGGCCGTCGGCTGGCTCGACGTGCGTGCGGTGGCGGGAGACGCGGTCGTCGTGCACCGGGCGTCGTCCGCGGTCCTCACGGACTGGCGCTCGGCGTCGCGTCGCCGCCTGCCCGACCTGCTCTCCTCGACGCGCGAGCGTGCCGAGCGGTCCGGCGAGCTCGCGTACCTCATCGAGCCCGACCTCAAGGAGTCGCGCGGCGGGATCCGGGACGCGGTCGTGCTCTCGGCACTGGCCGCGACGTGGCTCACGGACCGTCCGCACGGGTCGGTCGACCGTGCGCACGCGCACCTGCTGGACGTGCGCGACACCTTGCAGGTCGTCACCGGACGGCACACGAGCCGTCTCCTGCTCGCCGACCTCGACGAGGTCGCCGCGCTGTCCGGGTTCGACGACCCCGACGAGCTGCTCGCGAGCCTCGCCGCGGCCGGCCGCGAGGTCTCCTACGCGCTCGACACGACGGTCCGCCGCGCCCGCCAGGCGCTCCAGCGGCCCTCGATCGCCCGCCGTCCGGTCCTCGTCCGGGGCCGCCGGGCGGCACCGCGGCTGCGGTCCGTCGGCGACGGGCTCGTCGAGCACGACGGCGAGCTCGTGCTCGCGGTGGACGCCCACCCCGCGTCCGACCCCCTCCTCTCGCTGCGCGCCGCCGCCACCGCCGCGCGGACGGGCCTCACGCTCTCCCCGGTCTCGGTCGCGAGCCTCGCCCAGTGCCCGCCCCTCCCCGAGCCGTGGCCGCGGGCCGCGCGCGCGGCGTTCCTCTCGCTGCTGGGCTCGGGGCAGGCCCAGGTCGCCGTGTGGGAGGCGCTCGACCTCGCCGGCGTGGTGACCACGTGGATCCCGGAGTGGGCCGGAGTGCGCAACCGTCCGCAGCGCGCGGCCGTGCACCGGCACACCGTCGACCGTCACCTCGTGGAGGTCGTGGCGCGCGCGGCCCGGGGCCGCAAGGACGTCGAGCGACCGGACCTGCTCCTGCTGTCCGCGGTGCTGCACGACATCGGCAAGCGCGCGGGCGCCGTCGACCACTCGGTCGAGGGCGCGCGGCTGGTCCCCGCGATCCTCGGCCGCATGGGCTTCGAGCCCGAGGTCGTGGCCGACGTGGAGCGCCTCGTGCGGCACCACCTGACGCTGTCCCGGCTCGCGGTGAGCGAGGACCCGGACGACCCGGCGACGGTCGCGGAGCTCGCCGACGCCGTCGACCACCGGCCGGAGCTCCTCCGGGTGCTGCGCGCGCTGACCGAGGCGGACGCGTCGTCCCTCGGGCCGAGCGCGTGGACCGCGTGGCGGGCGCGGCTCGTCGACGACCTCGTGGGGGAGACGCTGCGCGCGCTGGGGGCTGTGCGCAGAGACGTGCCGAGAGATCCGGACGCCGCCGGGTAGGCTGGTCCCTCGCGGACGGCCCGTCCTCCGCCAGCCCGTGCCCGGCCTCGGGCGAGGGCAGGCGGGAGCGCCGACGCAGACGAGACTTCCGACGACTGGTGAGGATGACGCGGTGTTCAACACGCTGTCGGACCGACTGACTTCGACCTTCAAGAACCTGCGTTCCAAGGGCCGGCTGTCCGAGGCGGACATCGACGCGACGATCCGGGAGATCCGGCGCGCGCTGCTCGACGCCGACGTGGCGGTCCCCGTCGTCCGCGAGTTCAGCGCGACCGTGCGCGAGCGGGCGCTCTCGTCCGAGGTCTCGGGCGCGCTCAACCCGGCGCAGCAGGTCGTGAAGATCGTCAACGAGGAGCTCGTCGGCATCCTCGGCGGCGAGAGCCGCGGGCTGCGGTTCTCCAAGACGCCGCCGACGGTCATCATGCTCGCGGGTCTCCAGGGCGCGGGCAAGACGACGCTCGCCGGAAAGCTGGCGCTGCACCTGCGCGAGCAGGGGCACACGCCGCTCCTCGTCGCCGCGGACCTCCAGCGGCCGAACGCGGTCACCCAGCTCAGCGTCGTCGCCGAGCGCGCCGGGGTCCCGGTGTTCGCCCCGCACCCGGGCAACCAGAGCGGCGTCGAGGTCGACGACGTCATCGGCGACCCGGTCGCCGTCGCGCGCGAGGGCGTCGAGACGGCGCGCCAGCGCCAGCACGACGTCGTCATCGTCGACACCGCGGGCCGCCTCGGTCTCGACGCCGTGCTCATGCAGCAGGCCTCGGACATCCGCGACGCCGTCCAGCCGGACGAGGTCCTCTTCGTCATCGACGCGATGATCGGCCAGGACGCCGTCGCGACCGCGAAGGCGTTCGAGGAGGGCGTCGACTTCACGGGCGTCGTGCTCACGAAGCTCGACGGCGACGCGCGCGGTGGTGCCGCGCTGTCGGTGCGCGGCGTCACCGGGCGCCCGATCCTCTTCGCGTCCACGGGCGAGAAGCTCACCGACTTCGAGGCGTTCCACCCGGACCGCATGGCGTCGCGCATCCTCGACATGGGCGACGTCCTCACGCTCATCGAGCAGGCAGAGAAGGCGTTCGACGCCGAGCAGGCCGCGAAGATGGCGGAGAAGGTCGCCACGGGGCAGGACTTCACGCTCGCCGACTTCCTGGTGCAGATGCAGCAGATGAAGAACATGGGCTCGATGAAGAAGATGCTCGGGATGCTCCCGGGCATGGGCCAGATGCGCGAGGCGCTCGACAACTTCGACGAGCGCGAGGTCGACCGGATCGAGGCGATCATCCGCTCGATGACCCCCGCGGAGCGCGACAACCCGAAGATCATCAACGGGTCGCGCCGCGCGCGCATCGCGCGAGGCTCCGGTGTGACGACGAGCGACGTCAACCAGCTCCTGGAGCGGTTCGCGGGCGCGCAGAAGATGATGCGGCAGATGAGCCGCGGCGGCGGGATGCCGGGGATGCCGGGCATGGGCAACCTCCCGGGCATGGGCGGCAAGAAGGCGCGCGGGCGCCAGGCACCCCAGCGCAAGGTCAAGGGCAGGTCGGGCAACCCGGCGAAGCGCGCAGCGCAGGAGCGCGCGGCCGCGGCGCGAGCGGCGGGAGAGGCCACGGGTCCGGCGGCACCCGCCGGCTCGGCGTTCGGCGTGGGCCGGGCCGACGAGCCCGCACAGCCGTCGCCGGACGACCTCCAGCTCCCGCCCGGGTTCGAGAAGCTGCTCGGCCGCTGACCGGACCGGCGCCTACCCACCGCACGCGCCCGTGTCCCGGCTGCGTCCCGGGGGCGCCCGGGCGCTAGGTTATGTCCGTGGCACCTGCCCGGTGCCTGCCCGCGTCCGCGAACCGGGCCGACCGTCCTGACCGTCCTCACCCAGGAGCCGCATGTCCGCGCTGGAAGGCCCCACGCTGCACGTCCGCGGCCACGTCATCGTCGGCGACGACCGCGAGGTGGGCGACCTGTGGGTCAAGGACGGGCGGATCAGTCTCACCCGACCGTCGGCGCAGGGCACCAACATGGTCGAGCTCGAGGGCTGGGTCCTGCCCGGCCTCGTCGACGTGCACTGCCACGTCGGCCTGGGTGCCCAGGGCGCGGTCGACGCGGCGACGGCGCAGGACCAGGCCGTCACGGACCGCGACAGCGGCGTCCTCCTCGTGCGCGACGCGGGCTCGCCGCTCGACACGCGGTGGGTCCACGGGCGGCGCGACCTGCCGCGGCTCGTGCGGGCCGGGCGGCACCTCGCGCGCCCCAAGCGCTACCTGCGGAGCTACGGGCTCGAGCTCGAGGACGTCGCCCAGCTCCCCGAGGCCGTGCGGCGCGAGGCGCGCCAGGGCGACGGCTGGGTGAAGATCGTGGGCGACTGGATCGACCGCGACCTCGGGGCCGAGGGAGACCTCCGGCCGCTGTGGCCCGACGACGTCCTCGCCGAGGCCGTCGCCGCCGCGCACGCCGAGGCCGCGCGCGTCACCGTGCACGCCTTCTCCGAGGAGGTGATCCCGTCCCTGCTCGCCGCGGGCGTCGACGGGATCGAGCACGGCACGGGGATCGACCCCGACCTGATGTACGAGATCTCCGAGCGCGGGGTCGCGGTCACGCCCACCCTGTTGCAGGTCGGCCAGTTCGAGGCGATCGCCCGGCAGGCCGACGCGAAGTACCCGGTGTTCGCGGCGCGCATGCGACGGCTGCACGAGCGGAGGTACGAGCAGGCCCGGGCGCTGTACGAGGCGGGCATCCAGATCCTCGTGGGGACGGACGCGGGCGGGACGATCGGGCACGGCCGCCTCGCGGACGAGTGCGCCGAGCTCGTGGCCGCCGGCATCCCCGACGCGGCGGTCGTCGCGGCGGCGAGCTGGCAGGGCCGGGAGTACCTCGGCTACACGTCGCTCGTCGAGGGCGCGTCGGCGGACTTCGTCGTGTACCCGCAGGACCCGCGCCAGGACGTCGGCGTCCTGCGCGCGCCGACGGCGATCGTGCTCCGCGGCGAGATCGTCGCCCCGCACGCGGGCTGAGGGGTCGCGCGCAGGTTGGTCCCGGCCGGTCCGGTCTGGCACAATGTCCCGGTACTCGGCGTGCCCCGGCCCCTCTCTCCGGCGCGTGCCGTGTCCTGAACCCCTTCCTCGTCCTGTCCCCACGGGACGGGTCCGGGTTCGCCCGAACCAGAACCAGGAGAGACCACCACTGTGGCCGTCAAGATTCGTCTGAAGCGTCTCGGCAAGATCCGTGCGCCGTACTACCGTGTCGTCGTCGCGGACTCGCGCACCAAGCGTGACGGTCGCGTGATCGAGGAGATCGGCAAGTACCACCCGACCGAGGAGCCCTCGTTCATCGAGATCACCTCGGACCGCGCCCAGTACTGGCTCGGCGTCGGCGCGCAGCCGACCGAGCAGGTGCTCGCGCTCCTCAAGATCACGGGCGACTGGCAGAAGTTCAAGGGCCTGCCCGGGGCCGAGGGCACGCTCAAGGTCAAGGGCGAGAAGGTCGACCCGGCCGCCGCGATCGAGGCCGCCGCCGCGGACGCGGAGAAGGTCAAGGCCAAGGCTGCCGAGAAGAAGACCGAGGCTCCGGCCGAGGAGCCCGCCGACACGGCCGACGAGGCCGCTGCCGACGAGCAGGCCTGATGATCGCCGAGGCGCTCGAGCACCTCGTGCGTGGCATCGTGGACAACCCGGACGACGTCCGGGTGAACGCGAAGACGCTGCGTCGCGGTGACCTGCTCGAGGTCCGGGTGCACCCGGACGACCTCGGCCGCGTGATCGGTCGTGGCGGACGCACCGCCCGTGCCCTGCGCACGGTGATCGGCGCGCTCGCGACCGACGGGCCGGTCCGCGTCGACGTCGTGGACGTCGACCGCCGCTGAGGCCCGCACATCGTGCCCCGCGAGGGGCCACGGGCTAGGCCCGGCCCGCCGACCGGCGGGCCGGGCCTTCCTGTTCCCGCCACCCGACCAGGTGCCGACCCGGCACCACCCCTGAACAGGACCACCGGAGGAGTGACGACCATGGAGCTGACCGTCGCGCGCGTCGGCAAGGCGCACGGACTGCGTGGCGAGGTCGCGCTCGACCTGCGCACCGACGATCCCGAGGAGCGCCTCGCCGTGGGCGAGCGCCTGGAGACGCGGCCCGCGACGGCGGGACCGCTCACGGTCGGGACCGTTCGGGTGCACCAGGGGCGGTGGCTCGTCGGCTTCGAGGGCGTCCGCGACCGCACCGCCGCCGAGGCCCTGCGCGGCGTCGAGCTCGTGGTCGAGGTCGACGCGTCCGACGAGGAGGACGCGTGGTACCCGCACGAGCTCGTCGGGCTCCGCGCGGAGGACCCGGACGGCCGGCCCCTCGGACGCATCGACGGCCTCGAGCACCTGCCCGCGCACGACGTCCTCGTGCTGCGCGAGACCGGGGGCGCCCGCACGCTCGTCCCGTTCGTCCGGCAGATCGTCCCGCTCGTCGACGTGGCCGGCGGCCGGGTCGTGCTCGACCCGCCGGGCGGGCTGCTCGCGTCGGACGCCGACCGGCTCGAGGTGGCGACCCCGGACGGCGGCGAGGAGACGTCGGGCCCCGCCGCGAGCGAGCCGGACGACCCGCGCGACGGCGAGGCCTGACCGTGCGCATCGACGTCGTCACGATCTTCCCCGACTACCTCGCCGCGCTCGACCTGTCGCTCGTCGGCAAGGCGCGCACCGCGGGGATCCTCGACCTGCGCGTCCACGACCTGCGGGACTGGACGACGGACCGGCACCGCACCGTGGACGACACACCGTTCGGCGGCGGGGCGGGCATGGTCATGCGCCCCGACGTGTGGGGCCGCGCGATCGACGACGTGTCGGGCCTCTCGGCCGGGACGCCGGACGGTGACGAGGCCAGGGCCAGCGCCGTGCACCTGGTCGTGCCGACGCCGTCGGGCGAGACCTTCACGCAGCGCACGGCGGAGGCGCTCGCGAGCGAGGAGCACCTCGTCGTCGCCTGCGGGCGCTACGAGGGGATCGACGCGCGCGTCGCCGAGCACTACCGGTCGGCCGGGATGCGGGTCAGCGAGCTGTCGATCGGGGACTACGTCCTCAACGGGGGAGAGGTCGCCGCGCTCGTCATGGTCGAGGCGGTCGGGCGGCTGCTGCCGGGCGTCGTGGGCAACCCCGAGTCGCTGGTCGAGGAGTCGCACGGTGCCGCGGGCCTGCTCGAGTACCCCGTGTACACGAAGCCGCCGGCCTGGGACGGGCTCGAGGTGCCCGACGTGCTGCTCTCGGGCCACCACGCGCGCATCCACCGCTGGCGCCGCGACCAGGCCCTGCGCCGGACCGCCGCGCGGCGGCCGGACATGGTGCGCGCGCTCGACGTCGACACGCTCGACCGGCACGACCTGGAGGTCCTCGCCGAGGCCGGGTGGTCCGTCGTCGACGGCCGCCTCGACCGCGCCGGGCACGACGCCTCCTGACCCTCCGCGGTGCGCGGGGGGTCGTCCTCGGGCCCGGGCTGCCGCCGGTCACCGGCATGTGGCAGAATGGTCGATCGGTGTGTGCCGCCCCGGAACCTCTGCCACAGGGGAGCCCGCGCCCGGATCCTCGGGCGGACTGGCACGACGCGTCGACGACCGCGAGGTGGTCGACCGTCCACGCGCAGCACGGCACACCCCACCGACAGACCACGACGGCCCGGCGCGCCCGGGCCACGAGCACGCGTCCGACCTGTGGCGGACGAGGAGAAGCACCATGCACACGCTGGACAGCGTCGACGCAGCATCGCTGCGCAGCGACGTCCCGGAGTTCCGCCCCGGCGACACGCTCAAGGTCAACGTCAAGGTCGTCGAGGGCACCCGCTCCCGCGTCCAGGCGTTCCAGGGCGTCGTCATCGCCCGTCAGGGTAGCGGGGTCCGCGAGACGTTCACGGTCCGCAAGATCAGCTTCGGCGTGGGTGTCGAGCGCACGTTCCCCGTGCACTCGCCGTCCATCGACTCGGTCGAGGTCGTGACGCGCGGTGACGTGCGCCGCGCCAAGCTGTACTACCTCCGCGCGCTGCGCGGCAAGAAGGCGAAGATCAAGGAGAAGCGCGACACCGCGCCCGCTCGCTGATCGGCTGTCGGCAGGTACTGCCGCTCCGCTCGAACGACGGCGGCCGTCCCCTCGGGGCGGCCGCCGTCGTCGTCCCCGGACGCGCGGTCCGAGGGCCGGTCCGTTTCTCGGAAGACGGCAGAAGGTGGCATTGTGAACGCGTGACCGACAGCGCCCCGCCCCGCGGCCCGCAACCCGACGCCGGTACCGAGCGCGCGGCGCTCGGTCCTCGGGACGACGAGGAGACCCCGCAGCACGGGGAGCACCTCGCGGAGCCTGGTGCGCACCGGTCGGGTCGCGGGGCCGGGGAACGCCCGGCGCGGAAGTCGTCGCTGTTGCGCGAGACGGCGATCATCGTGGTCAGCGCGCTGGTGCTGTCGCTGCTCATCAAGACGTTCCTGGTGCAGGCGTTCTTCATCCCGAGCGCGTCGATGGAGGACACCCTGGTCGAGGGCGACCGGGTGATGGTGTCCCGGCTCGTGCCAGGCGCGTTCGACGTGCACCGGGGCGACATCGTGGTGTTCAAGGACCCGGGCGGGTGGTTGCCGCCGCCGGTGCCGCAGGCCGAGAGCCCGGTGTCGGAGGCGGTGCGCGCGGCGCTGACCTTCATCGGCCTGCTGCCGCAGGACACCGGTGAGCACCTCATCAAGCGGGTGATCGGCACGCCGGGAGACCACGTGGTCTGCTGCGACGCGGAGGGGCGGGTGAGCGTCAACGGGGTGTCGATCGACGAGACCTACATCAAGCCCGGCTCGATCCCCAGCCAGGACCCGTTCGACCGCACGGTGCCCGAGGACATGCTGTTCGTCATGGGCGACAACCGGCAGAACTCGGCGGACTCGCGCTACAACACGGGCAAGCCCGGCGGCGGGTTCGTGCCGATGGGCAACGTCGTCGGGACGGCGTTCGTCAAGGTCTGGCCCCTCTCCCACCTGGGCCTCCTGCGCAACCCCGGCGACGTGTTCGCCGACGTGCCCGAGGTGGAGCCGTGACGCTCGACGCCGTCGCGCCTCCCACCGTCCCCGGGCCCCCCGCGGCACCCGACGCGCGTGCAGCCGTCGCGCCCGTGCGCGCGCGCCGTGCGACCACGCGTCGTCGACCGGACCTCCGGCAGGAGCGCGCGATGCTGCGCGACGGAGCCCGGCTCGTCGCCGGCATGGACGAGGTCGGTCGCGGGGCGCTCGCCGGGCCGGTCTCGGTGGGCGTCGTGGTCGTCGACCTCGCGACGAAGCCCTGCCCTCCCGGGCTCACCGACTCCAAGCTCCTCACCGCGGCCGCGCGCGAGGCCCTCGTGCCGCTCGCGCGTGCGTGGTCCGTCGCCTGGGCCGTGGGTCACGCCGGTCCCGCCGAGATCGACGCGCACGGCATCGTCGGTGCGCTGCGCCTCGCGGGCCGCCGGGCGCTCGCCCAGGTGCGCCGCACGGTCGGCGACGTCGACGCCGTCCTCCTGGACGGCAAGCACGACTGGCTCAGCCGCCCCTCGGCGGTGGACCTCTTCGAGGCGTTCGACCTCGACCCGCACGACGACGAGCGTCTCGTCGACCCGCGGGTGCGCACGCTGGTCAAGGCCGACCTCCAGTGCGCCTCGGTCGCCGCGGCGAGCGTCCTCGCGAAGACGGAGCGCGACGGCCTCATGACCAGCCTCGCACGGCAGTACCCCGCCTTCGGGTGGGACCAGAACAAGGGCTACGGCGCGGCGGCCCACGTCGAGGCCCTGCGCGAGCACGGCCCGACGCCGCAGCACCGCAGGTCCTGGCGGCTGCCCGAGCGGGGCGACGAGGGTCTCGACGTCCCCGCGTACGGGGAGCCCGTGGACGTCCTCGAGCTCGACCCCTACGCCACCCTGCCCACGAGCTGAGGCGGGCGCCGAGCGCTCGATGGTCCATGATGGAGGCGTGAGCGCCGAAGACCTCGAGAACTACGAGACCGAGATGGAGCTCGCGCTGTACCGCGAGTACCGCGACGTGGTGGGCCTGTTCTCGTACGTGGTGGAGACCGAACGTCGCTTCTACCTGGCGAACCAGGTGGACCTCCAGGTGCGTTCCGCAGCGGGCGAGGTGTACTTCGAGCTGCGGCTCGCCGACGCGTGGGTGTGGGACGTGTACCGGTCGGCACGGTTCGTGAAGTCCGTGCGCGTCGTGACCTTCAAGGACGTCAACGTCGAGGAGCTCGCGAAGGCTGAGCTCCAGCTCTGACCACGGTCCAGGCCGTCCACAGGACGGCTTCCTGACGGTCCCGTCCACAGGCGGTCGCGAGTCTCTGGCGGTGCGTCCCCCCGTCGCCCACGGTGGGCGGCGGAGGTGAGCCCATGGGAGCGAAGGACGCCGTCGGGCGGTACGGGGAGAGGGTGGCCGCGGCCCACCTGGTCGAGGCGGGATGGACCCTGCTCGACCGCAACTGGCGCGGGACGCGCGGCGAGCTCGACGTCGTCGCGCTCGACGGGGACGTGCTGGTCGCCGTCGAGGTGAAGACGCGTCGAGGCACCGGCTTCGGGCACCCCGCCCAGGCCGTGACGCCCGCGAAGCTCGGTCGCCTGCGGCGGCTCACGGGGGAGTGGCTCGCGACCCACGACGTGCGCGCGCGGTCGGTCCGCATCGACGTCGTCGCCGTGCTCGTGGCACGAGCGGGCGCCGCACAGGTGGAGCACCTCGTCGGGGTGAGCGCCTGATGGGCCTCGGCACGACCCGCGCCGTCGCGCTCGTCGGGCTGTCGGGCCATGTCGTCGAGGTGCAGGCGCACCTCGCGGCCTCGGTGCCCGGGTTCGTGCTCGTCGGGCTCCCGGACGCGGCGCTCAGCGAGTCGAGGGACCGCGTGCGTGCGGCCGTCACGTCGTCGGGCATCCCGTGGCCGCAGCGCAAGGTCACGATCAACCTCTCGCCCGCCGCGCTCCCCAAGTCCGGCACGGGCTTCGACCTCGCGATCGCGGTCGCGCTCCTCGCCGGCGCCCAGGTCGTCCCGGTGCGCGCGGTGGAAGACGTGGTGCACCTCGGTGAGCTGGGCCTCGACGGCCGCCTCCAGCCCGTGCGCGGCGTCCTGCCCGCGGTGGCGGCGGCCGTCGCCGCGGGGTTCCGAGAGGTCGTCGTGCCTGCAGCCGACGTCGAGGAGGCACGGCTGGTCCCCGGTGCGCGTGTCGTGGGGGCGACGACCCTCGCGGACGTCGCCCGGCTCCACGGGGCGTCGCTCGACGACCCGGGCGGTGCCGCGTCCCCGGTCGTGGTGCCGCGGCCCGCCGCGGTGCGCCCGCAGCCGGGGGACCTCGCGGACGTCGTGGGTCAGGACGAGGCACGGCACGCGCTCGAGGTCGCGGCCGCGGGAGGTCATCACCTGCTGCTCGTCGGGGCGCCGGGTGCGGGCAAGACGATGCTCGCGTCGCGGCTGCCCGGGATCCTGCCCGACCTCACGGAGGGCGAGGCTGTCGAGGTGACAGCCGTTCACTCGGTGGCCGGGGTGTTCGATCCCGGAACCGGGCTCGTGCGCCGTCCGCCGTACGAGGACCCGCACCACACGGCCACCCCGGCAGCGATCGTCGGGGGCGGCAGCGGCCTGCCCCGGCCCGGCGCCGCGTCGCGCGCCCATCGTGGAGTCCTCTTCCTGGACGAGGCGCCGGAGTTCGGGGCGCGCGTGCTCCAGACCCTGCGTCAGCCGCTCGAGCACGGCGAGCTCGTGATCCACCGGGCCGGCGGGACGGCGCGGTACCCCGCGCGCTTCCAGCTCGTCCTCGCGGCGAACCCGTGCCCGTGCGGCAAGGGCGTCGGCAAGGGGCTCGAGTGCACGTGCTCGCCCGTCGCGCAGCGCCGCTACTTCGGCCGGTTGTCCGGTCCGCTCCTCGACCGGGTCGACGTCCAGGTCGAGGTCCGGCCCGTCACCCGGGTCGAGCGGGCCGGCGCCGCGCAGCCAGAGCCGAGCGTCGCGGTCGCGCGGCGCGTCGCCGCCGCCCGAGAGACGGCGGCCACCCGACTCGCCGGCACCCCGTGGCGGACGAACGCGGAGGTGCCCGGCACCTGGCTGCGCGACCGGCTCGGGCCCGACCCGGGCCTCCTGACGGACGTCGACACCGCGCTCGACCGCGGCACCCTGAGCCTGCGGGGAGCGGACCGCGTGCTGCGTCTCGCCTGGACCGTCGCCGACCTCGCCGGGCACGCCGCGCCCACGCGCGCCGACGTCGGGGCCGGCCTCGCGCTCCGGACGCGGGGCTACCGTGGCTGAGCGCCGGGCGGGCCCGACGACACCCGTGCGCCCGGCGTTCGACGTCACCGACGACCGGCTCGCCCGGGCGGCGTGGTCACGCCTGGCGGAGCCGGGGGACGAGGTCGCGGTCGCGCTCGTCGAGCAGCTCGGCGCCCCGGCCGCGCTCGCCTGGCTCGTGGAGGCGGTGAACGACCCGGCCCGGGCACGCCGGTCGCTCGTCGGACTCGCGGAGGACTTCGGCGACGAGCGAGAGGGGCTGGACGGGCTGCTCGGGGTGACCGGGATCGGTGCCGCGGTGCCGACCGACGACCGGCGCGCGCCCGTCCGCGATCCACGGAGCGGGCCCGTCGCGCGGCTCCTGCGCGCCGTCGCGCGCTGGGCACCGCGGCTCGACGGCCTCGACCCGCGCCGCGAGCTCCACGTGCTGCACCGCCTGGACGGCTCGCTCGTCGTCCCGGGCGACCCGGGCTGGCCGACGGCCCTCGACGACCTCGGTGCGGTCCGTCCGCTCGCGCTGTGGGTCCGGGGGTCGGACCGCCTGGCGGAGCTGGCCGCACGGTCCGTCGCGGTGGTGGGGGCGCGCGCCTGCACGGACTACGGGCGCCACGTGACGGGGGAGATCGCCTCGGGACTCGCTGCGCGCGGGTTCACGGTCGTCTCCGGAGGGGCGTACGGCATCGATGCCGCGGCGCATCGCGCCGCGCTGGTGTCGTCCGCCCCGACGGTCGCGTTCCTCGCCGGTGGGGTGGACCGGCTCTACCCGGTCGGCAACACCGAGCTCCTTCGGGCCGTCGTGGGTACGGGCGGCGGCGCCGTGGTGTCGGAGGTCCCGCCGGGCTCCGTGCCCAGCAGGGTCCGCTTCCTCTTGCGCAACCGGCTCATCGCGGCGTTCGCAGGGGCGACCGTGGTCGTGGAGGCGGCCTGGCGCTCCGGGTCGCTGAGCACGGCCGTGCGCGCGGCCGAGCTCTCCCGACCGGTCGGCGCCGTCCCCGGGCCCGTGACCTCCATGGCGTCGACGGGCTGCCACCGGCTCCTGCGCGATGGTGCCGCCGTGTGCGTCACCGACGCCGACGAGGTGGCGGAGCTGGCCGGGGCGCTGGCGCGGGACGCGGCGCCGGCGGCGCCGGCCGCCGGGACGCGCAAGGCGCCCCGCGATGCCGCGTACGACGGTCTCGACGCCGTCGAGACGCGGACGTGGGACGCCCTGCCGCTGCGCGCGGGGGCGCCGACGGACGCGGTCGCCCGGTCGGCCGGGCTCGCCGTCTCGGAGGCCGTCGGTGCCCTCGGACGGCTCGAGATCCGCGGCCTCGCCGAGCGGACGACCGGCGGATGGCGGCGCGTCCGCGCGGGGTGAGGAGGTCGGTCGGACGAGTCACGGCGGCGGGCGGAGGGGGGAACGGCCGGAGCGCCTCCGGCGGTCCTGCGGTCCCGCGCGCGAGACTGGCGGAATGACCCGCTCGACCCGTCCCGACGACTCCGCCGACCTGCCGGACGAGCGCCGACCCGACGCCCTGCCGCCGGCGCTCGACGCGGCGCTCGCGGACTTCGGGACCCAGCTCGAGGTCGCGCAGGGTTCGTCCGCGCACACGGTGCGTGCGTACACGGGCGACGTCGAGGCGCTGCTGGGCCACGCCGCCCGGCACGGCGCGACGTCACCGCAGGACGTCGACCTCGCCGCCCTGCGGGCGTGGCTGACGGAGCAGTCGGAGCGCGGGCTCGCCCGCGCGACGCTCGCACGGCGCGGCGCCGCCGCGCGGGCGTTCTTCGACTGGGCACGCCGGACCGGTCGCGTCTCGGCGGACCCCGCCGCACGGCTCGCGAGCCCGCGCGTCCCGCGCACCCTGCCGACCGTGCTCACGGCCGACGCCGCCGGCCGGATGCTCGACGCCGCCCGGGAGGCGGCGGGCGAGGGCGACCCGGCCCGGCTGCGCGAGTGGGCGGCCGCCGAGCTGCTGTACGGGGCCGGGATCCGCGTGGGCGAGCTCGCGGGGATCGACGTGGACGACGTGGACCTGTCGCAGCGGGTGGTCCGGGTGCTCGGCAAGGGGGACAAGGAGCGGGTCGTGCCGTTCGGCGTCCCGGCGGCTCGTGCCGTGACCCGGTGGCTGGACACGGGTCGGCCGGCGCTCGTCACGGAGCGGTCGGGCGCCGCGCTCCTCGTCGGGGACCGGGGCGGTCGGTGGGGTCAGCGGCAGGTGCGCGACGTCGTGCACCGCCTCGCGCTCGCCGCCGGGGTCGACGACGTCGCTCCGCACGACCTGCGGCACAGCGCCGCGACGCACCTGCTCGCCGGCGGGTCAGACCTGCGCAGCGTGCAGGAGATCCTCGGGCACTCGTCGCTCGCGACGACGCAGCGCTACACCCACGTGACGGCCGAGCGGCTGCGCAGCTCGTTCGAGCAGGCCTTCCCGCGCGCCTGAGCATCCCTGCGGCCGCCGTCGTCCGACTACCGGTTCCCGAGCGGGAGCAGCACGATCGGGGGACGCTCGCCGAGCAGCGCGAGCGGGTCGACGTAGCGCTCCGCCCGCCGGACGCCCCAGTGCACGCAGGTGCCCGCGCAGTGGCTCGCGACGGCGCCGTCCTCGGGCGCCTGCACCGTCCCGAGGACGCTCCCCGCGGCGACGTCCGTCCCCCGCGCCGCCACGGGGGTGACCGGCTCGAGCGACGTGCGGAGCCCGTCGTCGTGCGTGACCACGACCACGTCGCGGCCCGCGACGGGCCCGGCGAACGTGACCACCCCGTCCGCCGGGGAGAGGACGGGCTCCCCGGCCGCGGCGGCGAGGTCGACGCCCCGGTGGCCGGGCAGCCAGTCGTGCAGGGGCGGGTCGAACGGCGCGAGCACGCCCAGGGCGCCGGGTGCGCGGTCGAGCGGCGGCACCCAGCCCGGGGACGCCACCGGGGCGCCCTCGGGACTCCCGCCCGGCGCGGCCGAGGCCACCGGGGCGAGGGCGAGGAGGAGCGCGGACAGCACGAGGGCGACCCCACGTGGTCGGGTCGTCGCAGAGGTACGGTCGTGAGCCATCGCGCCAGCGTGCCCGACGCAGGCCCGCGACGCCGTGCCAGCCGCTGCGGCCTGTGGACGACGGCCCCGGCGGCGCCTGCGGCCGGCGGCTGTGGTCGGCCCTGCCGTCGGGTAGACTTGCCGCTGCGACCGGCGCGTTCGCCGTGCCCGGCCCGAGGTGATCACCTCGGTCGAGGACGGAGCCGGTCGACTTCGCGCGTCACGTCCTCGCCCATCCTCCCGGCTCTTGCCGGTCCGGGCGGGGCCGCGTCCGGCGTCGGTCCTGCCCGCACCTGCTCGAACGGTGCGTCGCAGGCGTCGGCACGGGTGGCGCCAGGGGTGCGACCACCAGGGTCGTCACCGACAACCGCACCGCGGTCCGTCCTCCGGGAGGGGCCGCCAGAAGCGTGCGCGCACCGGGTGGATCCCGGGCCGCACGGCGAAAGGACGTGTCATGGCCGTCGTGACCATGCGCCAGCTCCTCGAGAGCGGTGTCCACTTCGGGCACCAGACCCGCCGTTGGAACCCGAAGATGAAGCGTTTCATCTTCACCGAGCGCAACGGCATCTACATCGTCGACCTCCAGCAGTCGCTGTCGTACATCGACCGTGCGTACGAGTTCGTCAAGGAGACCGTCGCGCACGGCGGCTCCATCCTGTTCGTCGGCACCAAGAAGCAGGCCCAGGAGCCCGTGGCCGAGCAGGCCGCGCGCGTCGGGATGCCGTACGTGAACCACCGCTGGCTCGGCGGCATGCTCACCAACTTCACCACGGTGCACAAGCGTCTCCAGCGCCTCAAGGAGCTCGAGGAGATCGACTTCGACGACGTCGCGGGCTCCGGCCTGACCAAGAAGGAGCTCCTCGTCCTGCGTCGCGAGAAGGACAAGCTCGCCCGCACGCTCGGCGGCATCCGCGACATGGCGAAGGTCCCCTCCGCCGTGTGGATCGTCGACACGAACAAGGAGCACCTCGCGGTCGACGAGGCGCGCAAGCTCAACATCCCGATCGTCGCGATCCTCGACACCAACTGCGACCCCGACGTCGTGGACTACAAGATCCCCGGCAACGACGACGCCATCCGCTCCGTCACGCTGCTCACGCGCGTGATCGCGGACGCTGCCGCCGAGGGCCTGCTCCAGCGTCACTCCGGCCGCTCCGGCGCCGAGGCCGAGGCGGGCGCCGAGGCCGAGCCGCTGGCCGAGTGGGAGCGCGAGCTCCTCGCCGGTGCCGAGAAGCAGCTCGAGGCTGACGAGACCGCCGCCGAGGCGAACGTCGAGGCCGCCGCGGCCGAGGAGGTCGCCGAGGCTGCTGCCGAGGTCGCCGCCGAGGAGCCGGGCGACGCCGCCGCCGAGGTCGTGGCCGAGGCTGCTGCCGAGGTCGCCGTGGTCGCCGACGCGGAGGCCGTGGTCGCCGACGCCGAGGCCGACGAGACCAAGTGACGTCCCGGGGTGGGGGGGGGGGGGGGGGGGGGGGGCCCCGGGGGGGGCCGCCCCGGCCCCCGGGGCCCGCCCCGGGGGCCCCGCGCCGTGGCCGGGCCGAAGAACCCGGG